>NZ_DASQOG010000233.1:0-5444 GCF_035644575.1 Desulfovibrio sp. | reverse complement strand
CGAGCTGGCGTAAGGAGGCAATGGGCGAAATGCCCACCCAAGGAGGAACTTTATGCGTATGAAATATGTGTTGAAACCGTTGGCGCTGAGCGCCCTTGCCGTGGGCCTGCTCTTTGTGGGCACCCCTGCCGTGCAGGCGGCTCAGAATGGAGATGCCCCCCAAGGGTATAAACAGAAGGGCGACCGTGACGGACGTCAGGACGCTGATCGTGGCGGGCGCCATTATGACCGCAAGGACAGCAAGAACCAACCCAATGGGCGCATGGACGGACGCCACGACAACCGCAGCGCGCAGGGCGAAAAAATGGGCAAGCCCCGCTACGACAACGACAAGGGCGACCGCCGCAGCCCCCGTGGCGACGAGATGGGCCGCCCGCGCGATGACCGCCGTCCCCCGCGCGACATGCAGCAGCGCGACTCCCAGAAGGGGCAGCGCCCCGCTGCGCGCCCTGCCGACAATGACGACGACGTGCGCAATTAGTTCTGGGGAGTTCCCCTGCTAGGATTTGGGCGGTGTGTTCTGCATGCCGCCAGTCACGATAAAAGCCTTCCGCTTCGGAGGGCTTTTTGTTTGGTTTGCGCTCCCGCCTTTTGGTGCACGCATCTATATATTTTTTCACCTTGGTACGCTGGCGTCGCCATTGGCAGAAAGGGCAAGTTTATTGTCATTGTTGCCAGCCACGGCCATGCCTTAGGATGGGTGCATAACTTCAACGCCGGGGTGTTCCATTGCCCGGCAAACAAGGAGATGTGTATGCACCAGAATATTCAGCGCCGTCTGCAGCCACTGGCCCTTTTGCTGGCGCTGTTTGCAGCGTTCTGGCCCATTGGCGTGCAGGCGCAGGCCGGGCAAGCATCCGCTCAGGTGGAAAACGGCGATATGTACGATGCCGTTCCCAAGCCTGCCTCAAGGCAGCTGACACTTGGCGTTTTGCTCTTCCCCGGATTTGAGATGCTGGACGCCTATGGCCCCATGGAAATGTGGGGCAGCCTCAAAAATGCCCCCGCCAGATTTTGGGGAGAAGAATCAGACCGCGTGGATATCAGGCTCGTGACGGTAGCGGCGCAGAAGGGGCCGGTGGCTTCCAATCAGGGGCCAAAAACGCTGGCGGAATACAGCTATGCTGACGCCCCTGCACTGGACTATCTGCTTGTCCCAGGCGGCATAGGCCTTATCCCCTTGTTGCAGGACAAAGCAACCCTGAACTGGGTACGGGCGCAGGCCAAAAACACCAAGCTCGTCATGTCTGTGTGCAACGGGGCTTCACTGCTTGCCGCAGCCGGGCTGTTGGACGGCAGGCTTGCCACCACCAACAAGATGGCGTTCAAGGCTTCCATTGCGCCGGGCCCCAAGGTGCGCTGGGTCGCCAAGGCCCGCTGGGTTGACGGCGGTTCGGTTGTGACGTCGTCGGGAGTTTCTGCCGGTATGGACATGACCATCGCGGTCATAGCCCGCCTGTTTGGTCAGCCGTTGAGCGACTGGGTGGCGCTTGTGACGGAGTACGAGCCCCACCGTGACCCTTCCTGGGATCCTTTTGCCGCAAAGGCTGGACTGGCGGAATAGTATGGTCTGATTAACGTGTGCCGCAGGCGTCGGTTTGGGCCTGCATGATTGTGCACAGCCGTCCGGTACAGGCATGCGCGCCATAAAAAACAGCAGCGCCCGCATCTGCGGGCGCTGCTGTTTTTAGTCAGGGCAGGCTGGGCTTAGCCCTGGCATTTTTTCTTAAGGGCTTCGGCAATGGTAACGCCCATCTGGCGGCAGGCCTTGAGGGCCTCGTGATCGGGCCGCCAGTTGCACTTCACGGGTTCAGCGGGCATTTCCATGTTCATGGAGGCAAGCTGCTCGTGCAGGAACTTGGGGCCTTCGCCCGACCAGCCGTAGGAGCCAAACGCGCCGCCAATGCGGTTCAGGGGGCGCAGGCCCTTCATGTATGTAAGCTGGGCGGCTACGAGAGGCAGCACGGTGTTGTTGTGGGTGGGCGAACCGGCAATGACCGCGCCGCAGTCTGCCAGTTCGGTCATGACGGCGCTGTGGTGGTTCTGCTTCACGCTCATGATGCGCGTGGGAACGCCGTTTTCTTCCAGGCCGCTGCAAATGGCGTAGGCCATGGTTTCTGTGGACTGCCACATGGTGTCGTAAAAAACGAGCGCGCGCTGCTGGGGTTTCTGCTCGGCCATGGCGCGGTACATGTCGATAATGCCGCGCACGGCCTTTTCACCCCTGTGGATGAGGCCATGGTCAGGGGCGATCATGTCGATATCGAGCTTTTCGACCACGGGCAGGGTCTTGAGAACCATGGGGGAGTAGGGCAGCACGATGTTGAAGTAGTATTCCTTGACGCGGCGCGTGTATTCGCCGTCATCGCCGAACTCGTCAACAAAGCGGGCGGAGCTGGCGATGTTCTGACCAAAGATGTCGTTGCTGACCAGCAGTTTGTCTTCGGGAATGTAAGAAACCATGCTGTCGGGCCAGTGCAGCATGCGGGTTTCCTGAAACACGATGGTGCGCTTGCCGATGTTGATGCTGTCGCCGCTCTTCACTGCCTGCACGGGCCAGTTTTTGCAGTCAAAATAGCCAGCCATCGACTTGAGGCCGGTCTGCGACACAAAAATTTTTTCCGGCTTGCAACGCTCAATAATGGCTTCCAGCGCGCCGGCGTGGTCCAGTTCCATGTGGTTGCAGATGATGTAGTCGATCTTTTCCGGCTCAAGCACCTGGGCCATGCGGCACAGCAGGGTGCCCTCGCAGCCCGAGGCGACGGTATCAAGCAGGACGTTTTTTTCGTCCTTGATCAGGTAGGCGTTGTAGGTCGAACCATCAGGCGAACGGGAATAACCGTGAAAATCCCTGTGATCGTAGTCGACAAAGCCGACCCAGAAAATATCTTTTTTTATTTCTACTGGCTGCATGGTGTGTCTCCGCAGTGTTGGGGAATCCCCTTCTATAAAAATCCCCGCCCTGCCTTAGGGCAAGGCAAAGCGGGGGAAAGAACGGGGAAAGAAAAAAATTAGGCAGGGGTGAACTGGTCTTTACCCACGCCGCAAACGGGGCAGGTCCAGTCATCGGGCAGATCTTCAAAAGGCACGTTGTCGTTTTCAGCGGGGTCGTATTCGTAGCCGCAAACGCCGCAAACATACTTTTGCATGGCATGTCTCCTGAATATATAATTGTGGCTTGATGCCGGTGTAACAAATGGGAACCGCGCGGTTCCTACATCAGAAAAAACTAGTTTTCCGCCTTCCAGTGACCGTGAAGATTGCAGTATTCGCGGGCGGTAACCTTGGCAGCGTCAATGGCAAAGAAGGCTTCGGGCGCGTCGCCGGGCTTCAGGAACTTGGTGTAGCTCCTGCCGTCGGCCAGCAGCTCGATCCATTCAATGTAGTGCTTTTCTTCCATGGGGTGGGCAACGCTGCCGACCTTGACCATGTAGCCGCCATCAACTTTTTCGATGACAGGCACGTGCTTTTCAAGGGCGCCGTCGGTTGCGCCTTCGACCATCAGCTTCATGGGATCGCCACAGCAGACGATGTCTGCGCCGCCGCCGTGGAGAACTTCAACGATATTGCCGCAGTGGGTACACTTATACACTTCGAGTTGCGTGGGCATGAGTCCCTCACTTGTTTTGACAGGTTAGTCTGGGGGAGGCGGCTGAGCATGCCTCAATCAGCGCGTTCAGCCCCTTACCAAGAAATATTGTGAAAGAAGTGGCTCCTGATGTAAAGTCTTTTTTTTAGCATTGATAATTATTATCAACAACTGGGAGGGAGTAGTGAGCTTGCGATAAGCGCATGAAAAGCCAATTTTCTGGAGTCTGAGCTGACCAATGAACTACTTGTTCTGCACCTTGGGCAAGCTTGCTCCTTCCGGGCTGGATGCCGGAGGGGCAAGGGAGGTTCCTGGTTCTGTGAGCGGGGCAGTAGGGGGAGCCGATTGTGCCTCAGAGGTCTTGAGTGCTTCAGACGGGGCAGGGGCGTTTGCTGCTGCGCCCTGGGCTTGCGCAGGTTGAGTTGCGTTTGCCGAAGCAGCCTCGGCGTCAGAAGCGGCTTCTGGCTTGGTGGGGGCAGCCACCTCGGGTGTTGTGTCTGAAGGAGTTTGTCCGGAGGGATTGGTCTGTGCCGGTTGCTCAGGCGTGTCGGTTGCGGGCTGTGCCTGATCCGCATTTGCTGCGGAGGCAGGCGCAGAAGCGGAAGGCGCTTGTATCTCCACAGGTGCTGCGGGTTTTGTGCCCGCGCCGCCGGGAGTGCCGCCAGCGTTGCCGCTGGAATTTTCTTCGCCGTTTTTGCGGCGCGCGCCAAGCACATTGGGCAGCACTGCCCGCAGGTCGCCAGTCACCAGCAGGCCGCTGGGGCTCAGACCCACAAGTTCACGGGTAAGCGCTGCGGAACGAACCAACAGGCCAGCCTGGCCCCCGCCTTCCACATACATGACGGTGCGCACGTTGAGGGGCAGGTGCAAAACCTGTTGCGCAAAGGAATAGGCTTCCACGGGCTGGCGACAGTGCATGAAGAGAATCTGCCCGTCTCCGTCCTGCGCCACTGCGGAAATGGAGTAGTGCGGGCCGCCGGGCGACCAGAGGATGCGCCTGTCGGCATTGATCATGCGGTAATTCTGAATCACAAGATCATAATGATCCATCTGCTGCCGCCACAGGGGGCTGTCGCGGTCAAGAATGGCTGCCTTGGGCAGCGTCGGTTCATCCGGCCCGGCCACAAAAAAAGCGCCGAAACGCTGTACCACGCGCCCGTTGTTCACATGCGAACCCTGACGCATGTAGCCTGTGCTGGTGGAAGCATCGGGCAGGTACATGCTGGCATTGATGGCCGCAACAAGGTTGTACTGCTCGCCCCACTGGTTCAGCTGGCGGGAGGGGCCGCCATCCTGCGAGCGGGAGCAGAGGGTAAAGTCAAACGCGGCAGGGTCTATACGCAGGACGGTGAGGCGGGCATCACCTTCGTTGAGCTGAAATTCGCCAAACAGGAGACCCGGTTCAAGCTCCCGCCAGTCGGCCCGGCCCTGAGCATCCACGCCGCCTCTGGCGGCTGCGTCGGCAGGCTGCATGGCGTGGGAGTCAGCGGCAAGCAATGCCGGGGCGGCAGGCAGCGCAGCCGCGTGGCCCTCGGCGGGCAATACTGCGCCTGGGGGCTGATTGCCCTGCTGATCTGGCGCGGCAAGGCCGGGGCGTGGCATGGTTATGGTGCAACAGACAATCAGGGCCGCCAGCCATGTTGGCGGCAGACTGCGGATAACCCGCCATGCGGGCCGGATTGCGTCCGTTGCTATAAAGAGAAACTGCCGGGTGTTCATGTCTTGCCGTCTATTTTTATTGTCCGTAACCTGCATTACGACCGCTTTTGCCATTTGGCAAGGTGCGATGGCACATTTTTATTGACATATCAATTTATCTTGATATAAACATAAACAATCACGCCGCAGTAATTTA
>NZ_DASQOG010000232.1:0-5719 GCF_035644575.1 Desulfovibrio sp. | reverse complement strand
CGAACTGGCGGAAACTTCCCGTTCCGCAGGGGCATGGCTTCAGGACAATTCCGAGCTTGTGGGCAACGAGCGCGCAGCCCTGCAAAAGGATCTGCGCCATGCGGCCCGCTTTTTCGGCAAGTGCGAGCAGGCGGCCCGCCGCAAGATGTGCGTGGGTGTGTTTGGCCCCAGCCAGTCGGGCAAGTCCTACCTTATTTCGGCCCTTGCCAGTGATGCGGACAAGGTGCTTCTGGCCGATTTTTGCGGTCAGACCTTCAACTTCATCAAGGATATCAACCCCGAGGGCGGCAAGGAATCCACCGGGCTGGTTACGCGCTTTACCACCACGCCGCCCGAGGGCGTTACAGAGGCCTACCCCATCCGTCTGCGTCTGCTTTCAGAAACTGACGTGGCCCGCGTGCTCGCCAATACCTACTATGCGGACTGCGACCACAAGGACGCCCCCAATGCCGAGGCCCTCGCCAAGGAGCTGGAGAGCCTCCAGAGCCGCGCCCAGTCTGCGCCCGTACCCGGCGGCATGAGCCTGGACGATGTGGAAGAACTGCGCGATTATGTGAACAAAAACTTCATTTCGCGCCCCAGAGTGCAGATGCTCCAGAACGGCTACTGGGTGCGTGCCATGGAACTGGCCCCCCGTCTGGAGCTGGAAGACCGTGCCCGC
Source organism: Desulfovibrio sp. (assembly GCF_035644575.1). GTDB lineage: Bacteria > Desulfobacterota > Desulfovibrionia > Desulfovibrionales > Desulfovibrionaceae > Desulfovibrio. The sequence goes on along the minus strand of NZ_DASQOG010000232.1, from coordinate 5,058 downwards.
CTTGTGGGCCTGATCTGGGATGGCGTGCCGGAATTTCAGGCAGTGTATATACAGCTTGGCGCGGCCTTGCGCCAGCTCGGCAACGCTGCCGAGGCATGTTGCGCCATTGACGCGCTCATACCCCGCAGCAACAGCATTATTGACGTGGCGCGGTTGCAGGGCCTCAACGAGCCGCCCACAGACATGCTGACCCTTGTGGGCGCGGAGGGCCGCAAGGCTGACCTGCCGCGCGCGCTGGTGACGGCCCTCACGGCGGAAATCACCATCTACATGCGTGAAAAGCCCGACGATTTCTTTGACCACACCGACCTGCTGGACTTTCCCGGCTACCGCGCGCGCTACAAATTCAGCGATCTGCGCGCCGCGCTGGACAGTCGCAAGGACATGCTCAAGGAACTCTTTTTGCGCGGCAAGGTGGCCTACCTTTTTGAGCGCTACCGCGAGGAAAAAGAGCTCACCAGCATGCTGCTCTGCATCGGACCCAGCACGCAGGAAGTGCAGGATCTGCCGCAGGCCGTGTATGAATGGATATGCTCCACCCACGGCGAAACGCCTGAAATGCGCGCCAGTAAAGCGCCAGCGCTCTTTTTTGTGCTCACCAAGATGGACATGGAGTTTGAAAAAAAAGCCGGATCGCCCTCAGTGGAAACCCGCTGGACAACCCGGCTGGAATCTTCGCTGGTGAACTTTTTCGGTCAGGTGCACGACTGGCCGCAAAACTGGGACGGCACGCACCCCTTCAACAATGTCTTTTTGCTGCGCAATCCCAACTTTTTGTGCGAGGCCATTTTCGATTACGCCGACAGGCGCGAAACCGGCATCCGGCAGGAACAACAGGCCTTTGTGGAAGAAGTGCGCCAGTCCTTCATGCAATCGCCACTGGTGCAGAAGCATGTGGCTGACCCGGAACGGGCCTGGCAGGCAGCCATGACGCTCAACGACGGCGGCGTGGGCCTGCTGCGCCAGAGCCTGCGGCCCCTGTGCAACCCCGAACTCAAGCGGCAGCAGATCAGCGGCAGCCTTGCCGAAAAATGCGAACGCTTGCGCACCGGGCTTGCACCCTTCTATCGCACGGACGACAGGGAAGAACTGCGCAGACAAAAGGAACAGCTCTCGCGCCTGCTGGTTTCGCAGATGGCCAAGGTTGCGGAAAGGCAGCTCTTTGGCGAATTTTTGCGCCGCCTTCAGGTGCGCGACTTTGACCTCTACGAAATCTGCCTCAACGCCCGCCAAAGCCCGGATGAAGGCCAGGCCGCCGCGCCAGCTCAGGTTGTGGGTGCGCGTGTTTCCGCCAACGACATTCTGGGCGACATCTTTGGCGACGACGCTCCCGTGTCCGCGCCAGCGGCAGACGCCGCCGATGCGGAAGCAAAGGACAGCGCCCAGGTCTTTGCCGGAATGGTCATGGACCACTGGACAGGGCGGCTGCGCGACCTCTGCAACGATGTGGAAGTCAGGGGCCAGCTTGGCCTGCCAGCCAAGGAACTTGACCAGTTCTGCCACGAGCTGGTGCAGGCCGCAGCGCGCTGCAAGCTGCGCGAAAATCTGGAGGCTGAGCTGCGCCGCTCATCGGCATTCAGCAATATGGCTCGCGAGCGCCTCGTGTGGAAGCAGGTGAGCCTTGCTGCGGATGCCATCAACGCCTTTGTGGACTGGTGGGGCTTTGACCCACGCTTCAAGGATCAGACGCGGCGCACCGTTGTTTTTGGCGGCAAAAGCGTGCCCCTGTTTGACCCACCGCAGGAAATCAAGGGAGAACCCCGCATCGGCGAGGAAGAATCGCCCTATGACCGCCTGTGGTATACTGACTGGCTGCGCGCCATGGCCTATAGCGTTATGGCCAATGTGGATTTTGACGGCCAGCAGAGCGTCAACCCTGAACAGAACAACCGCCTGCGCGAACTTTTGCAGGCCTTCAAAGGATAACCCATGCGCGCCAGCATTTCAGCCGATACCGGGCGCGGCCCCGGCAACGGCATCATCGAGATTTTTGACGCAGGCGATGTGAGCGAACCCGGCTTTACCCTGCTGCGGGCATCTGACGGCAAATGCCTTGGCCCCCGTGGCTGGCAGGAGAGCGAAACCCTGCTCACCCCCGATGCCTGGGATAATGACGGCGACAGCCTGCGGCTGGCCGTTGGCCCTGCGGTGGTGGACGAGGTGGACAACCTCGATGCCTACCGTATCAGCCTGCGCGGCGTGGGCAGTTGCGCCCTTGCCGTAAAATCGCTCGTATATTCCAACATTGCGGGCGGGCATGGCATGGGCGCTGGCGCTCCGCTGACTCCCCCGCCTGTCGCATCGCCCGCTCCCGAGCCGGAGCCGGAACCAGTGCTGGAATCGCCGGAGCCGCCTCTGGCTTTTGAGGAGCCGCAAGCGCCCCAGCAGCATGAAGCTCCGCTTGAAATGGCAAGCAAGGAAGAAGGCAAACCCGGCGCCAAGGCCGGGCTTGTGCTCCTGCTCGTGCTTGCAGCCATTGCCGCAGGCGTTGCCGCGTGGTGGTTCCTGCTGCGCGAGCCGGAAAAAGCCCCCCTGCCCACGCCCCCTGAGCAGACGCAGAATGCGGACAAGCCCCAAAGCGCTGATCAGGCCCAGCCCAAGCCCGGAGACGCCGGGCAGCAAGGGGCGGATGCCGCCAAGCAGCCGCTTTCTCCCCTGGCCTCGGCGCGCGAACAGTTGCGCGGGCAGGCACTGCCCGACGTGAGCCTTGCCATGGCAAAGCCCTTGCGCAAGGCCGACGCCAAGCCGGAAGAAAGCGACGCCGCATTTTTGCTGCTGGAAGACGCCGCGCAGAAAGGCGATGCCGAAGCCATGTTCCTTGTGGGTCAGTTTTACGACCCGGCCAGCACCCTGCCGCGCGGCAGTATCCCCGCCGACCTCACGCAGGCCAAGCGCTGGTACGATCAGGCCCTGCAAAAGGGCCAGCCTCAAGCCAAGGCGGCACTGGACACGCTGAAAGAACACGCCCGCGCCCTTGAGGCCAAGGGTGATGCCGAAGCGCGCTCCCTGCTGCAAAACTGGCAATAAACGCGGCCCCGAGCAGTTTGATCTGGAATTGCTGCATCCCGCGAGGAGTTCACTATGTATTGCATGCCCATGTTTCGCCGTTGCTGCCTTGTAGCCCTGCTGGTGCTGGGCCTTGGCGTCAGCATTGCTGGCACTGTTTCCACCGTTTCTGCCGCGCCCCTGTTGCAGCAGGGCAAAAAAACGCTGTTCCAGCGGGTGGTCAGCCATCCCGGCGCGGCCCTGCTGGCCGAGCCAAAGGCCGATGGCGCCGTGGTGCGCAAAAGCGTGGTGCCCTTTACGGTTATGTATGTCTATGACCGCAAGGACGCCTACATTCAGGTTGGTGCCTCTACCGCGCAGCCCGAGGGCTGGATGGAAGCCGCCAAGGCCACGGACTGGAACCAGTCGCTCACCCTGCTGTTCACGCCCCGCACCGGGCGCGATCCTGTGCTGTTTTTCAAGACGGAAACAGGCCTGAACGAACTTTGCGCCGCGCCAGACATGGAAAAAAGGCTCGATGCCCTTGAAGCGCAGGCTGCAAGCCTGCGGCAGAGCAACCAGCCAGCGCCGGAAACCATGCCCATCCTTGCCAGCGAGCCGTCGGACGCTCAGGGCGCAGTGTCTGAAAAGCGCTTCTATCTCATGCCCATACTGGACATGAAAGACCCCTTTGACGGCGTCAAGTTTCTGAGGGTTGCCTCCATTGACCCCGGCAACGGCAAGAACAAGGACGGCAAGAACGGCCCGCCCAAGACCGGCATTGCCCTTGTCATCGACACCACCATTTCCATGAAGCCCTATATCGACCAGAGCCTGAACGTGGTTCGGCAGATATACGACAAGATTGAAAAAGATCACATGACCGACAACGTGGGCTTTGCCGTTGTGGCCTTTCGCAGCAGCACCAAGGCTACGCCCGGTCTGGAATATACCACCGAAGTTGTGAGCGATTTTGCCACGGCAAAAGACCGCAAAAGCCTTGAAGACAAGCTTTCAAAAGTGCAGGAAGCCAAGGTTTCCAGCCACGATTTCAACGAGGATTCACTGGCTGGCGTGTACAAGGCCGTGGAAGGCCTGAACTGGGGCGACTACTCCTCGCGCCTTATCCTGCTGATCACAGATGCTGGCCCGCTCAAGAGCGGCGACAAGTTTGCCTCGGTGGCCATGGGCCCGAGCGAAGTCAACGACTTTGCCCGCCAGAAGGGCATCTGGATTACCGCCCTGCACCTCAAAAGCCCCGGCGGCAACGCCAACCACGCCTATGCGGAGCAGAGCTACCGCGCGCTGAGCAAGCTTTCGGGCAACCGCTCCAACTATCTGGTGGTGTCCGCACCCACGCCTGCCAAGGGAGCGGAGCAGTTTGCCGCCATCACCAAGACTCTGGCCACCGGCATGCTTGATATGGTCAAGAACACCGCCGAAGGCAAGATCATGACCAAGCCCAAGGACGAAAAGCCGCAGACAGCCTCTGCGGAAGATCAGGCCGCCAATCTGGCAGCGACCCTCGGCTATGCCATGCAGCTTGAATACCTCGGCAAGGCGCGTGAAAATGCCGCGCCTTCCGTGGTAAATTCCTGGATTGCAGACATGGATCTGAACCAGCTTGCCAAGAGCAGGCAGACCCCTAGCGTTGACGTGGCCGTACTGCTGACCAAGAACCAGCTCAACGACCTGAGCGCCCAGCTCAAGGCCATCATCGACAATGCCGAGCGCACCAAAAAGACTGACGCGCGCGACTTTTTCCAGGGTGTGCTTTCTGCCTCCACCCGCATGGCCCGCGACCCCAACATGCCCACGCAGGGCAAGAATCTGGCCGAACTTGGCGTGCTTTCCGAATTTCTGGACGGCCTGCCCTACAAGAGCGACGTCATGCTGCTGCGCGAGGAAGACTGGTACCGCATGAGCGTGGGTGAGCAGACGGCCTTTATCAACCGCCTCAAATCCCGGCTTGCCCGGTATGAGGAATATGACCGCGACCGCGCCAACTGGGAAAGCTTCGGCCAGGCCAACCCCGGCGACTGGGTTTACCGTGTGCCGCTGAGCATGCTGCCC
>NZ_DASQOG010000231.1:0-12495 GCF_035644575.1 Desulfovibrio sp. | reverse complement strand
CCAGGGGCAGAGCACACGTTCAACCCAGCGCAAAGCCGCCGCAAGAAGAGAGCCCACCACACCGATGAGTATCATTCCCACAAGAATCATGGAGGACTTGTTAAGATCCATTCCCTGAATGATGATAAAGCCGACACCCTCGCGCGCACCAACCATCTCTGCCGCAAGCACACACATCCAGGCCATGGAAAGGGAATTTTGCACACCCGCAAATATGGACGGCATGCAGGCAGGCACAGCAACGTTGAAAAACTGCTGCGAGCGGCTGGCCCCAAACGAGCGCGCCGCATCAATCAGCAACGGGTCTACATAACGCATGCCCGTGTATGAATTGAGAATCATGATAACAAAGGCACCCACAAAGCAGATGAAAACCTTTGAGCCTTCTGCAACGCCAAGCCACAGAATGGCAATGGGTATCCAGGCAATGGGCGGAATGGGGCGCAGCAGCTCAAAAATGGGCGACACAATTTTTTCGCAAACCCTGCTCCACCCCATCAGCAGGCCCAGGGGCAGCCCCATGAGCACGGCAAGGCAAAAGGCTATCAATACCCGTTGCAGGCTGTAACCCACATGCCCGGCAAGGCTGGTGCCACCAACAGGCACATGGCAAAGCCTGATAAATTCGTGCCACACCATGGCGGGCGAAGGCAAAAATTCCGGGTTGACCTTGAGGGACACAAGCCCCCACAGCACCACAAAAACACCGATGGATGCCACGGGCGCAAGCCAGGCAGAATTGGCTTTGATAAAACCTTTCATGAGAGCCTCCTTGACGAGGCAAAGCGCGCTTCTATCCTTGTGAGAATCCAGGACATCAGCGCACCCAGCAAGCCGATGGTCAGCATGCCGACAATGATGACGTCAGGCCGGGCAAGGCGTCTGCCCTGCTGAATCATAAAGCCCAGCCCCACGGAAGCTGCCAGCAGCTCTGCGGCCACAAGGGTTGTCCACGCCGCGTTGAGGGAAAGCTTCATGCCCGTAAAGATCATGGGAATGGCCGAGGGAACGCCAATTTTGCGAAATGTTTCAAAATTGGAGGCACCGTAAATTTCCGCCACCCGGATAAGCACGGGATTGGTGAGGCGTATGCCGGTATAGGAATTGATGACGCAGGGCACAAAGGCTGCCAGAAAAATGATAAATGCCTTTGCCGGCATGCCAATGCCCAGCCACAAAATGGCAATGGGTATCCAGGCAATGGGCGGAATGGGCCTGATTGCATCAAATATTGGCCGCACAAGCATGTTGACCTTGGGGTACCAGCCCATAAAAAGGCCCAAGGGAACTCCCACGAGCACGGCAACCACAAACCCGGTGAGAGCCAGCAACAGGCTGGCTGCGGCATGCTGCTGCAGCAGGCCGCCGTCGGGATTAACCTGAGTGAATTTTTCAAAAAATACGGTGATAACTTCTGATGGCGGCACAAGCTGGTAGGGGCCAATGATCTCATACTGGCAGATCAGTTCCCATACCAGAATAAAAACCGCAAAGCTCACCATTGATATCCAGTTTTCTTTGGCTGCGGTTGCAAAGTAGTTGGCCTTCTGTATTTCCAGGCTCAACTCTTGACTGCCGTCGTTTTTCTGTTCACGGATGGACGTCATTGTTACTCCTCGATTTCCGGGGCCGCAGACCCGTATCTGCCGGCCCCGGAAAGGCATATGAGGCGATTATCAATACAGCAGCTGCCCCAATGTTATTTGGAGGTTTCTGCGGCAAGCTTCTTCATGAAGCTGGGATCAATGAAGAAATTGGCCTTGACGTAGCGGTCAAATTCTTTCTTGGTGATGCGGCCCTGGTCGAACATAAAGTTGGCAACGCCGCTCATCCATGCGGCCAACTTGGCCGGGTCTTCAAGGGCGCTGACCTGTTCGCTTACGCCATAGAGCGGGCGGTACTTGAATTCCATCCGCACCTGTTCTTCGGTGAGTTCAAGACCGCAGTAGCTGTTAAAGTATTCGAGCAGGGGCTTTACATACTGTTCGGGATTGGTCTTCATGCCTTCGATGATGCGCATATAGATTTTAAGCCAGGCAATCACCAAATCAGGGTGCTTTTCCGCAAAGTCCTTACGCGCGCCAATGCCGCCAGCAATGCGAACCTTGGCCGCCATGCCCGATGAAACCTTGGTCCAGCCCTTGGCTTCTGCCACATAGCTGAGCGGGGCCCACAACTGAAGGATATCGCCCTGACCAGCACTGAAGGCGGTCATGGCCTGGCCCTGTTCCATGTGTACGATGGCCACGTCGCTGTCGTTAAGGCCCAGGGCCTTAAGTGTGGCGGTAAGGGCGTAGTGGCCAGTAGAAACGGTGGTCGCCAGAATTTTCTTGCCCTTCCAGTCTTCTGTATTGCCTATGATTTCGGGAAAACCGGCCACCGCAGCCTTGTGCTTGAGCAGGGGCGAATCGGGCCGTACCCACAAATCGTTTGTGGCGCCTTCCTCATTGGACACGCCGATGAGTTTGTAACCATAGCGCATGCTGGCCATCATGGTGGGCACTGTGCCCATGGTTCCGATATCCCACTGGTCAGCGGCCAGGGCTTCTGTCTGGGGTGCGCCAGAGGCAAAAAGCATGAACTTTACGGTAAAGGGGGCGTCCTTGAGCCAGCCCTGTTTTTCGGCATACCACATGGGGAAACCATGCAGGCAAGGTTGGGCGCTGGTGCGAACCACGGGTTTTTCTTCTGCCACGGCGGCCTCGGGCAACAATCCTCCGGCCAGACCTGCCAGCAACAATAGGGCAGCACAAATTTTTTTCATTTGCATACTCCTTTTTCTCAGACGCTAAAGACCGATCATATCAACAACCAAGCCCTCTCATCGGGCACTAAAACCACCATCAACCATGATTACCTGGCCGGTTATGTATGCAGAAGCGTCACTGGCCAGAAACACGGTGCAACCGTAGATATCCTCAAGCCTGCCGTTGCGCCCCATACATGTCTGGGAAGCGTTTTTTTCGGCCAGCTCAGGATTTTCAAATACCGGGCGCGTCAGTTCTGTGGGGAAAAAACCGGGGCCAATGGCATTGCAGGTTATGCCGTACTGCGACCATTCTCTGGCAATGGCACGGGTAAGCTGCACAATGCCGCCCTTGCCCGCCCCATAGGGGGCACTGTCGGCAAAAGCGCGGAAAGACTGGAGGGAAGCGATATTGATTATACGGCCCCAGCCCCTGCGGGACATATGCGGAGCCAGAATTTGAGAAAGAAAAAAAGGCGCGGAAAGGTGAAGGTTGAGCTGTGCGCTCCATGACTCTGGCGTAACCTGGCTGAAAGGCTGCCGAAGATTGACCCCTGCAGCGTTGACCAGAATATCAACAGGGCCAAACTTGCTTACTATGGACGTTGCGCACTCAAGAGCGCGTTCTGGCGTGGAAATATCAGTAGAATATATGTGAACACCAACGCCCTCGGCAGTCAGTTGCGCGGCAGCCTGTTGAAGAACCTCTTGCCGCCTTGCCACAAGGATGAGTTCTGCTCCTGCCAGCCCCAGTGCACGGGCCATAGCCAGCCCAAGACCCGAATTACCACCGGTAACAAGTGCTGTCTTACCCGAGAGATCAAACAAGCCCGCCAGGTGCATAGAATCTCCAGTAAAAACGGTTACAAGACATGCAATGCGTCTATGGGGAGTACCTAAAATCCGGTAACAAACTTGCTAAAGCAAAAAACAGACCATTTGTGATTTTTTTTACAATAGCTGGCCATAACAGAAGCATCCCTTTGATTTTTAATAATTATACTAATTAATTTATTATGTTACATAAAAATATCTACTTGTTCTTATTTTAACAATATATATACCCTCCTCAAAGACTATTTCTTCGCTTTCTCAACTGCATGGCCCACAGACAAATTTAAAAAATAATCAATTAGTAAACAGATACTTATAGGAATTTACTAATGATTTTTGTTTGCAAAACCACACAAAAAAGCCGCGCTGTTGCGAAAAAGCAACGCGGCGGCTTACTTTATTTATTATTTTATTTAAGCAAGTTACATTAAGAACGGCTAGCTATATTGTGCAAAATTGCACAAAATATGGCATTTTGTTGCAAAATAACATCAACCAACAAAACAGATGTCCCCCCAATAATCATTCATCATTTTTTGCAACGCTCCCAGCCAGAGGAACCCGCTGTACAGCCAGCCCGCGCGAAAAGAGAAACATGCATGGCAGAACTCTTGTCATAGAAGCACAAGGATACATTGAAACATATCCACCAAGTTGATTAGAAATATTGCGACAAGCTGTGGATACAGTGAGATTTGCCGAGCTGTGCGTCAGATTGGCACCCCCGATAGACGCGTTGCAAACAACTCAGCAAATTATGGGGGGCAAGGCAGAAAAGTTTCACTTAAGGGGATCAAACCATAGTTGCAAAGGCGGGGTACAAGCAAACTATCTAATTTTTATTAACAATATCAATTTTTTTTGGTTCAATGATTTCGCAGCGCCCAAAGTATCGACGCTTCTTGCGTATGACGGACAGAGTTAACCCTGAAAATCCATTATTGAAGAGTCTTTGTATCCTTGATTTCCAATTCTTCATAACGTTGTTGATACCCACCAAAACCTTTAAGGAAAAAGTTCTATAGCTTCTTCCTTGAACGCAAGCGAATATGCTGTCTTCTTACCATTGGGCATACAAGGCCCCATCAGCTTTTCAACGTTTAAACATGGCCAGACTTTTTTGCTTTATCTGCCTGATGGAGCATGGCACATAGCAATAGCGGGGGTTTTCTGGTTCGCGCACAGGTGCGCTCAACTGGCTAAATCCGTAAACAGACGCGGCATCGACAGACGAATCCATCGATGCCGCAAAACATCTCAGGCATGTTGCAGTATTAATGCAACGTCATTTTAGACTTATCCCAGCGCTTCTTCCAGTTTTGGAACTGCGTACTGGTCTCCGCCGCGACAGTCATTTATGCCAATGACCGGGAAATTTTCCACCACAAGTTCACGAATGGCTTCAGGCCCCAGGTCTTCATAGGCGATAACTCTGGCTTCCTTGATGCGCACACTCAGCAGCGCGCCCGCTCCGCCCGTTGCGCCCAGATACACGGCCTTGTGCTGTCGCCGGGAACAATGTCAAAATGGATAATGGCAGGGGAGTTGTCGCCCACATTCTGGCGGGTAAAGGGGGCGCACGTGGATTTGCGCAAAAATCCGTCCTTGTATCCCTGTACCATGCCCGCGTTGATTGCTTCGCGCAGGGTGCCGCCCTCCACACGCACGTCTTCCCCTGCTTCAACAAAAAACACACTAAGGCCGCAGTCCTGGCAGAGGGGCAAACCTGTTTTGGAGGAGAGGGCCGCATTGTCCACCAGTTGCGCCAGAATTCCCCTGGCGGATTCCAGAGATTCGCCCTTTTCCGCCTTTACCAGTGCGTCCAGAACGTCATCTGGCAAATAGCGACCAGCCGCCATACACATGGAAGTCACAGTGTCCACTATCGTTTGTCTTGGTATGGTTCGCATATTGTTTTCGCGCTCCGTTAAGGTTGCAAAGAGGTTACCAGCAAATGCTAGCTGCACGAATACGCATAAGCACCTTGGGGAATCATGATTCCTGTTGAACTCGCCGATGCTTTTTCCCGTTCCATTGTTTTTGTTGCTCGTCGGGGCCGAGCAACATCCCAGTCATGCAGGGCGGGTGAAGCAAAAGCGCCTTTGCATTACCGCCATTAGCAGCGCAAGATTGATAATGTGGAAAAGCATGTTTGATGCCATCTTTTTATTTTTATATAACTATATTAAATATAATGCTTTTTAAAATATCCAACCCCTATAAGAAATCCTCCATAACAAAAGTCATGGAGGAGTAAGAATAAAATGGGCTGAACCCATGATTTCAGGAGATTGTGCCTTTGTAACAGGTCGCATTCAACAATTATAAAAGTTATCGCTCTGCGTAATCAGGATGTTATAATAAGCTTTGGGGACGGCACCAGCACTCAGCGCCGAGTGAATCACAGAGCATGACCACCAGCTTTCGTTTTGAATCACAACCCTGCTAGTATTTCCTGTCCCGGCATCGGGCATCAGCAAACAGCCAAAACCATCTATCTTGCCGGTATAATTTAACAACAGTATAAAGTCATGCCCGTCAATGCGGCCGCGTTGGCGAAACTTTATTCCTCCCTGAAACTGATCACAAAGATTAATAATCCCCGGTTGAGCCAGTCAGACCCTACTCATGGCAGTTTGAGTCAGAGGTGATGATACCCCCCCTCTTGGCCGGGCATTGACAGCACATTGCCAGAACAGAGGCAACACAGGCTCATTGCCGGATTCCCCCCATAGATTGATAAAGGCAAAAAAGCGGCCTGCAAGCTCGGGCGCAACGCGCCTTTGAGTGCAAGCCGCCTCGTGAGGGCAGATCTGTTTAAAAACACAACAAGTTGTTTACGCGGACCTTGGCATTCCAAAGCCGCATGTTGAACTCCTGCCGTGTTGTCGGCTGTCACAGCGGTATGACGCATCCAGACTACAGATTCTGCCTCTGCAACTTTCCGCCGCTGCCCTGCTACACCGGGTCGGCCTGCTTTTCGGCCTGCGCGTTAATGTAGACAGCCCTGTAGCTCTTGCCAGAGACCACAACGCCCAAGGCCACAATGGCAAGGCTGATGCCCAAGGCAAGGAACAGCGGCTGGCTCACATCGAACGCCAGCTTGGCAACAATGGCTGCCGTAGTGCTGCAAATGATGGAGGTCAGCGCCCAGAAAGGCGAGAGCCAGCCGGGTTTGAAAATCGCCAGTGTCAGCGGCACAAATACACCGCCGCCCCGCAGCAGGAAGGAGAAGAAATTCCAGTACAGCACGGTGGAGTGAAGATACGTATAGGCCAGTGTTGAAAAGATCGCGGTCACGATGACAAGGGTAACCCGGTTGGCCTTCAGAATCCCCTCGCTCGATGTAACCTTGAACACGTTGCCCACAAAGTCGCGCGAAATCATGGTTCCGATGCCCAAAGCCTGCCCTGCGGTCGAACCGATAATGGCCAGCAGCACCCCTGAAATGGCTATGCCGCCAAACCAGTCGGGCAAATAGGTGAAGAAAAACGTAGGCAAGGCCAAAATGGGAGGCAATGCAGGATTTTGCGCGTGCATGAACATGCCAATGGCTACAATGGGCAACCCAACGGGGATAACCACCAGGCCAGCCATGATGGCCCCGCGAGAAGCCGTGCGGGCATCGCTGGCCGAGTACAGGGCCTGAATGTAGTTTTGCGAGCAGCAAATGCCCACGACGGTAGAGAATATGTTGCCGAGCACCTGCCCGGTACCAGTGCTGAAAAGATTCAGCCAAGGCTCTTGCGGAAATACCGTGGAAAAATCAGGAAGTTCGTACAGTGATACCACAGCCACCGCGCTGCCGACCAGCAGGCCCACCCACAGAACGCTCATTTTTATAATGCCAGTAACGCTGCTGCCTTTCTGACCGCTGAAAAACACTGTCATAAGCACAAGCGCCGCAAGCAGGATGGTGGCCGCAAGCGGGCTGATTTTAAGGATTGCGGCCAGAATGTTTATACCCGCAATCACGCCGGCCACGCAGCCGCACAGCATGCTCAAGGTGCCGCATATACTGATGACCGGGGCGGCGTATTTGCCATAATGCAGGCCAAAGAATTCGGGAACGGTTTCAAGATTGGTGCGCCGCAGGGCGCGGGCGTAAAAAATGCCCTGCACCAAAAACCCCAAACCCGCACCAAGCGAATACGACCATGCGCAAAGACCGGCCTGATAGGCCAACTGGGCCGTACCCACCGTTGCGCCGCCGCCGATAATAACGCCCACGATGCCGCCCGCCACCAGAGGTGAAGAAGCGGCGCGGCCCACAAGACTGAATCCGTCCGCAGATTTTACGCTGCGCGCGGAATAAATTGAGTACCCAAGGGTAATGCCGACCACCAGAAACATGCCAAGATAGTGAACAAAACTGACTTCCATATGACCTCACCCGATAGTTGTAATGCCGGCCTGCATTGCGCACCCCGTTGGGCGCACTTTGGGTAACCTGCATACGTGCAGTTGCTTGAGGCAAAACAGGGAGGTCGCCATTTCTGGTTCAGAGGCACAAATATCGGCTGCCCCCCTTGATAAGGCGTTGAGCTTATGCTTCTAAAACGCCTATACCCAGCTGCGCCACTTCATGGAAGCCACTGTATGGTTCAACGCCTTGACCCAGCAGGCCATGCGCATGGTGATGTTTTTCTCGTTGGAGACCGCGTATATTTCGTTGAATACGTCAAGGAACACGCCTTCAAGCTTCTTGTTGACGAATTCTTCAGTCCAGCAGTCGTTATTGAGGTTCTGAATGCGCTCAAAATGCGCCACCTGGGTTCCGCCAGAGTTGGCGTACACATCGGGGCAGTCGATAATCTTGCGATCGCGCAGAATTTTCTCGGCTTCGACAGTCACAGGGCCGTTGGCGCCTTCCATAATGGCCCACGCCTTAACGTCAGCCGCATTTTCAGGGGTGATAACGCTCTGCACGGCGCAGGGGGCCAGCACGTCGCAATCCTGCACCAGCAGCTCTGCGTTGGTCACAGCCTTGGCCTTGGGGTAACCGGTCAGGGTGCCCTTTTCTTCAAACCAGGCGAACACGTCCTTCACATCCAGACCATCGGCATTGTAGATGCCGCCGTTCACATCGCTTACGCCGCAAATGGTCACGTTGTCTTCATTGTACAGCGACACAAGGTTTCCGCCCACCTTGCCAAAACCCTGCACGACTGCGCGCAGACTCGACATGGGCTTGCCCACAGAGGCCGCAACTGCACGGGTGGCGTACTGCACGCCTCGGCTGGTGGCCAGAGCGCGCCCGGCAGAACCGCCAAGGGGCATGGCCTTGCCGCTCACGGCAGCCGGTTCAAGGCGTTGGTGCATGGCTTCCCATTCGTCCAGCATCCAGCTTTGGGTGCGGGCATCGGTGCCGATGTCGGCGCCGGGAAAGTCCATCCAGGGGCCGGTGATGGAAGAGATGGCGCGGATATAGCCACGGCACAACCTCTCCAGTTCGTTGAGAGACAAGGTGGTTGGGTCAACGGCAATGCCGCCCTTGCCGCCGCCGTTGGGGATGTTGTTGCAGGCGTTTTTGATGGTCATCCACATGCTCAGCGCGCGCACGTCATCGGGCGTTTCATCCTTATGAAAACGCGTGCCGCCCCGAATGGGGCCGTTGGCCCAGTTGTGGTGAAAACGGTAGGCTTCGATAATTTTTACAGTACCATTATCCATTTTAAGGGGGATGCGCACTGTAAGTTCACGCATGGGGCGCTTGAGAAATTCATGAACATGGGGTTCGAGTCCGGCGAGGGCTGCCGCTTGTTCCAGTTGTGCGAGTGCATTTTCAAGAGCTGTAGTTGCTGTAGCCATGTCATCCTCCATTTAGTCTGTTATTTTTATCAAATCCGCATGCATTTGATGTTATTTCACGAGCATATGGATTTAATATTTAAAACAATAATCAGAAAAACAGTGATCATTCATCAAGCAAACAGTTTCTGCAACAGTCCAAATATGTACCATCTCAAGCAAAAGACATGCCATACAGTAAACTCGATTAAAAAAAGTTACGGGATGCACTTAATCTATTGCAAAAACGATCTTTTTTTACGTTATATAAATCACAATCACGGGGAAGATCCTCGTTGCAGGTTCGGAAATGTGATTAAATAGTTAACGAACGTTAACGAATGAGCATCAATACCCCCCCCTCTTCCCAAAAAACTGCGCTGGAACGTTTAAGCCCTGACAACAGGACGTAACAATCCAAAGCAGCAGGTTCTGCTGCTAAAGGATTATTTTTTGCGAGGAGAGGGAGAAAAAAGGCAGATAAACGGCAAGCTGGGGCTGGAGTAGCGGTGTGAATCCGTGCTGACCGTATGGCTTTTCAGATGTGATCTGGAAAAATCGTTGCGCATTCAGCATGAGGGGAATCTGCTCTACCACGCACTCAATCATCAAAATTTCATAAAATGCGCTTTGCCATGCCACGCATAGCTGTTAAAGGACGCGCGCAAACTAATCCCTGTAGCATAAAAAACACATACCATACTTATTTTATATTCAATACTTTCAGATAAAATGAACTAAATATGACTGTCTTATTATTACTTGATATTATTTTTTTGTTTATTATGAATTATATAAAAAAAATTTAAATTCAGTTTATTTTTTTTGTTCAAATATTAATGTACAAAATTAGTAAGAATATCGGTTTATAAAATTATAGTGCTTTAGTTTATATTATAACACATTAACACTACACTCCGCAATTGAATACTGAAAAGACGGAGGTTTAAATGAAGGGTTTAGTATCTTTAATTGCGGGGGTCTTCTGTTTTTTTGCCCTTACAGTGCAAAGCCAGGCGGTTGACTTTAAGGTCAAGGGCGCATGGCATTTTGCTTTTGACTATGTTAACGGCGGTAACTTCATGAACAAAAACCGCGCTGGTCAGACCGTCAACGGTCAGCAATGGTCATCAATGCACCAGCCGAGAGATTCTTTTGAAGCATATAACCGCATGCATTGGCAGCTCGATGCGGTCGCTTCTGAAAATTTGTCCGGTACGGTTTTTTTTGAGATCGGCGAGCAGCGCTGGGGCATGGCCAATCAGGGTGGCGCGCTCGGCGCGGATGGAACAAGTTCCGTCAAGGTCAAGCAGGCCTATCTTGACTGGAGAATTCCCAACGCACCGTTGAAGCTTCGCATGGGACTTCAAGGCATGAAGCTGCCAGGCTTTGCGCTGGACAGCCCGGTTTTTCAGGATGATGTGGCAGGCATTGCGGCCTCCTGGAAATTTTCCCCCGCTGTTGCCGCAACAGCAATATGGATGCGCCCCGCCAACGATAACTGGGGTGGCGATTCAAGCCACGCATCCAACTATATGGACAACTTTGATCTGGGCGCTCTTGTTGTCCCGGTTACGCTGGATGGCCTCAAAATTACCCCATGGGGAATGGCTGGCAGCATGGGCCCCAACACCATCAAGCCCATCGGTACGGCAAAAAGGCCTGACGGCTCCTACAACTTTTCCCCCACGAATCTCACTGCCAACACGCAACGGATTGACGGCATGCAACTTGCCAATGGCCTGTTCCCTGCGACCTTTACTTCCGGACGGAGGGGCAGCTCAGTACTGAGCCAGGAATACAGCAGCATGTACTGGGGAGGGCTTACATGGGAATGGACATCACTCGAGCCTTTTTCGCTCAAGGGTGATTTTATATACGGCGCAGTTGATCACGGCAGAGAATACCTGAACCGATCCGGCTGGTTTAGCATGCTTCTGGCCGAATATGCCTTTGATTGGGGCGTGCCCGGCATCTATGGTTGGTATTTCAGCGGTGACGACAATAACCCGCATAACGGCTCTGAACGCCTGCCTTATATTGCCACTACCAACAACGCCTCAAATTCCCTGTCATCGTTCGGTTACCGTGGCAGTGTGCTGTACGCTGGGGGCAAGGGTGTTCTGGGCACCAATCCATCTGGAACGTGGGGCGTAGGCACTCGCCTGAAAGACATCAGCTTTGTTGATGACCTGAGCCATATAATCCGGCTTAACTATTTTGGCGGCACCAACGACACAAAAATGGCCTCATACATTACAGGTCGGCAGACTACGGACAATTCTGGGCGTGCCGTTTACCGCAACATGACGGACTTCAACGCTCCGCTGGGCACGTACGTCACCACCAGCGATACTGGCCTTGAGCTGAATCTGGATAGCACGTACAAGGCTGCTGAAAATCTGAATTTTGTGCTGGAGCTTGGCTATATTCACCTTTGGCTGGACAAGGACGTCTGGGGCAGCTACCAAAAAATATCTGGTGACAGCCTTAACTGCAAAGACGCCTGGAAAGCGACACTGAACATTACCTATTCCTTCTAATTTCACAGGCAACCTGCTCTACTGCGGGCGGGTTGCCTCTTTCTATTCCAGCCCCCGCCTTATGTGGGCTTGTCCTATTTCAGCTGTGACTCAATTCGGCTTAAGCGTCTGCCTGTAGAACGGCAGACATGGAAGAAAACTGGCGTGCAAAAGGAGTGTCAGAACAGCAGATAAGGTTCGTGCGGACAGCCCAAATTGCGGACGCGGGCAAGCATCCAGCCAAAGATGGCGAGTACTTGCAGCGGCAAGTATGAAGACCCGCCGTTGAAGTTGTCCCTACTGACCTTACCCCATTGCGTATACCACTTGTAAGTTAGTGGTTCCCAATGGATTGCAGGTTATAATCCTTTTCTCCGAACTCTTCCGGAGTCAGCCAGCCCAATGAGATCTGCGGTCGTTGCTGGTGTGTGTATCCTGCCGCCAGGCTTCAACCGTTTTGCGGGCATCGTGCAAGGACAGAAACACGTTTTGATTTAAACACTCATCCCGGAATTTTCCGTTAAAGCTTTCAATGTGCCCATTATCCCTGGACTTCCCCGGTCGAGTGAATTCTATCTGCACGCCGTGTTCAAAAGCCCATGC
>NZ_DASQOG010000230.1:0-9986 GCF_035644575.1 Desulfovibrio sp. | reverse complement strand
AAGGGGACTGATGCCCCGCGAAGGCATAGCACTGGTGCTGAGCGCACCGTCTGGCGCAGGCAAGACCACACTGGTCAAACGCCTGCTGGCGGAATTTCCGCATATTGGCTACTCGGTTTCGTGCACGACGCGGCAACCGCGCCAGGGCGAAGTGGACGGCAAAGATTACATTTTTCTGAGCCACGAAGAATTCGAGCAACGGCGCGTGCAGGGCTATTTTGCAGAATGGGCCGAGGTTCACGGCAATTTTTATGGTACGCCGCTGGCCCCGGTGAAGGAAAAACTGCATCAGGGCCAGGACGTGCTTTTTGACATTGACGTACAGGGCGCGGCGCAGCTCAAGCTTTCCCTTTCTGAAGCCACGTTCGCCTTTATCCTGCCCCCCAGCCTGCACGAGCTTGAAAACCGCTTGCGCGGGCGCGGGCTGGATGACGAGCCAACCATTGCGCGCCGCCTTGTCAATGCGCGTTCAGAGATTCTTCAGGCCCGCTGGTATGATTCTGTCATTGTGAACGACAATCTGGATATGGCCTACGATGCCCTGCGGGCGGTGTATGTGGCTGCGGGGCTTGCACCTGCGCGCAATCCGCACCTGCTGGATGAGATTCTCAACCGCTGATGCGCGCTGACCGGCACTGCCATGGACTGCCATGGACTGCCATGGACTGCTCCGCAGACCGCCAGCAAGAATGATCCGCCCCCGCCGCAGCACGACATGCGTGTTGGGGCAAAAGACCTGAAACCGCATATTTTGTTCGTGCAGCCGGGCTCCTGGCCGCGAGCAGCACAGGGAGCAACATGCCCACGCAGCAGCACAGGCCGCAACTGGCGGTAGCTCTGGATTTGCCCGAAAAACAGCTTGCCCTCGCGCTGGCGCGCAAACTGCGCGGCACGGTGCCCTGGTGCAAGGTGGGCATGGAGCTGTTCACCCATGCAGGCCCCGGCCTGCTGGAAGAACTGTCCGCAATGGGCTTCAGCGTTTTTCTTGACCTGAAGTTCTACGACATTCCCAACACTGTGGCGCAGGCTGTCAAAGCTGCGGCTGCGGCTGGGGTAAACATGCTGACCCTGCACTGCCAGGGCGGCGAGCGCATGTGCCGCGCTGCGGCAGAGGCGGCAGCCGGGGTTTCCGGGCAGCGCCCCCTGCTCTTTGGCGTGACCGTGCTTACAAGTTTTGCGCCCGGCGAAATGCCCGGCATAGAGGCCTCGCCCGCTGATTTTGCTCTGGCTCTGGCCCGGCAGGCCGGGCCGTGGGGGCTTGACGGCGTGGTCTGCTCCGGGCATGAGGCTGCAGCCATCAAGGCCAGTTGCCCTGGCCTGCGCTGCCTTTGCCCGGGGATACGCCCTGCGGGTTCCGCCGCTGGCGACCAGCGCCGCGTTATGACGCCCGCTCTGGCCATTGCGGCAGGAGCTGACTATCTGGTTGTGGGCAGGCCCATCACGGCTGCGCCGGACCCGCTGGCAATGGCCCGGCAGATTACGGAGGAAATGACCTCCGCGCACCCATAAAGAAGTATTGAGGATGAGCATGGCCGGTCAAACGCCCAAAAGCGCGCAAGGCGATTCCCACAGCAACGGCAAAACCGATGTTCGTGGGGTCTTCTCCACTCAGGAAGTCCGCAGGGTGGGTACTGGCACGACCACGCGCAAGACCGTGCAAAAAACCTTCTGGTTTATAGAGCAGCACGGCAAGGAAATTGACTGCCAGCCGCTCAATACCAACTATGTGCCAAGCGGCCCCAAGCGCAAGATCACCCTGGACGAGCTTATTGCCAAATTCTCCCCCGAGCCGGAATTTTATCTCAATTCCGTTTTCCCCAAAATGCAGGAGATCCAGCGCAGTATTGATAACGGCGACGAACACCGCGAAAATGGCGAGAACTTTGCCGCCGAATTTGAATACACGCGCGCCCTCAAGGTGGATGAAGAAAACGTGCGGGCCAACTTTGGCATTGGGCTGACCTATCTTGAGCGGGGTGACAACGCCAAGGCGCAGGACATTTTTCAACGCCTGGTAAAACTCGAAGCCGCGTTTGAGCCAGAGCACAAGCACCTGTTCAATGAATTCGGCATCAATCTTCGCAAAAGCAAGATGCTGCAGGAATCGTTTGAATACTACCAGCGCGCTCTTGAACTTTCGCCCACTGACGAAAACCTGTACATGAATATGGCCCGCGTGCTGCTTGAGCTCAAGGACATCGGCCAGTGCGTTGATTATCTGCTGAAAGCGCTTGAACTGGCCCCCCGGCACGAAACCTCGCTCAAATTTCTGGCATGGCTCATTCAGAAACAGCTCGTACCCGCCGACCGCATAGAAGGTGTACGCGCCGCACTTCAGGCCGCACAAAACGGGGCCGCGCAGAAACCCAAAACGGCGGGTTAACACATTGAAAAACTGGCTGATCCGCGAGCCTGTGCAAAACATCTGCCCCACGCCGCCCCGGCAATGGGCAGATGCTCTCTCCATCTCGCCCCTACTTCTTGAGATTCTCTGGCGGCGTGGCCTTTCCGAAAGAGATGCCATGGACGCTTTTTTGTCCGCCCGGCTTGATTCACTCACGCCCCCTGACCGCTGGCCCCAATTGCCCGAGGCATCCAGCCTGCTGGCTTCTGAACTGCTGGCCGGAAAAAAGCTGGCAGTCTGGGGCGATTATGACGTGGACGGCGTGACCGCCGCCACCTTGGTGCTGGATGTGCTTGAAAGCCACGGCATCCACGCAGACTGGCACATTCCTGACAGGCGCAGCGAGGGCTACGGCCTCAACGTGCCGCATATCGAGGCGCTGGCCGCCCAGGGCTGCGGCGTGCTGCTCACGGTGGACTGCGGCATTTCAGACGTGCAGGCAGTGCAGCGCGCTCGGGAGCTTGGCATGACTGTGGTGGTTTCCGACCATCACCTGCCGCCCGAAGAGCTGCCCCCTGCCCACGCCATCTGCAACCCCCGCATCTGCGCCGCAGAAGACCTGCCCTACCCGCACCTTGCTGGCGTGGGCGTGGCCTTTTACCTTATGGGGGGCGTCAACGCCGCCCTTGCCCCGCATACGGGCAAAAAGCACAACATGGGCGACTGCCTTGATCTGGTGGCGCTGGGCACCTTGGCGGACGTCATGCCCCTCACCGGAGAAAACCGCGTACTCGTGCGCGGCGGGCTCACCCGCATTGCACGGGCGGAACGTCCCGGCATGGCGGCATTGAAAGTTGCCAGCGGCATGAACGCCGCTGCGGCATTGAGCGCCGGGCAGGCGGTTTTTCGCCTAGCACCGCGCATCAACGCCGCTGGGCGCATGGGCAAGGGCGAACTGGCCCTGCGCCTGCTGCGCGAAAAAGATCACGTTGCCGCCGCAGGCATGGCGCAGGAGCTGGACGAACTCAATCTGGCCCGCCGTCAGGAAGAAGAACGCATCTACGCGGAAGCCAAGGCGCAGGCATCAGACATACTGTCGCGCGGCCCGCGCGCCAGCCTTGTGCTCTACGGCAAGGACTGGCACCCCGGCATCGTGGGCATTGTGGCCTCGCGCATTGTGGAAGATTACTACCGCCCTACCATCATTGTGTGCGATGATCAGGGCAGTCTCAAAGGCTCGGGCCGCTCCGTGCGCGAATTTGATCTGCACGGCGGTCTGACCCGCACGGCAGACTGCCTGCTGAACTTTGGCGGGCACCGTCAGGCGGCAGGGGTGCGCCTTGCGCCGGAAAGGCTGGAGGAATTCCGCGCCCGGTTCGACGCTGTGGCGGAAGAAGTGCTTGGCCCCAACCCGCTGCTTCCCAGCATCACGCTGGAATGCGAGCTGGGCTTCAAGCTGGCGGGTGATCACAACTTCCTCAAGGAACTTGAGCTGTTGCAACCCTTTGGACCCGGAAATCCCGAGCCTGTATTCCAATCGCCCCCACTGCTCGTCAAGGAGCGTTCCTTTCTTGGGCGCAGCAGGGAACATGTGCTTTTGCGCCTGACAGACAGCGCCAGCGGCATTACCCTTTCTGCAAAGGCATGGCGCATGGCTGACGAACTGCCCGCCTCCCTCATCAACAAGCATATTCTTGTGGCCTACACCCCGCGCATAGACACCTACAACGGCATCGCCTCGGTGGATATCGCCATCAAGGACTGGCGGCCAGCCTGATCGCCCAGCCTCATAGTAACGCATAAAAGGGCAGCCCGGCACCAATCAGCCGGGCTGCCCCTTTTCAGTCTGTGAGGCGCGCTATCCCCGCTTCATTTCTGCAATCAGGTCGCTCAAGGCCTTGGCCTGGCGCGTAAGGTCCGTTACGGCCTGAGCGGCTTCGTCCATGGCTCTGGCGGTCTGCATTGATATATCGTTGATCTTCACAATGGTCTGGTTGATTTCTTCGCTGGTGGCAGACTGCTGTTCGCTGGCAGTGGCAATGGCGCGTACCTGATCCGCCGCAAGCTCCACACTGTCGACAATGTGGGTGAGCGCTTCGCCAGACTGCCCGGCGAAATCGGAGGCAACCTCCACCTGCCGCAAGGCAACTTCCATAACTTCCACGCTCTTGGCCGTGCTGGTCTGGATGGCCTTGATGGCATTGCCCACATCGTGCGTCGAGGCCATGGTTTTTTCTGCCAGTTTGCGCACTTCGTCTGCCACCACGGCAAAACCGCGTCCGGCGTCGCCCGCGCGTGCGGCCTCTATGGCGGCGTTGAGAGCCAGAAGGTTGGTCTGGTCGGCAATATCAGAGATCACGTTCATAATGCGGTTAATGGCCTGAGCGTGGTCGTTCAGTTCCGCCATGTCGCTCTTGAGCCCGTGGGAAATCTCGCGCACCTGACCGATGCTTTGCAGGGACTGCTGCACAATAGTCGAACCATTTTCGGCGCTGCTGCGCGTCTCCTCGGATGTGGACGAAGCAGCCGAAGCATTGCGTGCCACTTCCTGTACCGTGGCGTTCATCTGGTTCATGGCTGTGGCCGCTTCTGTAAGGCGCTGTGCGGATTCTGAAGCGGCCTTCTCTGACTGCCCTATCCGTTCGGAAAGCCGCGCCGAAGCCGAAGCAAGAATATCCGCCACGCCTTCAAGCTGCCCCGCAGCAGCAAGCATGCCCTCTTTGCGCGCGTTTTCGGCCTGAATGGCGGCCTGCTCTGCGCGCTCCGTGGCCTGGCGGGCTTCTTCTGTGGCCTTGTGCGCAGCAGCGGTTTTTTCCTCGCTTTCGCCCAGCAGGCGCTTGATGTTGGCCATCATGCGCTCCATGCCAAATGAAAGTACGCTGAACTCGTCGCCTCTTTTTTCAGAGGTTCGCAGCAGCCGTTCCTCCGCCGCAGAACATTCGAGCCTGCCGCCCGCAATGGCCTCGGCAATGCCGGAAAGCCCCCCCAGCAGGTGCACGATACTGCGCACACTTAAAAAGATGACAATGCCTACCACAAGGGCGCAAGCCACTGCCGTCAGCACGTTATTGACCAGCATGTCGCTGATGGGTTCGTAAAGAAGGGTTTTGTCCAGCTCCAGGCACAATATCCAGCCTTCATCGGGCATATCTGTATAATACAGAATTTTTTCAAGCCCTTCGGCATTCACAAATTCAAGACGGCCTTTTTTGTTTTTGAGTACTTCCGCCACCCAGGCAGAGCCTGCTTCTTTCTGCCCGATACGCTTCAGGTCGGGGTGCTGTACAATCACGCCTTCCGTATTGATAACAAAGGCCAAGCCCACATCACCAAGATCAACCTTGTTTGTGGTGGCGTTGGCCAGCTTGTCGTTGTCTGTGCCCCCGTAAATAACGCCTACGATCTTGCCTTTGTCCTTAACGGGCATGCCTATGATGGTGGTCATTTTTTTGGTGGCCACGCTGACCAGCCCGACAGAGCTGACCACGCCCTTCATGCCGTTGATAAAATAGACGCGCTTTGAAAAATCTTCGCCAATGGTGCTGCTGAACTTCTGCGTGTCGCCCTTCTTGCTGTGCACAATAACCTTGCCGTCTGGCGCAATGAGTCCGCACGTGGCGATGTTGCTGTTGACGGCTGTAAAATTCTTGAGGGCTTCAAGGGCGCTGAGAAAAAGCTCATCGTTGTGGTCAATGGGAGCGCCATTGGAATACGCTTCAAGGAAGAGGCGAAGGCGACGATTTTCGGCAATCTGGGCAAGCGCTTCCTTCATGGATACAAAGACCGCGTTCAAGCCCACTTCCTGCCCTTTCAAAATGGCCGCAATATCCTGCCGGGTCTGCTTTCGCAATGCGTCTTCAGACATATGGTGGCTTATGCCAGCCACAAGGGCCAGGCCAAGCATGGACGGAATAAGGATGTACAGCGACATCTTCGTCAAAAGACCCAGCTTCATAGTGCCTCCCGGTACCTGACGCCCGTTCTGAAAAAAGGAGCAGTTTTCAGTTTTATCGTCATGTTTCGGATATGCAATAGGGCAAAACGCACGCATGCCTGTACAAGCCAAGACTAACGGATACCTCAACATGAACGATTCTGACCTTTATGGCAATGGGCAGAGTCTGTGCAGTGATTGCTTTCAAAAAAACAAGATGCCCCCGGTCAGGATAACTCGGGGGCATCGTCTTGCAATAAAGAAACGTTACCGTTTACGGCATGGTGTACACACGTTCGGTATTAAAGATATTGCCTTCCTTTTCAAGCCCCTGGGCAGCGGCCTTGCTATACCACGCAGCGGCTTCAGACGGATTTACAGGCACGCCCACGCCAAATTCATAGCATGCGCCCACGTAACGCTGCGCCTGCGCAAAGCCTTGCTCGGCAGAACGCTTGGCCCAGGCAAAAGACTGATCCGGATCCTTGGCAAAACCATACCGCCCCTGGCTGTAATAAAGCGCAAGGTTGAACTGGGCTTCCGCATTGCCGGCAGCGGCGGCGCGGCTCATAAGATCGGCCACGGCGGTGTCGTTCTTGGGCACCCCGGCCCCAAGTTCGTACAGGTAGCCCAACTGCACCTGCGCCTCGGCGTAATTCTGCTCAGCAGCTATGCGAAACCACTTGGCCGCGGTTTCCATATCCTGCGTCACCCCAAGGCCGTTTTCGTAGCAACGGCCCAGCAGCACCTGAGCGCGCGGATTGCCATCGCTGGCCAGAGGCTGCACCATCTGCACAACCTTGTTGTATTGACCGATATTGTACGCAGTCCAGGCCTCATCCAGCGTCTGTTCGGCGCTTTTGGCGGGAGCCGCCTGAACTGTAGCACCCATTCCAGAACCCAGGGCCAGCGCTGCGGCCAAAAGGATTGCAGAACCTATTTTTTTCATAAACGTCTCCTTTGATTCCGGCTTTGCCGCCGGAGTTGCACGGCCAGACAGTAGTACCAGCGCGGGCTGTTGGCAAGCCGCCCCTTGACGCCATAGCTGGCAGAAGGCACAAACACAGCAGGCGCAGGGCTTGCCCAACCTTTTTTGCGCTCTGAGGAGATTTTGCATGACTGTTCCCCCACACGGCCCGCGACACGACCAACCCGGTACTTCTGAACAGGCTGCCTTGCCCGAGGGCGATGCGGCCAAAACGGGCGCGCCGCGCGTGGTTGATGTGGAAATTCTGCACGACCATGAAGACCCACGCAATGCCAGCCAGCGCACAGCAGGGCAAGGCAATGCCAGGGCGCAGGGTGATGGGTGGAATAGCGCCCCAGGCTTCGGCCCCTTTGGGGATGGAGCGGGCGCAGGTTCTGGCCCGGCGGAGTCGGAGCGTCAGGAGTACCGCAGCAGATTTTTCTATCGGGGAACCTTCGGCCAGGCCGGAGGCCTCGGCGGCATGAATTTTGGGCGCGTGTGGATGGGCGGCAACGATCAGTCAGGTTGCCTTGCCGCCAGCGTGACCTTTGCCCTCTTTATGGTCTGCCTTGCCCAGTTTGGTTTTCTTGCGGGCATCGGCTTTGTCTTCTTCCATATAATAGGCGCGGTCATGGGCGTTATGCGCGATCTGCGGCAGTTCAGCACGGGCCGCCTGCCCAATCCGTGGACGTGGCGCATCGGCAACTGGGCTGTTTCCTTTCTGCTGACGGCATGGTTTGCCGGAGCCTTTGACTGAGCCCCGCCGAGGTTGTGCGCAATGCCTGACAGCACTTGGCTCGTCTACCTGCTGGAGTGCGCTGACGGCACGCTGTATTGCGGCATCACCACAAATATCGAGCGCCGTCTGGGTCAGCACAATGGGCAGGTTCCCGGCGGCGCGCGCTACACGCAGGGGCGGCGGCCCGTACGGCTCATTGCCAGCCGGACTTGCGCCTGCAAGGGGGACGCTCTACGGCTTGAACTGGCCGTCAAATCGCGCCCGCGCCCCCAAAAACTACAATTTCTGCTGGATGGAGAGAGTGTTACATGCTGACACCTGATGCAATGATGGCCTTTTTTGCCGCCGCCCTGCTGCTTGGCATTGCGCCCGGCCCGGACAATATCTTTGTGCTCACCCAGTCTGCTCTTTTTGGTGTTGGCGCTGGTATAATCACCACGTTAGGGCTTGTCACAGGCCTGTGCGTTCACACTACGGCAGTTGCCCTGGGCGTTGCCGCCATTTTTCAGACTTCGGCCCTGGCCTTTACCCTGCTCAAAGTAGCGGGCGCGGGCTATCTGCTCTGGCTTGCCTGGCTCTCGTTCCGCGCCGGGGCATCCACAACCGATGTGGCAGAAGAGGGCACCACCAGCCAAGGCCGCGCTGGCAGCAACTTCCCCGGCTACATGACGCTCTATCGCCGGGGAATAGTGATGAACGTCACCAACCCCAAGGTTTCACTCTTTTTTCTGGCATTCTTGCCGCAATTCTGCGACCCCGCTCGGGGCAGCGTAGCCTTGCAGGTACTGAGCCTCGGCGGCCTCTTCATGCTGGCTACCATAGTAGTTTTCTGGACTGTGGCCGCCCTTGGGGGCCGTCTGGCCGTATGGTTCAACCGCTCAAAGCGCGGGCAGATCATGATGCAGCGTGTGGCGGGCTGCGTGTTTGTGGGGCTGGCTTCCGCCCTGCTGCTCAGCGGGCGCTGAGCAGTCCACCACTCAAGGCACATGTATAAAGGATACAGAGTTACAATGCATTTCAGTTCCGGTTGTTCCCGTCGTTATGTTCTCGCAGGCCTTTGCGCCCTCCCCATTGCCTCAATGAGCGCTGCGTTTATTACCTGCACCTCCGCGGAGGCTTCTCCTCCTTCCGAAGCCGAGGGGAAATCCTTGCAAAAAAAGCTGGCCGAGCTTGAGGCGTCAAGCGGCGGCAGGCTTGGCGCGGCAGCCCGCGTCAGCAATGGGGGCAAAGTTTTGTCGTACCGTGGGAACGAACGCTTCCCCATGTGCAGCACTTTCAAAGTGCTGGCGGCGTCAGCTGTTCTGCGGGACAAACCAGATATTCTTGAACAAAGAATCCATTTTGCCAAAAGCGACATCCAGCCCTGGTCGCCCGTTACGGAAAAACATCTGGAAAACGGCATGACTGTGGCAGAATTGTGCGCAGCCATGCTCCAGCATAGCGACAATACGGCTGCCAACCTTGTGCTTGCCCAGCTGGGCGGCCCTGAGGGCTTGACCTCCATTGCCCGCAGCTTTGGCGACACGACGTTTCGCCTCGACCGCTGGGAGGTGGAGCTGAACTCAGCCATTCCCGGCGATGCGCGCGACACCACAACGCCCCTTGCCATGTGCCGCACCCTGAACGACCTGCTTTGCGGCAACCTGCTGAAAGCGCAAGCCAGGACACAGATGACGGACTGGATGCTGGGATGCGCAACCGGGGCCGGGCGCATCCCCGTTGGAGCGCCCCAGGGCTGGCGCTCGGCGCACAAAAGCGGCAGCGGAGAAAACGGCACTGCCAACGATGTGGGCGTACTGTTGCCGCCGAGCAACCCCGAGCAAGCAGCCAAGACCCGCAATGGCAAAAACAAACCGCTGGTTGTGGCCCTCTACCTCACGGGATCGCGCCTGACCGGACCGGAAAACGACAAAATCCTTGCCCAGGCAACTCGCCTGGTCTGCGCCGCAGAAGGGCTTGCGACGCCGCTTGACAATATGTATTGACATGATTGACCAGCAAA
>NZ_DASQOG010000229.1:0-21668 GCF_035644575.1 Desulfovibrio sp. | reverse complement strand
GCATCCTTGTCGTTCATCTGCACAAAGCCGGGTTCGTCCGCCAGTGCCGCCAGCGCCTTGCAGTTGCCTGTCATGGAGCGGCAGGAGTAGTGGCCCACTTCGCGCACGGTAGAAAGCACCAGCGGGAACTCGGAGCTGATTTTTTCCACAGGCGGGACCCATTCCACCGTAAAGAGGTGGCCCAGGCCGTCCGGGGTTTCAAACCTGATGCTGCCGTCGGGCTGTGCGTAAAGCACCTGGGTGCCGTTGGGGGCATCCTTGGTGCAGGGCCACTGGATGTAGCCGAGCCCGCCGTTTGCATCGAGCTTTTCATAGGTCGCTTCCGCATACTTGGGCGAGAGCGAGATCAGCTCGTTCCAGATCTCCCTGGTGTTGTTATAGCGCATGGGATAGCCCATGGCTGTGGACAGACGGCAGATGATGTCCCAGTCCACCTTTACATCGCCCTGCGGTTCCACAGCCTTGTAGAAGCGCTGGAAGCCGCGGTCGGCAGCCGAGTACACGCCTTCGTGCTCGCCCCACGTGGTGGTGGGGAAGATCACGTCGGCCACGGCTGCTGTCTTGGTCATAAAGCAGTCCTGCACAATGAGCAGGTCAAGCTTGCTGAAGCCGCTACGCACGCCTGAAAGGTCGGGTTCTGTCTGCAAGGGGTCTTCACCCATGCAGTAGAATGCCTTCAGCCTGCCAGCAGAAGCGCTCGCGGCGACTTCACTCAGGAAATGCCCCACCTTGGGGGACATTTTTTCAACAGGAACTCCCCAGGCCTTGGCGAACTTTTCGCGCATGGCCGGGTCTGTTACGCTCTGGTAGCCCACAAACACGTTGGGCAACGCGCCCATGTCGCAGGCGCCCTGCACGTTGTTCTGCCCGCGCACCGGAGCAACGCCGGTGTGGGGTTTGCCTATGTTGCCGGTAATCAGCGCCATGGAGGTCAGTGCCCGTACGGTCTCCACACCCTGATAGAACTGGCAAACGCCCATGCCCCAATAGATGCCCGCGCCCTCGGGGGCAGTGGCATACATGCGGGCGGTCTTGCGGATGGTTTCGGCATCAATGCCCGTGATTTCCGTAACCGCTTCAGGAGGATATTTGTCCACAATGGCTTTGAGTTCTTCAAAACCCGTTGTGTACCTTTCTATGAACTCCTTGTCCGCAAGTCCCTCGTTAATGATGACGTTCATCAAAGCATTGACGAAGGCCACGTTGGAACCGTTTTTCAGGGGAACATGCAGGTCGGCGATACGCGCAGTTTCAATCTTGCGCGGATCACAGACAATGATGGTTGCCCCTTTTTCTTTCGCCTTTACCACCCGGCGGGCGATAATGGGGTGCGAATCTGCCGGATTCCACCCAAAGATGAACAAGCATTTAGTATCTTCAATCTCCACAATGGAGTTGCTCATTGCGCCATTGCCGACCGATTGTTGCAGACCTGCAACTGATGGGCCGTGTCAGACCCGCGCGCAGCAGTCGACATTATTGGTGCCGAGAGCCGCGCGGGCGAATTTTTGCATTATGTAGTTGGTTTCGTTGCCGGTGGAGCGGGAAGAACCGGATACCATGATGGAATCGGGGCCGAATTCTTCCTTGATGGCCGTAAGACGTGATGCCGTGTAGTCGATGGCCGTATCCCAGGAGACAGCCTCGAATTCACCGCCACGCTTGCGGCGGATCATGGGGTTTTTGACTCTGGGAGTCAGGATCTTGGTGTCGTTGATAAAATCCCAGCCATACAAACCCTTGAGGCACAAGGCCCCCTGATTGGTCAGGCCGTTGGCGCCTTCTGCGCCAACCACGCGGCCATTCTCAACCAGCAGGTTGATCTTGCAGCCCGAAGCGCAGTACGGGCAGACTTCTATTACTTTTTTCATGATAACCTCTTGTATTCATTTTAACAGCGGCGAGCACTCCGCTGCTCTGGCAGGCTTGTTGCGCCGTATTTCAATAAGAGGCCAGGCGGCGTAAGCACCACCACCTCGCTTACTGAAATGCTGCTGCTCCCGCGGGCTGCACTGTTTCATCCTCCACCACAAACAACACATTGGTGGGGCAGGCCCGCACGCAGGAGGGGCCTTCGGGCACGCTGGCGCACAGATCGCACTTTTGCGCCAAGGCCTTGCGGCTGAATCCCAGCGGTTTGCCGCATACGGTGCGGCGCACCTTGTGGCTTGTGACCCGCATGACCCCGTAAGGACAGGCCATGATGCAGGCCTTGCAGCCTATGCATTTGTGCCGCAGCACGGTGACGCTCTCGCTGTCGGCAACAATGGCCCCGCAGGGGCAGGCCGATGCGCAGGGGGCGTCTTCGCACTGGCGGCAGGCAACCGGAGTGCTGATGTCTTCGTGCTTCAGGATGGCGACTCTGGCCTTGAAGTCAGAGGCGGTCATGTCTTCAATACGCAGTTCACTGTGCGCCAGGGCGCAGGCTATCTCACAGGTGCGGCAGCCTATGCAGCGCCCTGGATTGGCCGCTATGCGTTTTTTCATAGAAAGCCCTTGCTTGTTTTACGGCTCGGCGTGGGGCCGGCCAATATTCGTTAAATTGCAACAAGGATGCCAGTATGTTGCAAAAATGATCTGGCATTCTGTATTGTTACGATTACTGTAAAAACCGTGTTCGCGCTTGTTCGTCAAAAGTGTCGAACTGTCGAATGGTGAACTCGTGTGAAATTTATAACAATCACTGTTACTCCAGACGGTTAGCTGAACTTATCCAGTTTCGTCATTTTTGACGAAACTTCAGGCCAGCCAGGGAATGTCGCCAAGGCCGTCCGCCAGGCCCGAGTGGATACGCTCCACCGCATGTTGCACGGCATCGGTAATCGGCAGGCAAAAGCCCACTTCCTGCGGCTGGATGCCCAGAAACACAACCTGCTCAATCTCCCGTTCCAGTTCGTCCATAATGAAGGAGAGAGGCATGTTGTGGGTGCTGGCTATGCCCATGGAGCGGATGCGTTCCTTGTCCACAAAGCGCATTTCACCGGGGGCAAGCTCCAACGTGGCAACGTCCACAATGAGCAGACGCCGGGGCTTCATGGCTTTGACCGCGTAGGTGACGTTTTCTGGCATTGAGCCGCCGTCCACCACAGTCCAGCCCGGCACAGGGTTTGCCTCCATGCGTTCGCACAAAAGCGGCCCTGCGCCGTCATCGCCCATAAGGCTGTTGCCCACGGTCAGCACAACGTTGCAGGCTTGGGGGGCGGTGGCTGTCATTCCATCCTCCGGGGGAGTTGCACCATGAGGTAGAGGGCCGGCTCGCGCTGAATGGCGGCCAGTTGCTCCATGAGCACAGCGCTCCAGCCCTTGTATGGCTCGTCCATGCCGGGCATGGCTTCGCCAAAAGCCTTGCCCAGCATGCCCGCATGGTTCGCATCGATATGGATTTCGCCAAAGGTCAGCAAGCCGTTCATCTTGCGGCGGGCCTCGCCCTCGGGCAGCAGGCCCACCCATGCTTCATAGGCGTCTCTGGGGCATTCCAGCACGTTGACGAGGCAGTCGATAACCCCCACGTGATGCCCGATGGCAAGGGAGTAGTACATGACCTGTTTGGTAGCGTCAGACTCGGGAAGATCCTTCTGCGTATCCAGAAACTTTCGCCGCAGTGCGTGGAAGCTGACCATCTCAGTCATGGCAGATCCCCTGATCCTGCTCAACGCTCAGGCTGTCGAAAAACACTTCGCGCAGGCGGAAGAGAATTTCCGTCAGGCGGGGGTCTTCGGCATCGCGAATCCATTTTTGCAGGTTGGCTTCAAGGGCGGCGGTGCTCCCGGCCTCAAGGCACTGGAAGAACCTGTCGCTGATTTCCCTGCCCTGGCGGTAGCCAGCCAGCAGACGCGCCTCGCGTTCAATCCGCACGCGGATGTCGAGCGGGGCATCAGGCAGCAGGGGCGCGGGCGCGGCTGCGCCGGATTCCTCGTGATTGCGTTCCTTGAGCTTTTGGTCCAGCAGGCCAAGGGCCATGGCAAAGCCATAGATGGTAGCCTGCGGGGTTGGCGGGCAGCCGGGAATGTACACGTCAATGGGCACAATCTTGTCGCTGCCGCCCCACACGGAATACATGTCGTGGAAGATGCCGCCGCTGCACCCGCATGCGCCGTAAGAGACGCATATCTTGGGGTCAGGCGCGTTGTGGAAGGCGCGCAGGGCGGGCATGCGCATGGCGCGGGTAACTGCGCCCGTGAACAGCAGAATATCCGCATGGCGGGGCGAGGGAACCACCTTGATGCCGAAACGTTCGGCATCAAAAATGGACGTGATTGACGCGAAGATTTCAATTTCGCAGCCGTTGCAGCCGCCGCAGTCAATGCGGTAGACGTAGGCGGAGCGCTGAATGCGCTGCAAAAGCGCTCCCTTGAGCGCGGCTATGGAATCCTCAACGCTGACAGGCTCGGTTTTGTAGTGCGAGATACCGGGCGCGTAGGCATAGGGAACAACGGACATGGCTATACCTCCTGCCGGGGCTTGAGGCCGAGGGTCTGCTTGCGCTTGCACTGGGGGCAGGTTTCAAACTGCCGCCGCTGGTCGGGGTCTTCTTCTGTCATACCGTTAGCCTGCATGGTCAGGGCCAGCGCGTAGTCCACCTCTTTTTGCGGGGCAAAGGGGGTGCCGCACTGGCGGCAGTGGCACAGGCTGAAGGTGCAGCGCTCATAAAGGTCGTCCTTGCGCATGACGGCAAGTTCAAACTCCTGCGAGAGGCGCAAAGCCCTGGTGGGGCAAACTTCTTCGCAGCGGCCGCAGAAGATGCAGCGTCCGGCGCAGAACTGCCAGGTGCGCACGCCCTTTTCCAGATCGGTTTCGATGGTCAGGGCATTGGGCGGGCAGGCGATGGCGCAGGCTGCACACGAAATGCAGCGTTTGGGATCATATTCCGGCTTGCCACGGAATGTGGGCGTGAATTCGGCAGGCGCGAAGGGATACTTGATCGTTACCTCGCCTGCATCACGGACTATTTTGAGTAATTTCAGCATGACAGCGCCTCCTCAAGCATGTTGCGCATGTGCATGGCCGCCGCAGCGGCGCAATGACGGGCCGCCCATGTGGCGGGGGCCGTACTGCGCTGCCGCGCGCGGTTCTGGTGAATGTTCGTGGTTTTCATACGCTTTGCCACATGCTTCAGGGCAGGGGTGAATGTTTGCGGTCAATGCCGTACTGCTCAAAGTCTTGATACGATACGGTCTTGGCCTTCTTTTTGCGCACATCCACAAGTGTGACGCGGTCTGTGCAGGAATAGCAGGGGTCAAGGCTGCCGATGATGAGGGCGGCGTCAGAAACCGTATTGCCGCGCAGGGCGTAGCGCAGCACCGGCCAGTTGGCGTAGGTGGCCGCGCGGCAGCGCCAGCGGAAGATCTTCTGGTTGTTGCCGGTCATGCTCCAGTGCACGTCTTCGCCGCGCGGGGCTTCGGTAAAGCCCAGGGCAAACTTGTGGGGCGTGTAGGTGAAGCCTTCGGTCAGCACCGGGCCGCCGGGCATGTTGTCAAGCACGTAGCGGCACTGGGCGATGGAGTCGAACACTTCCTTTACCCGCACAAGCGCGCGGGAAAAGATGTCGCAGCCGTCAAAGGAGAAGACGTTGACGGGAATATGGGCGTAGCCTTCAAAGGGATGGTCGGCGCGCACATCCCGTGCAAAGCCGCTGCCGCGAATCATGGGGCCAACGGGGCTGTAGTCGCGGGCCACCTTGCGGTCGAGAATGCCCACACCCTTGGTGCGCTGCTCAAAGTTGGTGGTGCTGAGGAGCATGTCCACCAGTTCGGCCACTTCCTTCTCAATGGAATTGAGCAGGGCAGTTGTGGTTTTGCGCGCATCGGCAAGAATATCGTTGCGGATGCCGCCGATAAGGTTGAGGCCGTATGTCTTGCGCGAACCGGTGAGCAGCTCGGCAATGGTCATGGATTTTTCACGCACGCGGAAGAACTGCTGAAAGCCGGAGTCAAAGCCCGTAAAGTGGCAGACAAGGCCGAGGTTCAGCAGATGGCTGTGCAGGCGCTCTGCCTCGAGCAGCAGGGTGCGTATCCAGCGGGCGCGCATGGGCACGTTGATGTCCAGGGCGTTTTCCACCGAGTTGGCGTAGGCGATGCTGTGGGCATAGCCGCAGATGCCGCACACGCGCTCGGCCAGAAAGGTGATTTCATGGTAGCCCATGCGCACTTCTGCGGCTTTTTCCATGCCACGGTGCACATAGAACATGCGGTAGTCGGCATCCACCACGTTTTCGCCGTCAACGAACAGGCGGAAGTGCCCAGGTTCGTCAGAAGTGACGTGCATGGGGCCAATGGGAAGAATGCGGTTTTTCTCGCTGCCCAGCTCGTTGATGAAATCGTAGGTTTCCGTGTCCGTGGTGGGCGCAGGGCGCTGGCGGTAGTCCATGCAGTCCTTGCGCAGGGGGTGCAGGTTGTCCGGCCAGTCGTCGGGCAGCACCAGACGGCGCGCATCGGGCAGGCCCACAGGGGTAAGCCCGTACATGTCGCGGATTTCGCGCTCGCCCCACACGGCGGCGGGCACCCTGGCTGTTACGGAAGGGAACTCCTGCCGGTCGGCGTCCACAAAGGCGCGCACAACTATCCAGCATTTTTCGCCTTCTTCCATGGAAAGGGCGTAGTAGATGGCAAAGCTGCCATTGAGCGTGCGTTCGTCGTTGCCAAAAACCACTGGCAGCCAGCCGCCCTGATCGTAATAAAGATAGGAAACAACATCGGGCAGAGCCTCCAGCTTGACCGTGATGGTGAGCTGGTTGCTGGTTTGCCGTTCTTCATCAAGAACAGCATAGGGAAAGCGCTGCCGCACGTTTGCCACATACCCGGCGCCGCGATTGCCGCTGGCGGGGTGTTGGGTCTGTTCCGTGGTCGTGCTCACGTTATATCTCCTGACGGGAAGAAGTTTGCTTTGCGGCATCGGCTTCCGCCGCATCCGCCGTATCATGGGAGGCGGCGCGTACCATGTCGCGCAGGGCGGGCTGCACCTGGGCAGTGGCGGTATTTTTATCCAGCACAATGCTGGTGGCTGCGTTGAGCATGTTCACCACCGGGGCGGGCGTGCAGGTGCCCATAACAAGCAGCAGGCCCAGCAGCACAGCGGCGGGGATGAGGGTCATGCTGCCCTGTTCGCCTCTGGCGATGGATTCCGGCGCCTGACCGGAGAGCGTCACCGCCACCAGATGCACCAGCGCACCCAGAGCGATCATGAGCAGCACGGCCAGAGCCGCAACCAGATACATATGACCGGCGGTGATGCCGGAAACGACCACCATGAATTCGCTCAGGAACACGCTGAACGGCGGCAGGCCGCCCAGAGCCAGGGTTCCCGCTGCCAGAAACACGGCAGAAACAGGCATGACCTTGAGCATGCCGCGCACGGTGGCCATGTCGCGCGTGCCGTACTTGAGCAGCACATTGCCCGACACGCAGAACACCAGACCTTTGGCAAGGCTGTGGCTGATGACGTGGAACAGGGCGGCAAAGATGCCCAGCGGGCCGCCAAAACCAAGGCCCACGGCGATGATGCCCATGTTTTCAACACTGCAATAGGCGTAGCGGCGCTTGATGTCGTTTTGCGAGATCATGCTGAACGCGGCCACAAGTATGGAGAGCAGGCCGAAAACCAGCAGCATGTTTTGCGGCACAGTGCTTGAGATGCTGCGGCTGATAAGGATGTAGTAGCGCAGGATGACCAGCATGGCCGCCTTGAGCAGTACGGCGGAAAGCAGGGCGCTGGTGGGGCTTGGGGCTTCGCTGTGGGCATCGGGCAACCATGCGTGCATGGGGAACAGCCCGGCCTTGGTGCCAAAGCCGATCAGCACGAACACAAAGGCCAGGTACATGAGGGTGTGGTCAAGGCCGTCCGCATAGCGCAGGGCTTCGGTCCAGAAAATGGCGTCCGAGGGGTCGAGCCCCTGGGCAGTCATGGCCGCCGAGGCGTTGGAGTACACCAGTACCGTACCATAGAGGCCAAAGGCCACGCCCACGGTGCAGATGACAATGTACTTCCAGGCTGCTTCAAGCGAGGAATTCTGCCCGTAAATGCCCACCAGAAAGGCCGAGGCCAGGGTAGTGGCTTCCACGCCAGCCCACATGAGGATCAGGTTGTTGGTGGTAATCACCGAAACCATGGTGAAGATGAACAGGTGGAAAAAACCGTAATAGTTGCAGAGCGTGGGCACGGAGACTTCGCCGTGATCCACTTCCTGCTTCATGTATCCGTAGGAATAAAGGCCGGTTATGGTGCCAAGCACGGCCAGCACGGCCAGAAACATGGCTGAAAGGCTGTCGAGGTACAGCCACTTGCCGGCGGCAAAAAGAGCGCCATGCTCATATACACTGCTTACAAGTCCGTAGGCCGTGACCAGAAGGGCCGCACAGCCTGCCGTATTAATGATGTTGACAACGGCGCGTATGCCTCGCCCGCAGAATGCGCAGGCAAAGCACAGCAGCGACGTGATCAATGGCGCGGCGAGCAGCAGGTAAAAAAGCATGGGGTTGCTGTTGGTCATGACATTCATGGCTCACCCCTTCAGCGCGGAAAGATCATGCGCGCGCAGCGTGTTCATGGTGGTGAAGATGCGGCGCACCATGTAAACCATGATGATAACCGCGAAGATGGCGTCTGTGGAAATGCCTATTTCCACAAGATGCGGGGCCTGATTGGCCAGCAGGGCCAGGGTCATGTGCGCGCCGTTTTCCATCAGGCAATAGCCGAATATCTGCTTGATGATGTTGCGCTGCACCACAATGCACATAACGCCGATCATGAAGTGACCGAGCGATACGGCCAGTACAGGTTCAAGCCCGTGCTGGGTGATGATGGGCACCTGAACCGTGCTCACCACAAAGTGGCACAAGAGCAGCAGAACGGCTGACAGTATGACGACCACAGATGTGGGAATGACCATTCCCTGCGCTTCCGGGTCGCTCATCTTGCCGAGGGCCTTGTACATTATCAGCGGCACAAGGATGACCTTGGTCAGAACGGCGGTTCCGGCCCAGGTATACAGCTCGTGCGCCTGCATCAGGCCGCCCAGCGCTATGAACGAAAGCACCAGCACGGCAGACTGCACAGCGTACAGCAAGGCGGATGTTGTGGCTTTTTTGCAGGTGACCACCATCAGGGATGTGACCACCAGAAGCCCCGCGAGATTGTTGATGATTATGCTTGAACTCAACATGCTTAGCCTCCGTGGTTCAACCAGTAAACGGCCATGATGCTGGAACAGAACGACATGAAAACAAGGATGGCCAGCACCAGCTTCATGGCGGCAGGCACAGGCTGCGCCTGGGCCACAACCTCAGAGGGTTTGCCGGGAACAGTCTTGCCGAACCAGTAGAGGAACCAGGCAAAGCTGCCCACGGATTCGATCATGACCAGCACCGTCAGCACCAGCACCAGCCAGTGGGTTGAGCCAAGGGCGAAACCGGTGGTGAAGATGGGGTACTTGCTGAAAAAGCCATTGAGCGGCGGCACGCCGGTGATGGCCAGTGCCGCCACGCAAAAGCCCACGCCCAGCAGAGGCAGGCGTGACAGGATTCCCTGCAACTGGGTGAGGGTACGCGTGCCACATGTGTAGCTGAGCGCGCCAGCAACAAGGAAAAACAGGCTCTTGGCAAAAGCGTGGTTGAAGATGTAGGCGATCGCGCCAAACAGCAGCACCGTATTGCGCAGAACCGGGTCCGTGCACAGGGCGGCCAGAGAAATGGCAAAGAAGATGTACGAAAGCTGGGTGATGGTGGAATAGGCCAGCAGACGCTTCATGTCTGTCTGCGGCAGGTACATGATGAAGCCGTAGATAAGGGTTATCACGGCCATGACCATGCCCACCTGACCAACAACCGGGGGGATGTCCCCGGCGGCCATGACGGCGCGGGCAAAGATGAACACGCCCACCTTGACCATGGATGCTGCGTGCAGATAGGCGCTCACCGGGGTGGGCGCTTCCATGGCGTCGGGCAGCCACATATGCATGGGAATCTGGGCGGACTTGCCCCAGGCCGCAAAGAGTACGCCGCCCACGACGATGATCTTGGCGGTGTCGCCAAGCCCGGCAATCCCGGAAAGGGCGAAGGAGCCTGTTTCATGGAACAGCCATGCCGCAGCCACATACAGGCCCAGAGCGCCAAGGTGGGTCACCAGCAGGGCCTTCATGGCCGAGCGCAGCGATTTGGGCGTCTGGTAGTAACCGATCAACCCCCACGAGCAGCCGCCGGTGATTTCAAAGAACAGCAGCTGGCCAAAGAGGGTGGAGGACAGCGTAAGCCCTGCCATGGCGCCGATAAAGGCCAGCATGATGGCGTAAAAGCGGGTGGTGCCTTCGTGCGGATGCTCGCGGTTGCCCTTGGTCAGGTAGGCTGTGGAGTACAGCACCACCAGAAAACCGAGAAAAACCACGGCAAAACAGATAAGCGTGCTTACCCTGTCGATGAGTACGCCGAATATTTCCACTGTGTGCCCAGCCCCGCCAAACATGGCGGAGTTGTAACTCACAAGGCTGAATGTGCAGTTTTCGGGCATACCTGCGTTGAAGTATGCCAGGCCAAGGGCCGCGCTGCCTGCCGAAGCGGCAAGGGCAACCACCAGCGCCAGCGCCCGTGCCGCGCGGTACGGCAAACAGGCGGCGAGCAACGCGCCGATGAACGGTATCAGGATTGTTGCCAGTGCAATTTTATCCATGACTTCTTCCTCGACGCCCTAGAGCTTGCTGAAGTAAAAGACGAATGCCAGGGCCGCCACGCCAAAACCGGACCAGGTGACGCGCGGGGTCAGCAAAAAGCGCCCACGGGCAAGGCTGTTTTCGTACAGCGAGGCCAGCACAAAGATGACCAGCAGCTTCAGAACGAATATGACTGTGGCGGTAAGCACGGATACAAGGCTCAGGCTCTCGGGCGTTACATTGCCAAAGGGCAGAAACACGCTGATGAACACGCTGGCCACAACCGCCTGCTTGAACTTCACGCCAAGGCAGACCATGGCCAGGCCGGGGCCGGAATATTCGGTCAGCGGGCCTTCCTGAAGTTCCTGTTCCGCTTCGGGGTAGTCAAAGGGGATCTTGCCCATTTCAATAAACACGGCAAAGGCGCAGGCCACCATGGCCAGTGCCGCCGCCGTGGGCATGGATCCGCCCCAGTTCTGGCGGAATATCTCGCTGATGATGCCAAGGTTGGTCGAACCCGCAATAAGAGCCGCCACCAGCAGGGCCAGCATGAGCACAGGTTCCACCAGCACGCCCAACAGCATTTCGCGGCTTGCGCCCATGCCCGCAAAGGGGCTGCCGGAATCCAGCCCGGAAAGGGCGAAGAAAAAACGGTAAAGAGCGAAAAGATACAGCAGGGTTATCAGATCCGCCGCGCTCACCATCTGGGAGCTGGCCACGATCAGGGGCAGCGTCATGGCGATGGCCGCTGCGCTGGCAATGAGCACAAAGGGCATGATTCTGAAAATGATGCCCGACTGCGCAGGGGCCACTTCCTGCCGGGTCATGAGTTTGGCCAGGTCACGGTAGTCCTGCAACACGCCTGCGGCACCCAGAGGGCCGAGACGCGAGTGCATTCTGGCCCGGATTTTACGCGAAATGCCGGACAGCAGAGGGGCCAGCAAAAGCAGAAGCAAGGTCTGCGCTGCGGCCAGCAGCAGGGATACCGGCCAGGACAAGAATTGCATGGTAAACATGATTCCCCCTAGGCGGCTTTGATGAGAAGCAGCGCGATAAGCGCGATGATGATATACAGGCAGTAGAGGCGGAAATCGCCCTGCTGCAGCCGCTGCACACATATGCCGATTTTTTGCACGGCGCGGACGATGCGGGCAAGAATGCCGTCGTCCCACATGGGTTCCACACGCCGGGCGGTACGGATGACCGAATCAAGCGCACGCGACATGGCCGGGGCCGGATCAAGCGCCTGACGCAGGCGGTAAAGCCCCGCAAACACATGGCGCAGACCCTGGGTAAAGCTGCCGGCAGAAAGGGCCATGCGTTCTTCGTAGCCATACCCGCAGGCCCATGGATCGTTTTTGCGGCGCATGGGCAGGCGGTCGGCCTTGCCAACCATAAAGAGCAGTACGGGCAGCAGCATGCCGCCCAGCAGCAGGAGCATCACCAGAGTGGGCGAAAGCCCGGTGGCGGCATCCGCGCCGGGAACAAGCACACCCTGCCGCACGGCTTCAAAGTGTTGCTGACCAGCGGCGAGAGAGTCGGCCACGGCGCTGATGACAGGGGCCACGTAGGCCGCGCCCACGCCCAGCACCACGCACAGCGCGGCCAGCCCGAGCATGGAAAACGTCATGGCAGCGGGAACTTCCGTGGCTTCCGCAGCCTTGGCGCTGCGCGCCTGCCCGCAAAAGCTGATGCCGTACACCTTTACAAAACACATGGCGGCCAATGCGCCGGTGATGGCCAGCATCACGATTGCCACAGGGCCGGAAAGGCGGGCAATGGCGGACGAATGCTGGCTGATGCTCACAAGGCCCTGATAGGTGTACCATTCACTGACAAAACCATTGAGGGGCGGCAGGGCCGAAATGGCCATGCAGCCAACCAGAAAGGCCAGAGCCGTGCGCGGCATGCGCTTGCCAAGGCCGCCCATCTTTTCCATGTCCTTGGTGTGCACCTTGTAGATGATGGCGCCAGCGCCGAGGAACAGCAGGCCCTTGAACACGGCATGGTTCAGCAGGTGATAGAGCGCGCCCAGAAAGCCCAGAGCGGCCAGCAGCGGGTTTTTGAGGGCAAGACCCATGAGGCCCACGCCCACGCCCATGAGGATGATGCCCACGTTTTCAACCGTGTGGTAGGCAAGCAGGCGTTTGATGTCGTGTTCCGCCAAGGCGTACATAACGCCCAGCACGGACGAAACAGCGCCGAAGGTCAGCACCACAACACCCCACCAGACAGGCATATCCACGCCGCCCAGCAGGTCTGCGCCCACCTTGATGATGCCGAACACGCCGATTTTGACCATCACGCCAGACATCATGGCCGAGGCGTGCGAGGGAGCAGCCGGGTGCGCCCTGGGCAACCAGCCGTGCAGGGGCAGCATGCCCGCCTTTGCGCCGAAGCCAAAAAATGCCAGCAAGAAGGCGATTGAGGCCATGGCAGGCGAAATCTGCGCCTGACGGAAGGCCGCAAAATCAAGGCTGTTGTTGGGCGTATGGCAGTACATGATGAAGAATGAAGCCATGATCAGCACAGAGCCGGCATGCGCGATGAAAAAGTAGAGCAAGCCAGCGCTGACGGCTTCGCTTTCCTGATCGGCAATGACCAGAAAGTAGGAAGAAAGCGACATGACTTCAAAAAAGATGATAAAGTAGAAGGCGTTGTCCATGACCATCAGCGCCACCATGGAGGCGATGAAGGTGTTCATGAAAAATCCCATGGCTGACGCGCCCTTGCCTTCGTATTCCCGCACATAGGCAATGGAATAGATGGAAGCGGCAACCGCCAGCAGGGAGATGACGCCCGTCATGAAGGCTCCCAGCATATCCAGCCGCACGGCCAGATGCGCAAAGGGGAACGGCCCCGCGTACACATGGTTGAGGGCATCAGCGCGTTGCAGCAAAAAGGGCAAAACCGCATACAGCCCAAGTGCGCCGCCAAGCGCGCCAAAGAGTCCGTTAATGGTGATGGCGGCCCGTTCATTGCGGCCAAGCAGCAGGGAAAGCACGCCACCTGCCATGTAGGCCAGCACAGCCCAAAGCAGGATTTCAAGTGGATCACGCATGCTGCACCCCCGACATGGTTATTGCCGCCGGGGCGGCATCATCGTCGTGTTTTTCCTGCTCAAGCGCGGCAACACGTTTGCTATTTTGCAGTTCCGCCAGCGTTTTTTCATCCACAAGCTGCAAAGCCATGGTGGGGCAAGCCTCCACGCAGGCCGGGCGCGAGCAGAAGTAGCAGAGGTCGCACTTTACGGCGACGGTGCGGCGGCCCACATTCCAGGCCAGAAAAGGCGGCATGGAGTAATTGCTGCCCGGAGCGTCGGCCAGTTCTTCTTCCGGCACGTAATGCTCGTACACCTCCGGGTGTCCGGCTGGTCTGTCGGCAGCGGGGGCAATGGCCCCAAAAGGACAGGCCAGGCCGCACAGTTTGCAACCAATGCAGTTGCTTTCGTTGATGTGCACCGAATGCCCCGTGGCCGTGATGGCGTTCACCGGGCAGACTTTGGCGCAGGGCATGTCTTCGCAATGGCGGCAACTCACCGGCGCTGTGCCGTTGCCGTAGCGCATGACCTCAAGCCGGGGCCTGCTGAGCAACCCCTGCTGCTCATGCGCCAGCGAACATGCCGCCATGCAGGTATTGCAGCCGATGCACTTGACCGGGTCCGCAAAAATGAAATGGTTCATAACCTTCCTCGTTACGCAAGGGATCGTGATAATGGCCCCTGTTCAGCAGAATACGTGCCATTATGCACAAACCCAGTATTCATGCGCATTTTGGGGAATATATCTGCCCGCTGTCCGTGCGGCGGGGCATCCATAAAGCTGTGTTTGACACTTTTGACG
This sequence comes from Desulfovibrio sp., assembly GCF_035644575.1. Lineage (GTDB taxonomy): Bacteria > Desulfobacterota > Desulfovibrionia > Desulfovibrionales > Desulfovibrionaceae > Desulfovibrio. The sequence continues at coordinate 7,190 of NZ_DASQOG010000229.1, read as the reverse complement.
AAGTGCTTCGACAGCTTCGACATTTTAGCCGATGGTGGGGGACTGCTTTTGCGAAACGGGCTTGGCAGCAGCCTGATGGTCGTCGTGACCGTGCTTCAGGTAGATGAGCCAGTGGAAAAGCCCCACAAAAACGCCGCCGCCGAGGATGTTGCCCAGCGTCACAGGAATGAGGTTCTTGAAGATGAAGTTCTGCCAGTTCAGCACAGAGGCGATGTGCGCGGGATCGGCCAGCTTGGCGGCCACTTCGGGGGGCATCATGTTGCTGCACAGAATGCCGATGGGGATCATGAACATGTTCGCCACGCTGTGCTCAAAGCCGCAGGCAATGAAGAGCCCCACAGGGAACAGACAGGCGATCATTTTGTCGAAGAGAGAGCGCCCGGCGTAGCTCATCCACACGCCCAGGCAGACCATCAGATTGCACATGGCCCCAAGAAAAAGCGCTTCAATAAAGGTGTGGGTGAGTTTGTGCTCTGTGGTGTTGATGTAGAACAGCGCGATGCTGCCGCCATTTTCCCACGGATGACCGCTGAGCAGGATCAACGCCACAAGAAAGATGCTGCCCAAAAAATTGCCTGCGTAAACTACACCCCAGTTGGAGAACATCTGCCCCCAGCTGATCTTGCCGCTGGCACGGGGAATAAGCGTCATGGTCGTGGAGGTGAACAGATCCGCGCCCAGAACAACAACCAGCATGAGGCCCAGGCTGAACACCAGCCCACCCACAATTTTGCCCGCGCCGGTTGCGTTGGCTATGGCGCAGTAAACAAAGCCCAGACCGATAAACACACCTGCCATGACAGCAAGCAGAAAAGCCTTGCGGGCTGGCTTGAGCGCCTTGCCCTCCATGACAGCAGCCGCCTTGTCGCACATTTGATATGGATTCAGCGCTTCGAAGGAGGAAGAATCAGCCATAGTATTCTCCTTTGCATGGGTAAATTGTTGAGCTTGGGAATTTTTACACATATTGCAAAGTAGATGCCAAATAAAATTAATATATTTCAAATTGTTATGATAATATTTTTTACACGTAAATTCGGGCAAATGTGTCGAAGCTCACACCTGAGATCGAAACCAAGGTGTCATCCTGCTTAAGTATACGGTATTGGTATGAAATTGTGTGAGATCGGTCAGTTGGAAAAGAGATGCGTTTATTTCTTATGCAGCCAACGCCAATGCAACGCATAGAGGACGTGTCGAGAACGTGAATCTTGGCACAACATGGGAAACGCAGGGTAAGGACGAGCGGAAAGGATGCTGTAGCAGCTAAACCAAGGGTGGGAAGGAGTAAGAATGGAAAGACTGTGTGTTTGTTGCACGCAGCGTGACATAATCACTTAGCGGCTGACATTTCAGGTCAGGCTGTCAGTGAGGTTAGGGGCTGTATGTATTGATTAGAGGCTGGATACCTGTCGCCGCAAAATGCAGGTGTCACGATGTCTGCTGCGCTATTTGCGCTATCGACAGGTCTTCGTAGGCGAGATTGCATTGAGCCTTCGCCTGGGGGAATGCTGGGAACTATCCAGAAAACAGATGGAACGCGGCTTCGTTGCAGGCTGCGGGCTTTGCACCAAAGCCTGACTTGCTGGTGATGACCATGCATACTGAGGCAAAGTGTTTGAGAGGTCGGGCTGAAGGTGAAAGAGATTGGCAGATATCAGGCATCTGTGAAGCAGCTCCAGCGCCTTGTAGAAGGCAATAAAAAAAGGCGGAACCCTAAGGTTCCGCCTCAAAAGCACGGTATAAACCGAACTTACTTCACTTCGACGGTGGCGCCGGCTTCGGTCAGCTGCTTCTTGGCATCTTCAGCTTCTTCCTTGGACACGCCTTCCTTCAGGGTAGCGGGGGCGCCGTCAACCTTTTCCTTGGCTTCCTTGAGGCCCAGGCTGGTCAGAGCGCGCACAACCTTGATGACGCCGATCTTGTTGGCGCCAGCTTCCTTCAGGATAACGTCGAACTCGGTCTTTTCTTCAGCGGCTTCAGCGGCGGCAGCGGGGGCAGCCATCATCATGGCGGCGGCAGGCGCAGCGGCGGAAACGCCGAACTTTTCTTCGAGTTCCTTGATGAACTCAGAAAGTTCGAGAACGGTCATATTGGAGATAAATTCAACAACTTCTTCTTTGGTAACGGCCATGATAAGTCTCCTGATCTTTGGCTTTAGTGCAAATAATTCGATGGTTGCTTGCTATGCGGCGTTGGATTTCTGATCTTCGATGCCCTTGAGGGCATAAAGCAGACCACGCACCACGTTGGCGAACAGCGAAACAAAGTTGGTGGGCACGGCGTTCATGGTGCCGAGCAACTGACCGAGGAGCTGTTCCCTTCCGGGCAGCTTGGCCAGTGCGTCAATCTGGGCGGCATCCATAGCCTTGCCGTCCAGGCTGGCGCAGCGAAGCTCAAAGAGCTTGCTTTGCTTGGCAAAATCGCTGAGCGCCTTGGCCACCGCCACGGGGTCATCGAACCCAAAGGCTACGCCGCAGTTATCATGGAAATTATCCTTGATAGCGTTGTGCGTACCGTCGGTCAGAGCAATACGGGCAAGCGTGTTTTTAACGACGAGATATTCGCCGCCTGCATTACGCAGAGAAACGCGCAGGTTCGTCAGCTCTTCCACCGTCATGCCCTTGAAGTCCGTGATAACCGCAAAAGAAGCCTTGTCGGCGCGGGCCTTAACGGCTTCAATAATTACGGCTTTTCCAGACCTGTTCACGTGATACCTCTCACGTTCGGGGTTGCCAGGTGGAATGCCGAGCCAAAGAAGAAGTGTCTGGACAGGATATTAAGAGCTTGCGCCCACCTGTCGTCTTCGACTCGAATTCCGTATCCTTAGACAGATTGTGGGCGCACTGACATACAGCGCGCCCACAGCCTTGAGAGCTTAGCCCTCAAGAAATTTTTTAACCTGAGTCATGTCAACCTTGAAGCCAGGGCCCATGGTGGTGGACACTGCCATGGAGAGCATGTAGCTGCCCTTGGCGGCGGAAGGCTTAAGGCGGTTCACGGCGTCAAGCAGGGCCTTGAGGTTGCCCAGAATCTTTTCGGGACCAAAGGAGACCTTGCCAAGGGGGGCATGCAGCACGCCAGCCTTGTCAACCTTGAAGTCCACGCGACCGGCCTTAAGTTCGGTAACGGCCTTGGTCACATCAAAAGTGACGGAGCCGGTCTTGGCGTTGGGCATAAGGCCACGGGGGCCAAGCACGCGACCGATCTGGCCCACAAGAGCCATAACGTCGGGGGTAGCCACGGCGGCGTCAAATTCGAGCCAGCCTTCCTTGACCTTGGCGACCAGGTCTTCGGCGCCCACAACGTCTGCACCGGCTTCGCGGGCTTCTGCCTGCTTTTCGCCCTTACAGAACACGGCCACGCGAACGGTCTTGCCAAGCCCGTGGGGCAGGGTCACAGCGCCGCGAACCATCTGGTCGGAGTATTTGGGGTCAACGCCGAGGCGCACGGCCACGTCAACTGTCTCGTCAAATTTGGCAAAGGAAGCGCCAAGCGATTTGCTGATGGCGTCTTCAATGCTGAAGCGTTCCTGAAGGTTGCTACCTTCAAGCGCCTTGCGGAAATTCTTGCCATGTCTGGGCATGAGATAATCCTTTCGTTTTGCATCTCCTGCCGAACTTTGTCTTGCGCAAAGGCGGCAGTACAATTGATTTCAACGATGGCTGCCAAGCATTTTAAAGCTCTTGCAGCCGTAAGACCAATGTGCCGTATATGCAACGAGCGCCCTTGGGCGCTCACGGCTTTAAAATAGGCCTTACTTAACGTCAATGCCCATGCTGCGAGCGGTACCAGCAATGGACTTCACCGCAGACTCAATGCTTGCAGCATTCAGATCGGGCAGCTTCAGCTTGGCGATTTCTTCAATCTGCGCCATGCTCAGGCTACCAACCTTGTTACGGTTGGGTTCGCCGGAACCTTTTTCGATCTTGGCGGCTTTCATGATCAGCACCGAGGCCGGGGGGGTCTTGGTGATGAAGGTGAAAGAGCGGTCGGCGTACACGGTGATGACCACAGGAATGATCGTGCCCTTCTGTTCCATGGTGCGGGCATTGAATTCCTTGCAGAAACCCATGATGTTCAGGCCGTGCTGACCGAGGGCAGGACCAACCGGCGGCGAGGGGTTAGCCGCGCCAGCGGGGATCTGCAGTTTGATTTTGGCAACTTCTTTCTTGGCCATTTGAGTTATCCTTCATCGCTGCTCGCGCAGTTCAAGGCAAAGCCCTGTCGCGCGGGGGGCAAGTCATTAACCTTTGGATACCTGCACGAAATCCAGTTCCACAGGGGTCTGACGACCAAAAATGGAAACGGAAACGCGCAGTTTCCCCTTGTCGTAGTTGACGTCTTCCACAACGCCATTGAAGCCGCCAAACGGCCCTTCAATAACGCGTACTTCGTCGCCGCGGTCAAAGTTGAACTTGGGCCTTGGCGTTTCCTGGCGAGACTCCATCAGGGTGAGAATGCGCTGTGCTTCACTCTCACGCATTGGGGTAGGACGGTTTTTGCCGCCCACAAAGCCGGTGACCTTGGGGATGGACTGTACCAGATGCCAGGAAAGATCCGTCATGGTCATACGCACCATGACATACCCGGGATAGAACTTGCGCGTAGAGGTGCGCTGCTGTCCACCCTTGGTAGGTTCAATAACCTTTTCAGTGGGAACAACAACTTCCTCAATAAGCCCTTCATCCTGCCCGGTGCGGCGCAACTCGTTAATGGTCTTCTGCACACGCTGCTCGAAACCCGAGTAGGTGTGCACGATGTACCAGCGAGCTTTTTTGCAGAGCTCGGAAGTTTCGTCGATAACAGGGTCTTTCATATCGGCCTTCAGGACAATAGGGTCTTGATCAGGGAAGACAGACCAAAGTCCACCAGCCCCAGGATGACAGCCATCACGGCTACAAAGCCCAAAACAGCCAAGGTGGCTTTGCGCGTTTCCTGCAACGTAGGCCAGGTGACCTTGCGCAATTCGGCCTTGGCGTCCTCAACGTAGCGAGTAAACCGTACGACTGGATTCGGGCCTTTGTCCGCCTTAAGGTCGGCAGCTTGAGCTTGTTTTTTTGCCATGGTGTAATCCGGAGATAAAAAATGGCAGGGCAGGAGGGATTCGAACCCCCAACATGCGGTTTTGGAGACCGCCGCTCTAGCCGTTAGAGCTACTGCCCTGCACACCGTCCGGGGGGCTTATCGCCCCCCGGCGGAAGTTTATTTTACCTGGTTTCGCGATGCACTGTGTGCTTCTTATCCCAGGGACAATACTTTTTCATTTCCAGCCGACCGGTAGTGTTTTTCTTGTTCTTCCGGGTGCTGTAGTTGCGGCGCTTGCACTCGGTGCAGGCCAGTATGATATTAACTCGCATATGCTACTCGATGATTTCTGTCACCACACCGGAGCCAACGGTGCGGCCACCTTCGCGGATGGCGAAGCGCAGACCGGATTCCATGGCGATGGGGGCGATGAGTTCAACGATAAACTGGGAGTTATCGCCAGGCATAACCATTTCCACGCCTTCGGGCAGGTTGATGATGCCGGTGATGTCAGTGGTACGGAAGTAGAACTGAGGACGGTAGCCAGAGAAGAACGGGGTATGACGGCCGCCTTCTTCCTTGGAGAGAACGTACACTTCAGCCTTGAACTTCTTGTGGGGCGTGATGCTCTTGGGAGCGGCAAGAACCTGGCCGCGTTCCACGTCGTCACGCTTGGTGCCGCGAAGCAGGGCGCCGATGTTGTCGCCAGCCTGACCCTGGTCAAGCAGCTTGCGGAACATTTCCACGCCGGTGCAGATGGTCTTCTGGGTGGGCTTGATACCCACGATTTCCACTTCGTCGCTGACCTTCAGAATACCGCGTTCCACACGACCGGTAACAACAGTACCACGGCCAGAGATGGAGAACACGTCTTCGATGGGCATCAGGAAGGGCTTGTCGATGTCGCGCTGCGGTTCGGGAATGAAGTCGTCGCAAGCCTGCAGAAGGTCAAGAATGCACTTGGCCTCGGGCGCGTCGGGGTTATCGCATTCCAGAGCCTTGAGGGCGGAACCGCGGATAACCGGAACGTCATCGCCGGGGAAGTCATAGCTGGAGAGCAGTTCGCGAACTTCAAGTTCCACGAGTTCCAGCAGTTCTTCGTCGTCAACCAGATCGCACTTGTTCAGGAACACCACGAGCTGGGGCACGCCGACCTGACGGGCAAGCAGGATGTGCTCACGGGTCTGGGGCATGGGGCCGTCGGTGGCGGCCACAACGATGATACCGCCGTCCATCTGAGCAGCGCCGGTGATCATGTTCTTGATGTAGTCGGCGTGGCCGGGGCAGTCAACGTGGGCGTAGTGACGGTTGGCGGTTTCGTATTCCACGTGTGCGGTGGAAATGGTGATGCCGCGTTCCTTTTCTTCGGGGGCCTTGTCGATTTCGTCATACGAAATGAACTTGCCCGAGCCCTTCAGGCCGGCGATCTTGGTGATGGCGGCGGTAAGGGTGGTCTTGCCATGGTCGATGTGGCCGATGGTGCCAATGTTTACATGGGGCTTTTTGCGTTCAAATTTTTCCTTGCCCATTGTACGTCTCCCTGGAGAAAAAAATGTTTGCGTTTTACCTGCGTTACTAAATTCTATTGAATTCGTAGAGCTGTAACGCCTGCTCCTCGCGTAACGGCTGCGGCAGTGGGAAGTTCCGTTGGGCGGCCCGCTATCCGCATTCAGTCCCTGGACACCAGGGAACGTGCATTGGCGGACAAGATGACTGAGGGGGAGGCGGATTCAGGCAGGATTTTGGAGCGGGAAACGGGATTCGAACCCGCAACCCTCAGCTTGGAAGGCTGATGCTCTAGCCGTTGAGCTATTCCCGCACGCTACCGTAGTTCCCCGACAGGCTTCCTGTCTCCTACAGCCAAGGCAGTTTATTCAAACCAGCCACCAACCGTCCAGTATTTGGCGACGGAAAAGTGGTGGTGGAGGGGGGTGGATTTGAACCACCGAAGTCTTACGACGACAGATTTACAGTCTGTTCCCTTTGGCCACTCGGGAACCCCTCCACTCTTGCCGAAAAGTCGGAAAGTCCGATCTTCGTTCAGCTTCTTGTGGAGCTGGCGATGGGACTCGAACCCGCAACCTGCTGATTACAAATCAGCTGCTCTGCCAGTTGAGCTACGCCAGCGGCAACACAGCTTATTAGCGATTTTCATTCTGCTT
>NZ_DASQOG010000228.1:0-9180 GCF_035644575.1 Desulfovibrio sp. | reverse complement strand
GGCGAGAGCAAGATCACGCGGGCCATCGACATGATTTCCATCGCATTCCTGGTCGTTCTGGTAGGAGGTCTGCTGTAATGCTCACCATCTTCAGCGCTATCGGCGGGTTGATCCTGTCGCCCCTGGTGGGCGGCCTGCTTACCGGTCTGGATCGCCGGATCACGGCGCGCCTTCAGTCGCGCCTTGGGCCGCCACTGCTCCAGCCATTTTACGACATACTCAAACTGCTGGGCAAACAGCCCCAGGTTACCAATGCCTGGCTGGTGTTCAGCGCGTACATCACGCTGATTTCATCGGCGCTTGCCCTGCTGATTTTCTTCATGGGCGGGGATTTGCTGCTGCTGTTCTTCGTGCTCACAGTGGGCGCGGTGTTTCAGGTGGTTGGCGCCGTATGCGTGCCTTCGCCCTACAGCAACGTGGGCGCGCAGCGCGAGCTGTTGCTCATGCTGGCCTATGAGCCTATCCTGATCCTGGTGTTCGTTGGCTTTGCCATGTGCACGGGTTCGTTCTCCATTGCCGCAGTATTCCAGCTCGAGCAGCCGCTGCTGCTCAAGATGCCCCTGCTGTTTCTGGCGCTGGGTTACGCCCTGACAATCAAACTGCGCAAGTCGCCCTTTGATATCGCGGCCTGCCATCACGGCCACCAGGAACTGGTGCGCGGCGTACAGACCGAATATTCCGGCCCGTACCTTGCGCTGATTGAAATTGCCCACTGGTTTGATCTTGTGCTTATTCTTGGGCTGTGCGCCATGTTCTGGCACACCAGCTGTGTGGGAATGGCCGTTCTTGTGGGCGCCTCGCTGTTCACGGAAATTCTTATCGACAACATCACCGCACGTCTGACGTGGCAGTGGATGGTGCAAAAGAAGTCTCTGCTGCTCGGCATGGGCCTGGCCCTGGTTAATCTTTTATGGCTGTACGTGGCGTAAGGAGGCCGGAATATGGGTTTCGTCGACAATATGATCAAGCGGAGCCGTCTGAAGTCTCCGTGGATAGTTCATTTTGACTGCGGTTCCTGCAACGGCTGCGACATCGAGGTGCTGGCCTGTCTGACGCCCATGTATGACGTAGAACGTTTCGGGGTGGTCAACGCGGGCAACCCCAAGCATGCCGACGTGCTGCTGGTTACAGGCACGGTGAACCACCGCAACCAGCATGTGCTCAAGCAGATATACGAACAGATGCCTTCGCCCAAGGCCGTGGTTTCCATCGGAGCCTGCAACCTTTCCGGGGGCGTGTTCAAGGATACCTATAATGTGCTGAACGGCGCGTACAACATCATTCCTGTTGATGTGTTCGTGCCCGGCTGCCCGCCCAAACCCGAGGCCATTATTGACGGCGTGGTGCAGGCCCTTGGCGTGCTCAAGGCCAAGATGGGCCTTGGCCCAGAGCCAGTGCCCACCTTTATGCCGGGCGATGAGGACGGTACTCCCGACATGACGCCGCAGGCGGAGTCCGCGCCGGAAGAAGCCCCCGACAAGCCACAGCAAAACGCGGGTTAACCCGGAAAGGATAGAGCCATGTTTTTTGAAGCCAAGGAAGTGACGCCGCAAACGCTGCTTTCAGAAGTGCAGCAGCTTGCCAACGCCAAATACCGTTTTGTGACCATGTCGCAGACCGTCATGGACGAAAACACGCTGCGGCTTTTCTATCACTTTGACGTAAACCTCACCATGTCCGACCTGCGCCACAACGCCGAACTGTGCGTGTGGGAACCCACGGACGCCAAGGGCATGGTGCATCTGCGCATGGATGTGAACAAGAACGACGCCATCCCCAGCATCACGCCCGTATATTTCTGCGCTGTGCTCGTCGAGAACGAAACGCAGGATCAGTTCGGGGTGCATTTTGCTGATCTGCCCCTGGATTACCAGGGGGCCATGTATCTGGAGGGCGAAGTCACCCACGCGCCGTACTTTACCATGACCACGGTCCGGCGGCCCGCCGCCAAGGCCGAGGCCGCCAAGGATGACACGGCCAAAGGAGAGAAGGCATGAGCAACCGCACAACCGTGATTCCTTTCGGGCCGCAGCATCCCGTACTGCCCGAACCGCTGCACATCAAGTTTGTGGTGGAAGATGAAACCGTGGTCGGGGCCGTGCCCCAGCTTGGTTTTGTCCATCGCGGGCTTGAAAGCCTTGTGCGGCTCAAGGACTACAATCAGATGGTCTTTGTGGTCGAGCGCATCTGCGGCATCTGTTCGTGCATCCATGCCAACTGCTACTGCAACGCCATTGAAGACATGATGGGCATTACAGCGCCGCCGCGCGCGCAGTTTTTGCGGGTTATCTGGTCTGAACTGCACCGGATACACTCCCACATGCTGTGGCTCGGCCTGTTTGCCGACTCGTTTGGCTTTGAAAGCGTGTTCCAGCAGTTCTGGCGCATCCGCGAGCATGTCATGGACATCTGCGAAGCCACGGCGGGCAACCGCGTGATTCTTTCGGTCAACGTGGTTGGCGGCGTGCGCCGCGATCTCAGCCCCGATCAGATACGCTGGATGCATGGCCGTCTGGACGAACTGGAAAAGGGCATGCGTGAGCTTACCCGCACCATGCTTGACGACTACACCGTGCAGGAACGCACGCGCGGCATCGGCTACCTGAGCAAGGACGATGCCCGCCTGCTGGGCGCCGCCGGCCCCACCCTGCGCGGCAGCGGTTGGGAAATCGACGAACGCATGCACGGCTACGCCGCCTATAAGGATCTCAACTTCATTCCTGTGGTTGAGAATGACGGCGATTGCTACGCCCGTTCCAAGGTACGCTTCTATGAAGTGCTGCACTCCATAGAGCTTATCCGCGAAGCCTTGAACCGCCTGCCCGAAAGCGAGCTGACCGTAAAGGTCACCGGCAACCCCGAGGGTGAATCGGTCTTTCGTGTGGAGCAGCCCCGCGGCGAGCTGTTCTATTACATCCGGGCCAACGGCACCAAGAATCTGGAGCGCATGCGCGTGCGCACGCCCACCTTTGCCAACGTGCCGCCCCTGCTGCACATGCTGCCGGGCTGCAAACTGCCCGACGTGCCGGTTATCGTGCTGAGTATCGACCCGTGCATCTCCTGCACAGAGAGGTAGCCCATGTATATGCTCCCAAACGTGCTGCGCAATCTTTCGGGCAAGCCAGCCACGCGGCTGTATCCTCTGGAAGAGCGCGAACCCTTCCCCGCCTATCGCGGCGTGATCACCAACGAGGTTGAAAAGTGCATATTCTGCAACTCCTGCGCGAGAGTATGCCCAACCGATGCCATTACCGTGGATGCAAAAGCCGGAAAGTGGAATTATGATCCCTTCCTGTGCGTGTACTGCTCCGCGTGCGTGGAAAAGTGCCCCACAAAATGTCTGCATCAGGAGCCAGTGCACCGCAAACCTTCCATCAGCAAGTTTGTAGTGCACCGCACCGGAACCCCGCGCGTCAAGAAAGCCAAGGCCGAGGCCAAGGGCGGGGAAGACACGGAAAAATAAATAAAAGCGAAGGGCCTGCAATGGCCCTTCGCTTTTACCAAACTTTGCTTTTTGATTTACCCTTGAGGTAACATTGCCAACACTCTCAGCCCGTCTATTTGCCGGACGGGGCAGGGCGGCGCGTTTTTTCTGTTATGAGATCCGCGCCGCCTTTCACGTTTGCGGGGCTATCTCCGGCTTTCAGAACCGCAGTATTCTGTATTAACCCGTCACGCGCCGATTTGCGCGCACTGGGGGCAGATGCCGGTCAGCTCCACGGTGTCGCCCTGCAGCTGAAAACCCTGCTGCTGCATGGTGGAAAAGATGGTCTGATACAGCGCGGGATTGTCTACCTCCCGGCTTTTACGGCAACCGGGGCATACCAGCATGAACACGGGCGCATGAGGCTCCTGGCAGGCTTGCGCGCAGGCCACAAAGGCATTGAGCGAGCCGATCTTGTGCACAAGACCCTGGTTGAGCAGAAATTCAAGCGTCCTGTATACGCTTGCAGGCGTGAGGGCCTTGGAGGATTTGCCGCGCAGGGCATCAAGGATGTCATAGGCCTTAACGGGTTCCTTGGCCTGTTGCAGATAGGCAAGCACCATGCGCCGCAAGGGCGTGAGACGCAGATTGGACGCCGCGCAGGGAGTGTCTGTGGGGCACGATGACGTGTCCTTCTGACAACAGGCAGGTGCCGCCTGATCAGTTGTTTTCGTCTTCCACATAGGGTTCCACCGCCTCAGCCTTGATGCGGTATCCCGCATCGCCGATGTCGCTTTCTGTTTTTTCGATTTCAAGCTTTCCATAAACCCACACGGTGTCCATCATCTGTATGCCGCGTGGTTTGTCCAGTGTGACGTAGATGATCTGGTTGGCCGGTGGCGGCGGCACGTGAATGCACGCGCCGAAATAGGGAACAAGCAAAAATTCGGCCAGTTCGTCGCCGCCCAGAAAATCAAGCGGAGCCACAAATCCGGCAATGCGCACCAGCTTGCCGCCCAAGGCCTTGTTGGCGGGCGCGTTGCTCCACATGGCCTGAAATTCTTTCAGGGCTTTGTCCGCTCTGGGGTCGTCATCGCTGAACTTGTCAAAATTGAACTTGTCAAAAACTTTTGCGGGATTCCATGATGGTGGAATCAACTTGTCCCAGGTGATTTCGGTGTATTTTCCGCTCTTTTTCGCGGCAGCGGCAGTGTCCGCATCTTCGCGCGAGGGCTGCCAGTGTTCGATTTTTTGTCGCTCGTAATCGTCAGTCAGGGCAAGGGCGGTTGCGCTGTGCAAGCCGCACAGCAAGGCTGCCAGCATGCAGAGGATGCGCCCTGTGGACGAGGCTGTGTTCATGGCAGGTTCCTTTATTATACAGAGGCGTTGAGGCCGTCAGCCAGACTCATGTGGTAGGCCCGCCATGCCGGGATAAGCCCGGCGGCAAAACCAGCGGCCACAATCCCGCCGAGCAAGCGCCATTCGGCGGCTGTGGGCAGCGTGAGCGTAAGATTCAGTCCATAACTCGAAGCCAGCACCGGGCCAAACACAGCCAGCAGGGCGGCGAGAGCGGCAGTACCCGCCAGCGCGCCCGCAACGACCAGCAGCGTGCTTTCAAAAGACAGCAGGGCCACAATATCCAGAGGGCTGGCCCCTGCCGCGCGCAGCACGGCCAGCTCGCGCCGCCGCTCGCCCAGCCCTGCCAGAATGGCGGCCACTAGGCCCGCCAGCCCCGCAACGGTTACAAGCCAGGAAAGGACGCGCAAGGCATTTTCGCCCGAGCGAAGCAGGCTCCACAGCTGATCCAGAGCCACCCCAGGCATAACGGCCATGAGGGCCTCCTGCTGGTCGGCATTGATTTCCCTTTGCGCAGCAAAAACGCGGGCGCGGTTTTTCAGGCCAACCAGCACAGCCGTAATGCTCTTGGGTGTGAGGCTGAACTTGGTTACCTGATCTGGCCGCACATGAAAACCCGGCACTGGCGCGCCGCCCTGCCAGTCGATGTGGATGGCCTCCATGGCGGCAAGACTGATGTACAAAGCCCGATCCACAGGCGTGCCTGTGGGCGCAAGAATGCCGCAAACAGTAAAGGGCTTGTCCGTATGTTGGGCAAGGCGGGCGCTGCCCGATCCGTGGCTGAGCACCAGCCTGTCGCCCAGCCTGTAGCGCTCTTTGCTGGCAACCTCCGCCCCCAGCACAACATCAAAGATGCCGTCAAAAGGCGCGCCCTGCGCAAATTGCAGATGCATGCGCCTGCTGTATTGATACTGGGTAAAAAAATCGCCCGTAGTGCCCACTACGGCAAATCCCTTGTGGGAATCGCCAAGCGACAGGGGAATCGTCCATGCTACGTCCTTGCGCTGGGCAATGCGCTCGGCGCTGTCCCACCCCATGTTGTTGGTGGCTTTGCCCATGTGGAACACGGCATAGAGCAGCAGTTGCAACTCGCTGCCGCGCGCTCCCACCGCCAGATCCGTGCCGGAAACTGCCTGAATAAAATTATCGCGCACCTGAGTACGCACTCGTTCCATACCGAGCAGCAGGGTGGTGGAAAGAGCTATGGAAAACACCACAAGGCTCAGGGTTCCCCGGCGGTTCCATGCGCTCGACCATGCAAGCACCAATAAAAAACGCCAGCGGCTCATGCGGTTTCCCCCTGCGGGTTTGTCCCTTTGTCGGCCATGCTGGCATCTGCAATGTTAATCTCTGCCAACTGGACACGGCGTTCAAAAAAATCCGCCAGAGACAGGTCATGGCTGACAAACAGCAGGCTTGATCCGGCTTCGGCGCTTTCGCGTAGCAGCAGGCGCAGAAAATCTGCCCGCCGTTCCGCATCCAGCGCAGAGGTGGGTTCGTCTGCCATGACCAGAGGCGGCGATCCTACAAGGGCGCGGGCGGCGGCAACCCGCTGCTGCTGCCCCACGGAAAGGCGGGTCACGCTTTTGCGCCACAGTTCCGGCCCAAAGCCAAGACGCTCAAGCAGGCGTTGCGCGGATTGCTCCGAGCTTCCATCCTTTTCCCTTGCCCGTGTGGCGCGTATGGGCGAAAAGCGGCAGGGCAGCAGCACATTATCCAGCATCGAGAGATGCGGAACAAGATTGAACTGCTGAAATATCAGGCCGATGGTGTCGCCGCGAAAGGAATCTCTGGCGAATCTGGGCAAGGTGTCCACACGAATTCCGTTGACGCGTACACAGCCGGAAGCTGGTTGCAGTATTCCCGCAATGAGGCTGAGCAGGGTGCTTTTGCCCCCGCCGCTGGGGCCGGAAAGAAAGACCGTCTCTCCTTTGTCCACGCTGAACAGGGGGATACGCAGGGTTTCTTCCTTTTGGCCGGGCCAGCAAAAGGTGCAGTTTTCAAGCAGGACTGCCTGCTCGCCCGCATTCGTGCTGCAAGGCGCTTGCGATGGTGGCATAACGGAATTCATGGGATTTACCACTTGAAGGTGTGAACCTGTTCGTTCAGTTCGGCGGCGTGCTGCCCAGTGGGGCTGACTATCTGCACTCGCAGTTCATGCAGGGCTGGCCATGCGGAAAAAAGACGCACGTCCATGCCGTGCAGGGCATCGGGCTGTGCGCATTCAAAGGTGAAAGACGCGTCCAGATCTGCATGACCGCCGTGTTCATCGCGCCCGGCATCTTCGTTATGGTCTGCATGCGCCTTGGGTTCAACCGAGGGGGCGGCAGGTGCGTTCTGCGTTGATGTTTGCGCCTTTTCCGGCTGCGCGGCTGTCTTTGCTTCCAGCAGGGCCTCGGGCAGGGCTTCGGATTCCAGTGTTACCTTCTTGATGCGGCACTGGGCGGCGGCGGGAAAAACAAAAATATTTTCTGCCTTATGCAAGGTTGCCGCCATATTCTGCACGGCTTGGCGTTGGGCGGCATCGCGTGGGGCGTGCTCAAAGGGCAGGGCGTTGGCAAGGGGGCTTTCGAGGCTGATTTCTACAATATTGCCTTCCACAGCCACGTCCAGGCGGGCCGCGCCGTGTTCGTGCGGGCCATGCGCAAGCGCGGGGGCGGCTGCAAGCAAAACCGTGCAGGCCGCCACAACAATCAGGTTTTTCATCATCTCTCCCATGTTTCTGGTTCAGCAAGTTAATGTTTTTTTTGAGCCAGAAAATGAAATGATATATTATTGCGTTTTTGTCAAAAACAACCTCGCATTCTCTGTTGCGTCCGGCTGCCACTGTCCGATGCGTCAGTGATCGTGGCGGCAGCGACCGGAACTTAAGCTATGTGGCGGCCCTGCCGTTGCCAGTGGGCAACGCGCAACTTGTCGGCCACCATGGAAAGGCCGCACAGGCCGATGGAAACTGCCGTGGCCACAAAAACACCCCGGTAGCCAAAACCTTCATACATAACCAGCCCGCCGATGATGGGGGCAAAGATGCCGCTGGAATCGAAGGTGGCCATCATCACATTGGAGTTGATGGAACGTGTGGTGGGTGTGGAGCGGTCATAGACCATGGCCGCCAGCAAGGGGTAGAGCAGCCCCAGCCCCAGCCCGTACAGGAAGGTAAGGGGAATGAAGGCCCACAGCGGCCCCCAGGCCAGCCCCAGCATGCAGCAGACCAACAGAACGCTGCACAAAATGGTAATTCTGTGGCGCGGCAGCGTATCAAGCCTGTTGCTGCCAACCAGACGCACAAGAATGATGGTGAGCGTATAGGTGCTGAAAAACCACGCCGGGTGCGCGCCGGTGATGGAGCACAAACCCTTCATGAAAAAGATGGCCAGCACTGTCATGATGCTGAATGTCATGCAGGCCATATACACAAAAAACAGGCCGGAATGACTCACCGCATGCCACAGTTCACGCCCAGACATGCCGCCTTCTGCCTCCTGGGCCATTTCTGGCTTGCGCAGACGGGGCGCCAGCGGCACCAGCATGAGCAGGGAGGGAATGCCCAGCAGTGCCGTGAAGGCAAAGAGGTGCGGTTCGCCCCCGAGCAGGGCAAGTATCTGTTCCCCCACTGCCGGAATGATGGAGTAGGGCAGCAGCAGGGTGAGCGAAAAGATGGCAAAACCGCGCGCGCTTTGGCCCTTGGGTATGCAACTCACCAGCACGGAAACCGTGCAGCAGGAGAAAAAGGCAAGGGCAATGCCCTGCACCACGCGTAACAGCAGAATCAGCTCAATAATATGGGAGCCGCCCACATAAGGGTAGGCCAGCATGACGCTGCTTGAAATGATGATGGCGGTGGCCATGGGCAGGAGTTTGCCACGGCGTAACAGAACCACGCTTGCCACCTGCCTGAAAATCAGAACCATGACAAACATGGAAGAGAGCAGCACTCCCCGCCAGTTGGGGCTGACAGAGAGGCCTTCGAGCCATTGCTCAAAGCAGTAAAAGACGGCCACAAAGCTGTTGCAGCACATGGTCATGCAGAACAGCAGAACAAAATCACGGCTTAATAACGTCTGCGGCGGATCAGGGAAGGCAGTGCCTTCCGGGGTTTGCGCAGGCGATGCGGCTAGGGGCGGCATGGGGCCTCAATCGTGTTGTGCCGCGTTGGCCCAGGCCGCCGTGCGGGGCCGGGCCCACCCCCGCAAAGGGTGTGCGGCTAATGATATTCGCCATTCAGGAACTTGGTGGCGTAGGATTGCACTGCTGCATCATCCACCATGAGCATGTCCATCTGGCGGGTCATTATCAGGAGTCGTCCCAGTTGATCCAGGCGCGCGCACAGCTCATGCCTGGGGTATTTCTGGTAACGTGCCCGCAGTCTATCACCCGTTATCTCAACGGTAAAGCCCAGC
>NZ_DASQOG010000227.1:0-19223 GCF_035644575.1 Desulfovibrio sp. | reverse complement strand
GCTGTGGGACGCCCTTCAGAAAGAAGGCATGCAGCTTGACTACGTGGTTGAAATTCTTCTGCCCCGCGAAGTGGCCAAAAACCGCATCATGGGCCGCCGCCTCTGCAAGAATAACAACAACCACCCCAACAACATCTTCATTGACGCCATCAAGCCCAACGGCGATGTCTGCCGCGTCTGTGGCGGCGCGCTCTCCAGCCGCTCCGATGACCAGGACGAAGGCGCCATCAACAAGCGTCACGACATTTACTACAACACCACCGATGGCACCCTGGCCGCCGCGTACTTCTACAAGGACCTCGCGGGCGCTGGCAAAACCAAATACATCGAACTGAATGGCGAAGGCAGCATTGATTCCATCAAGGAAACCCTGCTCTCCAAACTTGCCTAGTTAGCCATTCTACAGCCAGGAGCGCCTGACTCGGCAGATTGCCGGGCAAACCTCTTGCTGTACGGTTATATAGAAAAGGCCCTGCTTTTGCAGGGCCTTTTGCTTTTTTGCCGGGCCGCCATGTGATTGCTGCACATGTGGACAGATCACATCCTGCCATTGCAAATGGGCCCTCAGCAATATTTTTAACAGTTAATCCATAATGTTATAACTTGCTACAAATAAACAGCATTATCCAGACTATATATGTTGACAACATCTCGAGACCGCACGTAAACTCTAGAAAATATCACGACTACAGAGACTGATTGCACTTCCCTTACGCATAACAGGTAAAGTATAGACTGAAGAATTTTACCTTTCCCGTTTTTTCGCAGTGATACAGAGACTCCCCCGATACAGATGGAGCAGCAACAACTGATACTCAGCGGCTCGTTTGCCGCACCGTGCAGATACAAACTCCCGGGCCATGCCCAGGGGTTCTTTCGTCTCAACGGCCTACCCTGGTTCAAACACCACGGATAATGAGACATGTCAGATATCTCCAAGCCTCTCATATCATTTGCCGTTCTTGTTCTCTTATTTCTTGCCCCCATATTTTTTATTCATGATTACGCGAGCGATGTTACATCAAACATCTCTGCCACTACACTTACACGCCTTGCCGAAGTGAACGTCCGCGCGAGCAACAATTTTTATCAGGCTGTGCGTAACAGCATGATGGAAATGAGCGGAATGACCAAGTATCTGGCGCAGCAGGAATACCGCGTCAGCAGGGAATACGTGCTTGGGCTTGCCCCACTGTTTTACGCCCATGGCGTCAGGCGTTTCAGCATTGTTGATGCTGAAGGCAAGGGCTTTGACGGCGGAGGCGCGCAGGCAGACTACAGCAATGATCCGATTTTTTTACGCACCCGCCAGGGCTTGACCCATGTTGCCACAGCAGGGGGCACCACCAGCCAACGGCTCCTGATCATTGGGAACCCGCTGGTTGCCCACGGCAACGTACAGGCGGTTCTTATCAGCGAATTTCCGGCAGAAGCCATAGAAACCAATATGGAAACGTGGGCGTTCAGCAACAACACCTACAACATGGTTTTTGATGATTCAGGCCAGCCGCTCTTCTGGTCTCCGCCACCCGGCAAGGCCATGGATGACCTCTTTGCCTCGTTCACCCCATGCGGGCTCCCCCCGAATGTAACGGACATGCTGCGACAAAAATTTGCAGATGGCACACAGCAGTCCGTGACTTTTTTTGACAAGGCCACGGGCCTTTTCATCGCCACAACGCCTGTTGAACGTTTTGGCTGGCGCATGGTTTCCCTTGTTCCGCAGCAAGCAGGCAATGCGGCCGTTTCAAAACAGTCGCTCATCACCAACGAGCTTGTCTGGCGGCTGGTCATTCTGGCTGGCATAATCCTTACATTCCTGCTGTTGCTCGAGCGCAATTCCTCCCGCAAGCTGCGCCGCCAGCAGGAGGATT
Organism: Desulfovibrio sp.; assembly: GCF_035644575.1. Taxonomy (GTDB): domain Bacteria; phylum Desulfobacterota; class Desulfovibrionia; order Desulfovibrionales; family Desulfovibrionaceae; genus Desulfovibrio. The sequence goes on along the minus strand of NZ_DASQOG010000227.1, from coordinate 17,349 downwards.
ACCGCTCCATCATCGCCAGCATGTCCGGCGGGGTGCTCAAGTTTTTCAGCCCTGACGGCACATTCCTTTTTGTCAGCCCCAACTATGTAAAAATGCTCGGCTTTACCGAGGCGGAATTTAAAAAAACATACGGCAACAGTTTTTCTGCCACTGTGTATGAACAAGACCGCGAATCCACGCTACGCACCATGCGCAAGCAGATGAAAAACAGCCAACCCATAGACGTGGAATACCGCACCCGCACCAAGAACGGAGCATTGATCTGGCTGTATCACAAAGGATCTGTGGTCAATATCGAACACGGCCGATCCTACATACAAAGCATTGTCTTTGACATAACCCGCAATAAAGAAGCAGCGCTTTCCAAGCGCATATCTGATGAACGTTACCAGTTTATTCTGGAACAGCACGACATCAACATATTCGAGCAAAATCTGGTCAATGGCTATTTTTCCTGTTCGCCCCAATGGCTGCACACCTTTGGCGCTGTTTTTAATATCCTCGAGAATGACCCTGCCATCCCGCTGTTTCCTGATGATCAGGAACGTCTTGCGGCTTTTCAAAAAGAGGTGCGCCTTGCGCCGCACCAGCATAAATGCACCCTTGAGGCGCGGTTGCGTGACGCCGAGGGGGAATACCGCTGGTTCCGCATTGAGGCCTCCAACATTGCCAACACCCAAGGCACACCAATATACTCCATTGGCATTATTACAGATATCGACAAGCAAAAATCTCTGGAGCTGCAATTACGCACCCAGGCCACGCGCGACAGCGGCACCGGCATGCGCAACAAGATGTCTACGGAGAAGGCGGTATCGCAATTTCTGGAAACGCACGAATCTCCCCTGCCGCAATTCTACGCCATGTTCATGGTTGATTTTGACAATTTCAAAGGCGTCAATGACCGCTTCGGTCATGCCATGGGCGACAAGGCCCTCTTTGACATGGCCCAGATCATCCGCCGCAATTTCCGTGGCGTGGACATTGTGGGACGCATTGGCGGCGATGAATTTCTGGTTTTCTGTACAGAAAAGATGTCGCTGCTTGGCATACGCGAGCGTGCCCACATACTTGTGGAACAGCTGCACACCCAGTGCTGCGACCAGCACTCATGCCTCACCCTGACCGCCAGCATTGGCGTGGCGTGCAGTCCACGGGACGGCACGACCTATGCCGAACTGTTCAATAAGGCAGACAAGGCCACCTACGCGGCAAAAAAACTGGGCCGGAACAGATGCGTGTTCTATAAAGAAATGAATGACGATGCAAAGTAGGACGATTCCCAGCAATGAGGTTCTTGCCTAATACTCAAGGATGCGGCTGTTCCAGAAAATAGCCGCATCCTTGTTTCGTGTATTCGTAGGCTAGAGGCCCAAGTAGCGCAGATCAACGTGCCGTCTCTGCGCTCCGCTGTCTCATGGCTTGCAATATCTCGGCCCCCAGCGCTATGGCATGCGAAATGGCCTTTTCATTGTTCACGCTCACAGCAACGGCATAACCTGTCTGGCGGTCATAAAGATACGCTGTGCCAAAGCCGGGGAATAATCCAAGCTTACCTATTAGATCTATTCTGGGTTCGTTGAATAAAAAGAGTGTGCAACCATCAAGTTCACTGCTGACATAGTGACTATTCTTAGAGATGGATACGGCCTCCTTTCCATCGGGCAAAACCAGAGGACTGAGGGGCAATGATTCAAAAACGTTGTTCTTCAGCACACGGTCCAGATTTACAAGGCGCACCACATCATTCGGTGTGGCTTCAAGGTTGCCTGTGCCCTTGGCAATAGCAATACTGGCTGCAAGGGTAGTTGCATTTTGCTCCCGTTAGAAGTGTAACCATTTGCCAGGCGAGGGACCACCTCTCCGTCCACTCCCACCACCAGAGACTCCATGCCCAGCTTACCCACAAACATGTCGAGCACCTGTTCCCCATAAGGGCGGCCCGTAATTTTTTCGGCAATAACAGCAAGCATGAGGAAACCGGTATTACAATATTGCTGCCGCGTACCGGATCGGAATAGGGGCGGCTGCTTTGCCACCATGTCGATAAGCTCCATTGCCGACCAGTAACGGGCCAAATTCTGCTGAACCTGCGCAAGGGCAAGCATTTCCGGCATGCCGGACGTATGCTCCAGCAGATTGCGCACGGTAATATCCTTGCCGTTGGGATAGGTGGGGAAAAACCGACTGATGGGCGTATTGTACTCCAGCTTGCCCTCTTCAATAAGGCGGTGGATAAGCGTGGCTGTGAACACCTTGGTGACAGAACCAATTTTGAAGCGCGAATCTGTGGTTAGGGGAGTTGGGTTTTCCAGCGCAGCATTACCGAAGGCGGCGCACACGGGGGTATCCTCTCCCTTGCGCAGCAAGGCGACAGAAAGGCCCGGAACCTCCGGCAGGGCCGCCTTTTTTGAAGCCATCTCCACAACTGTTCTGCGGAGATCATCTGCTTCGCGTGTTTTTTTGCCAGCGCAGGCAACCAGCATGAGACACGCCATACCGAGGACGGCAGACAGGCAAATAACACGGAGCGCTTGAGAAAGCCGGGACGAAACCGCACGGCGGTGGATCATAATTCCCCCAAGGTAGGCGTACAGGCCGCGCAGAAATTCGCAAGCCAGACTGCGGGCAGATTGGCGCACCATAAAACACCCCTAACGCCTTGGCAATGCGCACCACTACAGACTCCGCCCTCTCCCAGCAAAAAAACTGCCGCGCCCCGCATCAAGCACGGAGCGCGGCAGAACTACGCTTTCATCCCGCAAAGAGCGGTAAAACGTCTAGGCCCAGAGGATATTATCCGTTTCCAGCGGCGAAGCCTGCGCCGGATGCACGGGCATGATACGCACGCCGTATCGGTAATGACCGCTGAACGTTGGAATGTAGCTTGCGGCATAGCGCATGCATTCCTTGCAGTTTTCTTCTGCTCTCGGCTCGAGGCGCAGGATTTGCGGCTTGTCGCGGAAGCTGCCGTTAATGAGCGCCTGCCCGATCACAAGCTGAACCAGTATTTCCTGCGGCTTCATTTCGCCAAGGTGCATACGCAGTTGCACACTCACAGGTTCGCCGCAGACCATGGTATTGTTTTCCACACCGCTGATGGTCAGTTCGTCCACCTTGACCGTGCCAAAACGCGCGGGCAAATCACTCTGCCAGGCGGCAAGGGCACGACAGGCCTCCCAGTTGTTGTCGCGCAGCATGTTGCGCCTGCGCCCCGCCCGCAGATAAAACTGACGGATATAATCGTTGAGCATGCGATTGCTGCTGTACATGGCCGTAAGGCTTTTGAGAGAACGCTTGGCCGTGGCAATCCATTCCAGGGGCAGGCCTTCTCCATTGCGCTCAAAATACAGGGGGACAACGGCGTTCTCCAGCAGTGAATACAGGGCCTCTGCATCGGCGTAGTCATTCTGCTCGCTGCTGGGCAGTTCTGTGGAAACCACCGGGCCAATGGTCCAGCCGTTCTGGCGGTTGTAGCCCTCGCACCACCAGCCGTCAGAAATACTCAAGTTGATGCCGCCGTTGACGGGCAGTTTCATGCCGCTGGTGCCTGAGGCCTCGTGCGGCCTGCGCGGCGTATTGAGCCAGACATCGCAGCCCTGGGCCATAATGCGCGACACAGCAAGGCTGTAGTTTTCCACAAAGAATATGCGGCCCAGAAAACGCTCGTCGCGGCACATGCGCAGCACTTCCTGAATCATGTTGATGCCCGCCTCGTCCGCAGGATGCGCCTTGCCGGAAAATACCAGCACCACAGGACGATTCGTATTGCTGAGTATGCGGGCCAGCCTGTCCGGGTCTGCAAAAATCAGCGTGGCGCGCTTGTAGGGGGCGAATCTGCGGGCAAAGCCGATAATGAGGGTATCGGGCTTGAGCATGGATTCCATGCGCTTGCGTTCATCCGATGAGAGATGAAACTTCTGGATAAATTCCGGGATCTGGCGGCGCAGATCGTCAAGCAGGGCTTCCTTCTGGTGCATACGGGCCGCCCAGAATGCCTCGTCAGGGATATGGTCCACCTTGTCCCACACACTGGAACCGGGAGGCGACTGCATCCAGCCAGAACCAAGATACTGGTGCAGCAGCTCATGCATCCAGCTGCCCACGTAGGACGGCACATGAATACCGTTGGTAACGTGCCCGATGGGCGTTTCCGCCACGGGCAAACTTTTCCAGAGATTGTTCCACATGTGGCGCGAAACAACACCGTGCAGGCGGCTCACGCCATTGGCCCAGCACGAATGCCGCAAAGCCAGCACCGTCATTTCAAAGGAGTTGCTGTTGCCGCCCTCTATCTGCCCAAGCTGCACAAACTGTTGCCAGGACAAACCAAGGTTGGCCGCGATTCCGCTAAAATACCGCTCCATCAGTTCCAGAGAAAAGGATTCGTTGCCAGCAGGCACGGGCGTGTGCGTGGTAAACACCGTATTGGAGCGCACCCGCACAGTTGCCTCGGCATAGTTCATGCCCATGCTCAGGCATTCCTGGAGGCGTTCCATGGCCATAAAGGCCGAATGCCCTTCATTCATATGAAAAACGCTGGGCATTATGCGCATCGTGCGCAACAGCCGCATGCCGCCCATGCCCAGCAGCATTTCCTGCAACAGGCGTACCTCGCGGTTGGCCTCGTAAAGCTTGTCGGTAATGCGGCGGTCTTCGTCGGTGTTGCGGCGGGTGTCAGTATCCATGAGGTACAGGGTTATGCGCCCCACGGCCAGCTTCCACACCCTTGCAAAGAGCAGACGGCCCGGCAGTTCAAGCTGCACATAGACCGGCTGGTTGTCCGCATCGTACACCATCGAAATGGGCATGAGGCCGAAGTTGTTGACGGGATACTGGGCCACCTGCCGCCCATCGGCGTCTATATCCTGCCGGAAATAGCCGTTTTTGTATAAAAGCCCCACGCCCACCAGGGGGATGGCCATGTCCGAAGCAGACTTGAGATGATCACCAGAGAGGACGCCCAGCCCGCCGGAATAAATGGGGATGGATTCGCTCAGGCCGTATTCTGTGGAAAAATAGGCAATGGGGGCTTCTGGCGTCACATCCGTGCTGAGCGAGCGGATGGGTTCGGCCATGTAGGCGTCAAACTTGGCAACGACCTCACGGTAAAGATTCATGTAGTCTTCGTTTTCCAGCAGATCGCGGAAGCGCTCCGGATCGGCCTGCTCCAGCACCCTGAGAGGATTACGCCAGCTCTCCCAATGGGAGGGGCTCAGTGCCATGAACAGGGCCTTGGCCTTGTCGTGCCAGCACCACCACACATTGCGGGCAATGTCGCGCAGGCGGGAAAGCTCTTCCGGCACCTCGGCAACAGCCATGATGGGCCGCAAAAATGGCGTGGCGGAACACGATGTGGAAAGCACCCGCGCAAGCGCCGCATGCCCGCAATCACAGTTAATCCGGGTGGAGGCCTTTTTGAAGGCTATCTCAAAGGCCCTGACGTAGTTTTCAAAAAAGAACTGCCACGATGATTTTTCTGCCAGCGCACGCGCCTCCGCGCGCCATTGGGGCAAATCATCCACTGCGCAGGTTGCGGCGCGGATCAGATGCTCGTGCAGCACTGTGGCGCTTTGCTCAAGGTTCATGCCCCGGCGGGGCATGACGCACACGCCCTTGAACGTAGCGGTGCCCTCCTGCAACTGAGTGCGCGCCCACATGCCAAAACCTGAAAGATCAGTGGTAAGGGTGGGCACGGCCCAGGCCGCGCTTTCCTGCGGCGTATATCCCCACGGCTCGTACCAGGAGGGGAAACAACCGACATCGCAGGCCGACATGACTTCATCGTAGGGCATATTCAAAAAGCCGTCTTCCCCATTGAGCATGGCTGGCACAAAGATGACCTTGACCCTGTTTTCCGGCCTGTTGTTCAGGCCCAGCCGACGGCAGGCATTGAGTATGGGGTCTTGCGGCGCGTTCCAGGCGAAATGCGTGCAGATAAAGGGCTGACCGTTGTCGTTGGCCTCGGGGTCGCCAGAAACAGCAGCGGTATTAACGCCCGTATGCCCGCCCATGACAAGGCACAGAGCCAGAATGGAAGCGTCCGTGCCCGCGAGGCTCTGCTCAAGCTTGGCCAGGGCATCAAGGAAGATGTCCACGCCCTTGTTGTGCATTTCATAGCGGCCTGAAATGGCGAAAATACGTGTGTTGGCGGGCAGTTCGCAACGCAGAAAGCGGTTGGAGGCCTCCACTATGCGCGCCCGGTGTTCCAAGGGGCGGGAGCGGTCTACGGAATAATCAGGGATAACCCGCATATCCAGACCGTTGGTGGTGATGACATCGGGCTGCCGCCCCAGCAGCACCGCTGATTCCTCGCCGGTGATGGGGCTGACAGTGGTAAAAACGTCCGCCTCGCGCGCACTGGCCCCCTCAAGCGACCACTTGGCCGTGATGTTCAGGGCTGCGGCCTCGTTGGCGGGGTTGATGCTGCGCAGGTTGGAATAGATATCCCGCCCTGTTCCGGCCATGGCCCGCCCGAGCATGGTGGCATGGGTGGTGAACACCGTGCCTATGCCGGGAGACAGTTTTTTGAGCGAAAGCAGACCCGCGCCGCACATCCATTCGTGGAACAGGGCAACGCTTCGTCCTTCAAGGGGTTCGACCCTGTTTTCATGAATGGCCGCAATAACCGCACTGCAAGCCGTGGCGAACATGACGGGTTCAATATAGTCCCATCCGCCGGAAAGTGAATCCACACCGTAATTTTTCCACAGATCGTACAAAAGCTGGTTACTGGAGTAACGCTTGGCAAAATCCACCAGAATGACCTTGGGACGACCGGGAATATTCCAGCGGCCCATGCGGCATTTGAGATCCTTTGTGGCAAATGCCAGGCGAAGCGAATCCCAGATATTCTCGTCCGTTTCTTCAAAACCCACATTTTCCGCCAGGGACGGGCCAAGGAGAAAATAGTCCTCGCCAAACTGCTCTACAGCCTGCAATGCCTTGCTGCTGACCACAGAGTAAATGCCCCCCACCTTGTTGCAGACTTCCCAACTGACCTCAAACAACGTGACGGTGCTGTTATCAAAATTCATGATTTCTCCTTATGGAAAGGCCGATTGGCTTAAACGGACGCATCAGTGCCGGAACGGGCATTGCTCTTGCGTGCCCTGCGGGGCTTGTGCTCTTTACCTGCCAGTTCTGCGGCTTCAAGACGCAGCTCAAAATCTGCCAGCACATTCATATAGGTGATGTAGGCGTCATAGGGGCTGTCAAAGGGGCTGGGCCTGTCCTGCCGTGGGCCGGAAAACCACTTGGTGGACATGTGCCGGAAATGGTCGGCGGTTTGCAGACGCTCGTAGTCGTGCAACAGCATCCTGTCGCCGCTGGCGTTCACCCGGGCGGCAAGACTGTAAAGCGTATGGATCGCATCTTTCTGCATGTCGTTGCCGAGCCACGATGTCAGGTCGTGGCCGCTTTCTTCCCACGACACGAACTGGGGCACGTCCACCTCTCCGGCGGGAGTGCGCTTTCCGGCAATGGCGCCGGGCGTGGCAAACCTGAAGCGACTGTCGCGCAGCAGGGCCTCGGGCAGGGCCGACATAAAATCGAAAATGCCCGAATCCTGACCATGGCGCAGGCCGAATATATGAAAATCATTGTAAATATTTATCACATCCGCTTTATCACCCAGGCTGTGGCACCACGAGGCGAACTTGTCGGCGGTGAGCGGCCAGTCGCTCCAGCCCCTGTCGCCAAAACGCAGACCCATGTCGTCAGAAAGAGCCGTATTGCGCAGCAAAAGGTTCATCTTTGGGCCGGAAACCGGGCGGTACACCCAGTTGGGGCTGCGCCAGCCAAGCACCTGATCCGCACCCTCGGCCAGCGCGGTTTTAAAACCATGCTGTTGCAAGGCGGCGGCAAGGTCATTGTTGAACACGCATTCCGTATGCATGAAGGTGGTGGGCTTTTTGCCAAACAGTTTTTTGATGCGCACGCTCTGCGCCTTGACCTGCCTGTCAAATTCCTCGCGGGAATACAGAAAGGCCAGCGAATGCGCTGAAGTTTCAGCGACAAATTCCACGCATCCCGTAGCCGCGAGGGCGCACAGGCTTTCTGTCACTTCAGGAGCGTACTGCTCAAAAAGATCCAGGGCGGTGCCCGAAACGCACAGCGACACCGCAAATGCGCCTTCATGACGGCGCACAAGCCTGAGCAGCATTTCTGCGGCTGGCAGATAGCACAGGCGCGCCGCGCGCAACATGGTTTCGCAGTTGCGGTCATCATCTTCGTAAACGGAGCTCTGCCCCATATCGAAAACCGTGTAGCGACGGAACTGGTACGGCTCATGTATATTGAAACACAGACATAGCGCAGGCATCAGTGACCTCCAAGGACATCCCGGTAAATGGTCAGCAACTGGTCAGCGGCATTTTCCCATCGGATGGATTTCATTTCTTCGCGGCAGTTTTTCACCAGTTCAGCGGCAAGGCAGGGATAACGCAGCACCGCGCAGATTTTGTCGGCCATGTCGCGCGTATCCCAAAAATCGGCCTTGAGGGCGTGTTCCAGCACTTCTGAAACGCCAGACTGACGCGAGAGCAAGACTGGCACATCGTACAGCATGGCCTCCAGCGGCGTTATGCCGAAAGGCTCGGAAACTGAAGGCATGACATAAAGATCGCTGAGGGCGAACATGCGGTCCACATCCTCGCCACGTAAAAATCCGGCAAAATGGAAGCGCCGCCCCATGCGCAACTGCCCTGCCCTGCGGATCAACGCCGGCAGCATGTCGCCGCTGCCAGCCATGAAAAAGCGGACATTGGGGATTTTTTGCAGCACAAGACGGGCAGCTTCCATGAAGTATTCCGGCCCTTTCTGGAATGTCACACGGCCGAGGAACAACACGCGCTTTTCATGCCGGATGCGTTGCGGCACAAGATAGCAGCGCCCGGCCTCATGCCGCGCAACGGCATTGTGCACAACCACCACCTTTTCGGGCGCTACGCCGTAGCGTTCAATGACTGTTTTTCGGGTCAGGCGGCTTACGGCAACCACAACATCGGCTGCGTTCAGCCCGGCGCGTTCTATGCCCGCCACCTGTTCGTTGATGTTCAGGCCGCTGCGGTCGTATTCCGTAGCGTGGATATGCGCCACCAGCGGTTTGCCGGTCAGCGCTCTGGCCATCATGCCCGCAGGATAGGTCATCCAGTCGTGCACGTGGATGACGTCAAACTGTTCCTGCACGGCAATGGCCCCGGCCAGACGGCTGTAACGCTGCACCTCGGCCATGAGGTCAGGCCCGTAACCGCCGTGCAGTTCAAACGTGATCTCGCCTTTGTGGGCAGTACTGCCCGCATGCGGCGCAAAAGCACGAGTACTGGCCGCATTGCCTGGCTCCTGACGCAGATTTTCCAGTGCTTCGGCATAGCCTTGCGGCGTGAGGTAAGGAACAAGCGGGCTTTCCAATGGCAGGCAGCGGATGCTGCTGGCCCAGAGTTCATGCCCGGCCTGCGTCATGTTTTCCGCAAGCTGCGGAGCCACCGGGGTGCCCGAAGCCCCCCGCAGACGCAAAAAACTGTTCTGTCCACTGCCGCCTTCCACGCGGGGCAGTACAAAGATGATCTCCGCCCCTTTTTTTGCCAGAGCCTGCGTCATGCCAAAGCATGCCGTTCCCAGGCCTCCACTGATGTGGGGCGGAAATTCCCAGCCAAACATAAGCACTCGCATGGCTAAACCCTTATTCTTCACTGCCGGGCGCGGACACGCCCAGAGTCATGGTTGCCCTGCATACGCCGGTTTTGTCGCCGGATGCGGGATGGGCCAGACAATGCGCCACCCTTTGCTCCCATTGAGCGTAAACATCCGGCGCGGCCTTTTGCAGTTTTTTAAGCATGCGCAGGCACTCGGCCACGCTCCAGGCCTGGGCGGTGCAGCCGCCGGGATTATATGGCGGGGAGCCGTCAAAAACTTCTGAAATGCTGCCAAGTCCGGCTTCGCAGAGATGCTGGCAGAACAGGGGCGTCACCATATCAAGCAAACCCTGAACAGCGCCGTTCATATCCCAGGCCGTGTGCAGCAGCGCATCCGCGTAATGGCCAAGCAGCCAGGGCCAGACCGTGCCCTGGTGGTAGGCGGCATCTCTGCTCTCGCCATTGCCTTCGTACCTGCCTTTGTATGCGGCGGCGTCAGGGGCAAGGGTGCGCAGGCCAAAGGGCGTGAGCAGCCTGTTGCGCACGCATTCCACAACTTGCGGCTGAAAATCGTCCGCAAGCACCGCATGCGGCAGGGAGACGGCAAATATCTGATTGGGCCGCACGCTTCGGTCAAGCTGTCCGTTGCGCCACACGTCGCCCAGATAGCCGCCCGCATCGGTTGTCCAGAAGCGGCGCAAAAACGCATCGCGCATGGCTGCTCGCTGGCGCTCGCCCGTGAGCAGCGGCTCCTGAAATGCGGCGGCAAGGCTGTCGGCAAAGGCAAGCGTGTTGTACCAGAGGGCGTTGATTTCCACGGGGCAACCGTGCCGGGGAGTGACCGGGCAGCCGTTCACCTGGGCATCCATCCAGGTGAGCTGGGTGTGGGCGTTGCCCGCATGCAGCAGACCCTCGGCATCCACAAAGATGCCCATGCCCGGCCCCTTGCGGTAGCCCTTGATGATGGCTTTCAGGGCATCCCAGGCGTGTTGCCGCGCCCAGGCCAGACCATCGGGAACAGTGGCAAGCGCCTGTTGCAGGGCAAAGGCATACCACAGGGACGCGTCTACTGTATTGTAGGCATGCTCGCCCGATTCCGAAAACATGTTGGGTACAAGGCCATTGCGGACATGCCGCCCCACCTCGGCCAGAACGCGCAGGCCAAATTCTTCGCGTCCAGCGTAAAAGGCCAGCCCCGGCAGACTGATGAGCGTGTCGCGCCCCCAGTCGTCAAACCAGGGATACCCGGCAATCACGGTGGATCGGGCAGAAGGCGTCGTGATGCAGAACTGGCCGCCAGCCTGCGCCAGTTGCCCGGCAAGGCCGCCGCCAGCAAGATGGGCATCAGTGCGGGCGCGGCTTTCCATCTCCCACAGTGCGCGCAGGTTTTCTCCGCAGGCTTCCGTGCCAGCCGCCACATACACGTAACCGCCCTGCGGCAGCGGCGGCAGAGCTATTTCAAGCGTGCCGGGCATGAAGAGGTCTTCACTGTCGTCAAAACCGCGTTCGCGCTCTTCAAAATATTCCACATTGCGGCACCAGTCTGGCCCAGCCACAAAACTGGCGGCGGCTTGCGGCCCGCATTTTTCGCTGGCCGCCGCGCCCTCGGCATTTACAGCCCTGGCGCAAGCCTTGCCGGAATCCCCGGCGGCCTGAATATACAGGGGCGGCAAACTTTCATAAGGACGAACGGCAAAACCGCCGGTCACGGCAACGGTATCGGGCCGCAAGGCCGGGTTTGCCCGAGTGAGCGCGTGGATATTCCGGTAGGCCAGCAGGGGCTTGATGCGCAGAGTGAGCGGGGGGATACCCTCCGGCCCGCGCAGCTCATAGCGCAACAGCAGCAGGCTTTTATCCCTCGCAAGCAGCACCTCGCGGTTCAGGCTTACCTCGCCCACCCGATAGGTGCTCTGCGGCCACTGGTCGAGCTGAAAAGCTTCAAGATACTCGTGTCCGTTGGGATAGAGCGTGCCGGGATGCTGACGGGTGGAAAAAAAGAATTCCCTGCCGCCGCCGCACACCGATTCCTCAAGTGCAGAGAGCAGCACATGCCGGCCATGCGGCGTGTTGACGATAAGCAGGCCGTGATATTTGCGCGTGTTGCAGCACAAGATGCTGCTGCCGGAGCAGTCGCCCCGCCCATTGGTGAGCAGCCACTCCCGGTGCAGCGCCCTGCGTGTATTCTGGCAAGCTGCCTTGTCAAAGCTGAACCGCATACGGCCTCCTTGGCTCACAGATGGAGCGCGATGGCGAATGCTGCGGGAAGACGAAGGGCGCAATCGCCGCCAGACCGCCAGACAATGCTGGGCGGCCCAAGTTGCGGCAATGCTTGCAGGAAGGTACGGCGGAAAGGGCGCAGAGAGAACCTGAAACAGCCGAACCTCTGACCGCGAAAACCGCAACAGAAAAACATTTAAAAAAATAAAGGTCTTCTCTGTTTTTACAGTTTTATCTTATCCCATTATTTTTTGGCTGTCGAGAGCGTGCTACTTTTGTTTTCAGACTTATCGCCTTAACGATGCCACAAACGCGACATACTTGTTAGCTGGCTAATAATACATGAAGAATTTGACCAATATAAAATAGTCGTGTGAGCATTGCGTTACAATCGTGCAATTTGCCATGACGGTCTGGACAGGCTCACACTGCTTTGCTGTATAAACCAGCCGTAAGTACTCATAGCTGATTACAACTGCCGCGCAAGGCGGCATGGCGAAAGCGCTGCCCTGACGCCCTTGCCGGGCTGCGTCTGTTTGCGCCAAAGCGCGGCCCGGCGATACTGGGGGCTTTTTCTTTCTTCATTTTTAGGGTACGCTTGTTCGTTGCTCACAATATATGCATACCTGACGGGGGTAGTTCATGAAAGCACTTGGTCGTTGGCTTGGGGCTCTGGCCCTTACCCTGCTTGTGCCTGTTGCGGCGCTGGCTGGTGACATCAAGGTTGGCCTTATGTGCCCGCTTACGGGCAAATGGGCTTCCGAAGGCCTGGATATGAAGAACATCGTTACCCTCTTGGTTGACGATGTGAATGCCAAGGGCGGCATCAAGGGCCGCAAGGTTCAGCTGGTGGTCGAAGACGACGCGGGCGACCCGCGCACCGCCGCTCTGGCCGCGCAGAAGCTTGCTTCCGCCGGAGTTGTGGCTGTTATCGGCACCTACGGCTCCGCCGTGACCGAGGCCAGCCAGAGCATTCTGGACGAGGCTGAACTGGTGCAGATCGGCACTGGCTCCACCAGCGTGCGCCTCACGGAAAAAGGCTTGAAGCTCTTTTTCCGCACCTGCCCGCGTGACGATGCGCAGGGCAAATCCGCCGCCGAAGCCATCAAGAAGGGCGGCTACAAGGCCGTGGCCCTGCTGCACGACAATTCTTCGTATGCCAAGGGCCTGGCGGAAGAAACCAAGGCCGTGCTTGAAAAAGACGGCATGAAAGTGGTGTTTTACGATGCTCTTACCCCCGGAGAGCGCGACTACACCGCCATTCTGACCAAGCTCAAGGCTGCCAATCCCGACCTCGTGTTCTTCACCGGTTACTACCCTGAAACCGGCATGCTGTTGCGGCAGAAAAGAGAAATGGGCTGGAACGTTCCCATGATGGGCGGCGATGCCGCCAACCATCAGGATCTGGTCAAGATCGCCGGTAACGAAGCCGCCACGGGCTATTTCTTCATCAGCCCGCCGCTGCCGCAGGATATGGACACGCCTGAAGCCAAGGACTTCCTCAAAGCCTTCAAGGCCAAGTACAATACCGTACCTGTTTCCGTGTGGGCCGTGCTGGCTGGCGATGCTTTCAAGGTTATTGAAGGCGCGCTTGAAGCCGGCAAGGACACTCCCAAGGAAATGGCCGCATGGCTCAAGGAACTCAAGGGTATGCCCGGCCTTTCCGGCAACCTTGGTTTTGACGCCAAGGGCGACCGCGTGGGCGAGTTCTACCGTACCTACAAGGTTGACGCCACGGGCAACTTCGTTTTGCAGCCCAAGTAGTGCGGCGCGGTCAAAAACCGCGCCCATGTTGCACAGATACACGCCCGGGGCATAAACGCTCCGGCGAAAAGCGCAATCCCCTTGAGGACGCGTTCATTACGGCGGGCGACCGGTAACCCGGTCGCCCGCCAAATGCCGAGTACCAACGCCGAACATTATGGAACAATTTCTCCAACAGCTTTTGAACGGCCTGGCCGTGGGCGGCATCTATGCGCTTGTGGCGCTGGGCTACACCATGGTGTATGGCGTGCTCAAGCTCATCAACTTTGCCCACGGCGACCTGTTTACCATTGGCGCCTATCTGGGGCTTACCCTGCTTGTCAGCTGCAATATGGCGGGTGCGCTCAATCCCTTTTTGGCGGTAGCCGCAGTTTTTGTCATGGTGGCCCTGCTGGTGGCGATTATTGGCTTTTTGCTTGAGCGTACGGCATACCGCCCCCTGCGCAATGCCAACCGCCTCTCCGCCGTGGTTTCCGCCCTTGGCGCATCCATATTTTTCCAGAATGCGGTCATGCTGATCTACGGCGCGCGCTTCTACGTGTACCCCGACTATCTGCGCCCCGACTTTACGGTGAGGATGCTCGGCCTTGAAGTGCCCGGCGTGCGCCTGCTGGTTATCGCGGCCAGCGTTGTGCTGATGCTCGGCCTCTGGGCCTTTATCCAGCGCACCCGCACAGGCGCGGCCATTCGCGCCGTGGCCATCGACCCCGGCGCGGCGCAGCTTATGGGCATCAACGTTGACCGCATCATCTCGCTGGTCTTTCTTATCGGCCCCGGTCTTGGCGGCGCGGCGGGCCTGATGGTGGGCATCTACTACGGGCAGATCGATTTTACCATGGGCTGGTCATACGGCCTCAAGGCCTTTACCGCCGCCATTCTAGGCGGCATCGGCAACATCCCCGGCGCCATGCTGGGCGGGCTTTTGCTCGGCGTTATCGAAGCCCTGGCCGCAGGCTACATAGCCATTGCCTGGAAGGACGCCATCGCCTTTCTGGTGCTTATTCTCATTTTGATTATCCGACCCACCGGCATTCTGGGCGAGCGCACGGCGGACAAACTATGAAAAAACTTCCGTGCAATTTTGCCGTGTATGCGGCTGCGGGCCTTTTTTTGTGCACACTGCCGCTCTTTTGCAATGCCTACTGGCTTGATGTGTGCGTGAGCGTTGGCCTCTACGCCCTGCTGGCCCTTTCACTCAATGTTATTCTGGGACAGGCGGGCATATTCCATATGGGGCACGCTGCCTTTTTTGCCGTGGGCGCATACACCACCGCCATTCTCAACACGGTCTGCCACTGGCCCGTGCTCTGGGTCATGCCCATTTCCGGCGCGGCGGCGGCCATATTCGCCCTTATTGTGGCCCGCCCCATCATCCACCTGCGCGGGGACTATCTGCTGATCGTCACCATCGGCATTGTGGAAATTGTGCGCATTGCGCTTATCAACGATGTTTTCGGCCTCACGGGCGGCGCCAACGGCATTTTCGGCATCAGTCGGCCCATGTTTTTTGGCTTCAAGATCGTCAAGAGCATGCAGTTCTATTTTCTGGTCTGGGGCATGGTGGGCGTGAGCCTGCTGCTGTTCTACGGCCTGTGGCATTCCCGCTTTGGCCGGGCGCTGAACTTCATCAAGGAAGATGACGTGGCCGCAGAAGGCTGCGGGGTCAACGTCACCCATTACAAGCTGGCGGCCTTTGTGCTGGGCGCGTTCTGGGCGGGCATGGCTGGCACGCTCTATGCCGCGAAAATGACGACCATTGCGCCGGAATCGTTCAACTTTATGGAATCAGTGATCATCTTTGCGGTGGTCATACTTTCCGGCGGCAGCCAGCTTGGCGTGCTTATCAGCGCGTTTCTTTTCATTGGCCTGCCCGAAGTACTGCGCGAATTTTCCAATGCGCGCATGCTTATCTTCGGCCTTGCCATGATGGTCATGATGGTCTGGCGGCCTCAGGGATTATTGCCCCCGAGGCAGCGGCGCTACAAGGTGGATGCGCCGCCTGCGGCTGCCACTGACGGGAGGCCCGCATGACCCTGCTGCGCCTTGAAGAAATGAGCAAGATGTTCGGCGGCCTGATTGCCCTGAATGATCTTACCTTTGACGTGGACGCTGGCAGCATTGTAGGCCTTATCGGCCCCAACGGCGCAGGCAAGACCACTGTTTTCAACTGCATAACCGGCAACTATACGCCGGAATCGGGCCGCATCTTTTTTGACGGCAAATCCATTGCAGGACTGCGCCCGCACAAGGTGGTGGAACTGGGCATCGCCCGCACGTTCCAGACCATCCGCCTCTTCGGCCGCCTTTCTGTGCTGGAGAACGTGCTTGCCGGGCGGCACTGCCGCATGAAATCCGGCCTGATATCGTGCATGCTGCACACGCCGGGTCAACGCAAGGAAGAAAGAGCCGCCGTTACCCGCTGCATGGAAGAGCTGGAATTTGTGGGCCTTGCCGACCGCTATACCGAGGCCGCTGGCGGCCTTTCTTACGGCAACCAGCGTTTGCTTGAGGTAGCCCGCGCCCTGGCCTCCGATCCGCGCCTCGTGATTCTGGACGAACCCGCAGGCGGCATGAACGATCAGGAAACCGCCGCTCTGGTGCATACCATCCGGGCCATCCGCGACAGGGGCATCACCGTGCTGCTTATTGAGCACGACATGCGTCTGGTGATGAAGATTTGCGAAAAACTGGTGGTGCTGGAACACGGCACCATGATTGCCCAGGGCAAGCCCGAAGACGTGCGTCAGGATCCCGCCGTCATTGAGGCCTATCTGGGCGCAGACGACGAAAAGTGGTAAACCATGTCCCTGTTGCAATTGTCTAATGTGCGCGTGCGCTACGGCAGTGTTGAAGTGCTGCACGGCATCGACCTGAGGGTGGACGAAGGCGAAATCGTCACCATTCTCGGGGCCAACGGTGCGGGCAAAAGCACCACCTTGCTGTCCATCAGCGGGCTGGTGCGCCCATTTGAAGGCGAAATCATCTTTGAAGGGCAAAACCTGCTGCGCCTGCCGAGCCACAAGGTCGTGGGGCTTGGCATTGCCCAGTCGCCCGAAGGGCGGCGCGTTTTCGGCATCATGAGCGTTCTGGAAAACCTGCGCCTCGGGGCATTCTGCATTGAGGACAAGGCCCGCCGCGAGCGCACGCTGGAATGGATTTTTGATCTTTTTCCGCGTTTGCACGAGCGCAAAGATCAACTCGCGGGTACGCTTTCCGGCGGCGAGCAGCAGATGCTCGCCATAGGCCGAGCCCTCATGGCCGAGCCGCGCCTCCTGCTGCTGGATGAACCTTCGCTGGGCCTTGCCCCGCTGCTGGTGCGCTCCATCTTTGAAACCGTGCGGGCCATCAACAAGAAAGGCGTGACAGTGCTGCTGGTGGAACAGAACGCGCGGGCGGCGCTCAAGCTGGCCACGCGCGGCTATGTGCTTGAAGTGGGCAGCGTGGTCATGGAAGACCGCGCCGAGAACCTCCTTGCCAATGCCAGCGTGCGCGAGGCATATCTGGGCGGCTAGGCCAGACGGAGCGGCTGCTTTTTTACAAGCGTCCGCAATAGTATGAGGTTTGCGCGCCGCAGCCCGGCTGAAAAATTTTTCACTTCTTTTACTTGACAGAAAATTGCTTTCAACTATATTTTTCCATTCCAACGCGGCGGCCATTCCGCCGTTATTTTAGCAATACGGCGCTGCTGCGCATGGAGGTTTTGCTATGACCCCTCTGGAAAAAGCCACCAAAA
>NZ_DASQOG010000226.1:0-9474 GCF_035644575.1 Desulfovibrio sp. | reverse complement strand
ATCAGCCTTTTTTGCGCTGGATTACAGAAAACAGTCTGCCGCCCACGGCCTGACCAACCTTCATCCGTCACGTCATCAAGAGGAAACTATGTCCATCTATGTTTCAGGATCACTGGCTTTTGACCGCATCATGACCTTCCCCGGCAGTTTTCAGGATCACATCCTGATGGACAAGCTGCACATGATCAACGTGAGCTTCATGGTGGACGGCATGGATGAACGGCGTGGCGGCTGCGCGGGCAATATTGCCTATTCTCTGGCCCTGCTTGGCGAAAAACCCACCATCGTTGCCGCCGCAGGGCGCGACTTTGGCCCTTACGCCATTGTGCTGGAAAATATGGGGCTGCCGCTGGAAGGTATCCGCCGGGCGGAAGAAATCTTTACCGCCCTGTGCTACATCACCACCGACCTCAACAGCAACCAGATCACCGGTTTTTACCCCGGCGCCATGAGCCTCCCCGCCGATTACAGCTTCCCCGCCATTGATGGTGATAAGGACATTGCCATCATCTCCCCCGGCAATGTGGAAGACATGCGCCGCCTGCCGGGATTTTACCGCGAAAAGGGCGTTCCCTATATTTTCGACCCCGGCCAGCAGTTGCCCGTGCTCACCGGCAATGATCTGCTGGCGGCCATTGAAGGCTCCTTTGCCTGCATCACCAACGACTATGAACTGAACATGATCTGCAAGGCTACGGGCAAGAGCGAAGACGAGCTGGTGGGCCGCACCCTGTGGCTTGTGACCACTCTCGGCGCGGACGGCGCGCTGGTGCGCGGCGCGGACGGCACGGAAACGCGCATTCCCGCTGTACCTCCCCGTCAGATTCTCGACCCCACAGGCGCGGGCGACGCCCACCGCGCGGGTCTGCTCAAGGGCCTGCTGCACGGGCTTTCCATGCCTGAAGCCGCCAAGATCGGCTCTGTGAGCGCCAGCTTCTGCCTTGAAAAAATGGGCACGCAGGAACACGAGTATTCGCCTGAAGTCTTCCGGCAGCGGTATGAATCCGTGTTTGGCCCCCTGCCCGAAGGCATTCTGGCTTAAGCGTCAGGCAGCCCCTGCGGCAGATGACCCCAACGGGCTGTAAACCGGGAGTAAACCATGCAGAACAAGCTTCCTGAAGGTATACGGGTTCTGTTTGTGGCTGGTTTTGGCCCGGTAGTGGCCGACCCTGACGCAAGCGGCAAGCTGTACAGAAAGGTGCTGGGCCTGCCCATGCGCCATGAAGAAGGCTACGAAGGCTATTGGCATTCCCAGTGTCTGGAGGGCGTAAAACACTTCGCCCTCTGGCCGCTGGAAAAGGCCGCGCTCTCCTGCTTTGGCGAGGAGGTCTGGCCGGAACGTCTGCCAGTGCCGCAGGCCTGGCTTGAGCTTGATGTGGAAGACATTGTTTCCGCCACGCGCATTCTTGAACAGAACGGCTATGAGCTGCTTCTCCGGCTGAAGGAAGAACCCTGGGGGCAGACCGTCACCAGATTCCTCAGCCCGGAGGGCATACTCATGGCTGTTACGCACACGCCTTTTTTGCGCGAAGCGGCTTCGGCGGAGGAAACGGCCTGAGCAGGGAGGCGGCATGTACTACATTGCGCTGGTTGTGTTTGCGGGCTGCATTGTGGCCCTGCAACCGCCCATCAACGCGGCCTTGAGCCGCACGGTGGGGCTGCTGGAAAGCGGGCTTATTTCCTTTGCCATAGGCGCGGCTTTTCTGGCTGTTCCGGTTCTGCTGATGGGGCGGGGCAATGTGTTCCGCGTAATTGAAACCCCTGCATGGCAGTGGGCTGGCGGGGTGCTGGGCGCGTTCATGGTTGTGAGCACAACCCTGGCCGCGCCGCGTATTGGCGTGCTGGCTACGCTCGTCGCCATGATTTTTGGCAACCTTGTTATGGCGGCCATTATTGACCACAACGGCTGGTTCGGCCTCAATGCCATTCCTTTTGACTGGCGCAGAATGCTTGGGCTGGTGTTGGTGCTGGCGGGCATTGCCCTTGTGGTGCGCCGCTGATAATGCCTGCGGCGCGCGGCAGAAGCCCGCGTTGCAGCAAAAATAAGGGAAAGAAATGCGCGTTGATGCAGTGCGGGAGTTTTTGGCCCGCCATGGTCTTGAAGAGGCATACCGGGAGTTTGAAGTTTCAAGCGCCACCGTTGATCTGGCTGCTCAGGCCATTGGCTGCGAGCCGGGGCGCATTGCCAAGAGCCTGTCCATCAGCGTCAATGACGCGCCGATGGTGCTGGTGGTCATGGGCACGGCCCGGCTGGACAACCGCAAGTTCAAGGACGCCTTTCACGCCAAGGCCCGTTTTATCAAGCCGGAAGATCTGGAAGCCCAGGTGGGGCATCCCATGGGCGGTGTCTGCCCCTTTGCTCTGCCCGAGGGCGTTGCCGTGTATCTGGACGAAAGCCTCAAGCGCTATGATCCCGTGTATCCGGCTGCGGGCGCGCCCAACAATGCCGCCAGGCTCACTCTGGCGGAGCTGGAGCGGATCACGGGAGGCGTGTGGGTGGACGTGTGCAAGAACGAAGAAGCCTGATTTTTTTGCTGATGCGCTCGTAGGATGATACTGCGTTGCGGCATGTGCCGCGCGAGATCCTGCGGGTGCTGTGTTTTTGCCGCGCCTGCGGGCGGGGCGTTCATCTGCGGCTTGTTGCATCAGAGCTCTCCCGGTGGGCTGGCTTTATGCGCTACTGCCCAAAACCGCCACGCCGTCTATGGCAGCCGCCCACGCCGCAGCGTGTACCGTGCCCATCGCACAATTCATAATCCCCGCCCTCAATGCGCAGCAGCTTGCCGTTTACCAGCGAGTCGGCCAGTTTTTTGCGCGCTTCCGCATAGATGCTCTGCACGGTGGTGCGGGCAATGCGCATTTTTTCAGCGCAGGCCTCCTGATTCATGCCCTCAAGATCAATGAGGCGCACGGCCTCATATTCATCCACGGTCATGATGACTTCCTGCTGCGCCTGCGGGGTGCTCTGTTCAAAGCCCGGCAGCGGCCCAAAGTTGCGGTTTTCCGGCAGGCAGCAGACTTTGCGCCATTTTTTTGGTCTTGGCATGCAATCCTCTTGGAGGCCGTCCGGCAATGGCGCGCACTGGATGCGCACACTGGCCGGGCGGCCTTGCTCATTCATATACGGTCACTTTAGCTGTTATTGCCCGCGGCGTCACTGCCTGCCGCAGGGCCTACGCCGCAGCTTTCTGCCCGACCTGCGGGGCCGTTGCCCTGCTGCATGCCACGCCCCATACCACGCCCTTGGCCACGGCCCATGCCCTGGCCTGCTTCCTGCCCTTTCATGGCGCAGTTGCCGCCCCTGTTGCCGTGCCGTTGTCCGTGGCGGCAGCAGCGGCCTTGGCCCATGCCCATATTCTGGCCCATGCGCTGCCCCATGTTCTGGCTTGCGTCCATTCCTTGATCTGCGGGCTGGCCCGCATCAGGCACAGCTCCCATGCCGCGTCCTGCCGCGTTGGCAGCCTTGCCGCCGCATCTGCCCATACCGCGCCCTGTGCGCGAACCATTGCCCTCCGGCCCTGTGTGATCGAAACGAGGCATGTTGTCCTCCTTATGTTGCAGTTATTGACATATGTCATAAACAGGAGTATGTGTGTTTATGACATATGTCAATAATAAAAAACAGGCAAAGCCCAGTTGCCTGAAAAAATGCTTCTGAAAGCTAACCATTCCGAGAGGACAATGAACCATGAGTGATTGCAATCATCAGTGTGGCTCCTGCGGCGAGCAGTGCAACGAGCGCAGCGAGGGGCAGGAGGCGCAGGATTTTCGCGTCAAACCGCACCCCAAAAGCCGTGTTGGCAAGGTAATAGGCGTTGTCAGCGGCAAGGGCGGCGTGGGCAAGTCGCTGGTCACATCCCTGCTGGCGGTAGCCCTGACCCGGCAGGGCAAACACTGCGCCATCCTTGATGCGGACATCACCGGCCCTTCCATCCCGCGCGTGTTCGGACTGACGGGCAAGGCCCATGTTGAGGGCGACGGCCTTGTGCCCGAGCGCAGCAAGGGCGGGGTGGACATCATGTCCATGAATCTGCTGCTGCCCGGCGATTCCGACGCCGTGCTCTGGCGCGGGCCCATCATTGCCGGCGCGGTCAAGCAGTTCTGGTCGGACGTGGTCTGGCGCGATGTGGACTACATGTTTGTGGACATGCCTCCAGGAACGGGCGATGTGCCGCTGACCGTGTTTCAGTCGCTGCCGGTGGACGGCATTGTGGTTGTGACCTCGCCGCAGGAGCTGGTGAGCATGATCGTGCAAAAAGCCATTGATATGGCGCGCCAGATGGATATTCCCATCCTTGGGCTTGTGGAGAATTACTCGTACTTCAAATGCCCGGATAACAACAAGGAATACAGGATATTCGGCGAGAGCCATATTGATGCCGTGGCCCAGCGGCACGGCCTGAAGGTGCTTGCCCGCCTGCCCATTGATCCTGCCCTTGCACAGGCCTGTGACAAGGGCGCCATCGAGGATGTTGACCAGCATTTTATGGACGGTGCATTGGCCGTGATTTCCCGCATGTAAAATCGCGTACAGCGTAGCGCCTGTGTGGCGTCTGTTGCGCATGGCCGCAGGGTGAGGGAGCCGTTGCACGGTTGGCCCACCTTGCGGCCATGCGCATTTGCTGAATACGTAAAAAAGGGAGCATCTTTACCTTTGCTGCCATGTGTGCCTATGCTTGCACAAACCAAGGAGCAACCATGCGTACATACCAACAATTCATCAACGGCAAATTGGTTTCCCCGACAGGCTTTGCAATGATTGAGGTGGAGAACCCCTCCACTGGCAAAATAATGGCCCAGACGCCCAACGGCGGGCGCGAGGACGGGCTGGCGGCGCTTGCAGCCGCGCACAGGGCGCAGGATGCCTGGGCGGCGCTTCCGGCGGTGGCCCGCGCCGGATACCTTAAAAAAATGGCGGATCTTATCCGCAAGCACAGGCTGGAACTTGGGCGTATCCTCGCCGAGGAACAGGCCAAAACCCACCCCCTGGCCCAGGTAGAAATCGACCTCACCGCCGAGTATTTTGACTACTATGCGGGATGGGCGCGCATCTACGAGGGCGAGATCATCCAGAGCGACCGCCCGCGCGAAAATATCCTGCTGTACCGCAAGCCCATTGGCGTTGTGGTGGGCATCTGCCCGTGGAACTTCCCCTTCTTTGTCATGGCGCGCAAGGTCGCCCCCTCGCTGCTCGTGGGCTGCACCACGGTTATCAAGCCCAGCAGTGTTGCCCCTGCCACGGTCATGCATTTTGCCAGCCTGCTCATGGAACTGGATCTGCCCGCTGGCGTGGTAAACTTTGTCACGGGCGGCGGCGGCACCCTGGGCGAGGCCCTTTCTTCCAGCTCCATGACCGACATGGTCAGCCTGACAGGCAGCGTGGAGGCCGGGCAGCGCATCATTGCCGCTAGCGCGCAGAACATTACCAAGGTCTCGCTGGAACTGGGCGGCAAGGCCCCAGCCATTGTCTGCGCCGATGCGGATATGGATCTGGCGGTCAAGGCCGTCACGGCCTCGCGAACGGTGTTCAGCGGGCAGGTGTGCAACTGCGCGGAACGCCTCTACGTGCACGAAAGCGTGGCCGACATGTTCGCCGAAAAGCTGGCGGCTGCCTTTGCCGCCGTGCGTCTGGGCAATCCTTTTGACGATCCGGCACCTGACATGTGCAGCCAGATCAGCGCCGAGCATCTTGAAAAGATCAGCGGCATGGTCAAGCGCGCGGAAGCGGACGGCGCGGAAGCCGTTGTCGGCGGCGCGCCCGCAGACCGGGATTCCGGCTACTTCTACACGCCCACCTTGCTGCGCAACTGCCGTCAGGACATGGAGATCGTGCGCAACGAAGTGTTTGGCCCTGTGCTGCCCATGATGACCTTCCACGATCTGGATGAAGCCCTGACCCTTGCCAACGACTGCGACTACGGCCTGACGTCCTCCATCTACACCACCAACGTATCCACGGCCATGGAAGCGGTGAACCGTCTCAAGTTTGGCGAGACCTACGTGAACCGCGAAAACTTCGAGGCCATGCAGGGCTTCCATGCTGGCTGGCGCAAGTCGGGCATTGGCGGCGCGGACGGCAAGCACGGCCTCATGGAATACCTCCAGACTCATGTGGCCTATATTCAGTATTAACGGTCAGATGCAGACATGCTAAAATAAACGAGGCCCCTCACTGAGGGGCCTCGTCTGTTTCATATATGGGGCGGATTTGTTTACTTGGTAAACAGGATCAGGGCCACCATCTTGAGATCTGTGGAACCGGTATTGAGCAGGGCGTGGCTTTCGCCATCGTTGCACACGGTCACGTCGCCAGCCTTGACGGGGGCTTCAACGCCGTTGTCGTTGTACATGCCTTCGCCTTCAAGGATGTAGTATATTTCGATTTCGCCGTTGTGTTTGTGGTTGCCCACGGCACAGCCGGGTTTGAGCGTACCGATGTTGAACAGACGGCCTTTGCCAGCCAGCCCGTTCTCATTGACGATCTTGGTAAAATGGACAGCGCCCGGCCCGCCAAAAAGTTCTTTTTCAAAGCATTCCAGAGCATCAGCGCGGTTGATCATGGTGTTCTCCTGTGGTTCGGGCGCGGATGCGCCGGTTAAAACTGGGCTGCAAGAGCGCGTTCCCTTGATTTGCAAGGCCGCCCGCATGCCCGCGTGATAACCGGGCATTGCTGCGGCGATCATTCGCGCGGAAGGCGCTTAACTGTTGTTCTCGTCATCGTCTCCGTCATCGGGGGCGACAACGGGCGCATTTTTGCCATCCGGTTTGCCCTTGGCTCCGGCAGGCAGCACCTTGCGCGGACGGCGCGGCGCGCGTCTTCTGCTTGCGCGCGGTTCCGCCGCCGGTTGAGGCGTCCTTGTGCGAGGCGGCAGTTCCTTGATGTTCACGTCAAGCTGCGGGAAGGCGATTTCAATGCGCTGTTCGCGGAATTCGCGCTCGATTTCCACGCGGATGTCCGAAGCTGTGGAAACAGAGACGTCATAATCCCGCACCCAGAATTTGAGGCTGAAATCAAGCGTACTGGCCCCAAAATCCGCAAAGGCCACGCTCGGCGGGGGATATTTGAGCACGTTGCTGTTGGCGTTGGCCGTTGCCAGCAGGATTTTCATCACCGCATTGGCATCGGAGCCATAGGCCACGCCGACCTTGATTTCCCTGCGCACGGTGCGGCTGTTGCGCGTCCAGTTGATAAGGCGGCTGGCCACAAATTCCGAGTTGGGGACAATAATCAGGGCATTGTCAAAGGTTTCCACCATTGTGGCGCGCACGCTGATTTTGCGCACGCGGCCCTGGGTGCCGCCCACTTCCACCACATCGCCCGCCTGGAGGGTGCGGCTGAAGATCAGTATCAGACCCGACAGGAAGTTGTTGACGATGGTCTGCATGCCGAAACCGATACCGACAGAAAGACCACCGGCTACCATGGCGAGGTTGCTCAGCTCCATGCCCACGGCGCGCAGGGCGAACAGGCCGAAGCAGCACCACAGCGCATAGGTAAAGGCCGTCTGCATGGGCGGAATGAGCGTGGCGTCGATAGCCAGCCCCTGCTTGGGCAGGCGCGCCAGAAAGCGCGAACCCATGGCAACCGCCGTGCGCGTGAGGTAGAACATGGTGATGATGAGCAGCAGGTGCACAACATTGAATTGCGTAGCGCCCACATTGACGCCGCGCAGAACATAATGCTGGAGCAGATACATGCCGCCGGGCAATGTGCCGACCCACTGCGAAACGCCCACAAAGGCCGCAACCAGCACCACCGGGGCGGAGAGCGCCACGGCAAGGTGAGCAAGGGCTGCGCGCACGCCTTCCTGAGGCAGCTTGTCGTTGAGGCTGCTGACAAGAGACATGCCGCCCATGCAGAGTTGCAGGGCCAGCGAGCAGGAGACAAAGAGCAGGTACAGCACCATGCTGTAGATGTGCAGACCGGACAGGGTCAGCACAAGGCATATCCACAGCACAATGGGTTCGCATTCAAGCACGCTGGTTTCCACATGCATGGGGCCAAGATCAAGCTTGGGCCTGCGGTGCTGCCGCACAATGGAAATAATGACGATGCACAGCCAGATAACCAGCACCAGAGGCTTGGTCAGCGGCAGATAGAGCAGCACGTATGAGCACAGCGTTGGCTGAATGAGTATCCAGAAGGGCGGCTTTTGGCGCGGCACCTCGGGGTATTTCAGCAGGCGCAGGTCCCATGCCAGGTGTATCTGGGCCACAATGAGGCACAAGTTGCCCAGGGCCAGAAACAGGCGAAAGAACTCGCCGGATGCGGACATGGAACTGCCGAGAAATGCCAGCCCCACGCACAGCCAGGGCAGGCTCACGCGGAAAACATGCCGCAGGGTGCTGTTTTCGTCCTTGTCCTGCGCGGCCCAGCGGCGGTACAGCAGCACCGTGAGCACGCCGGTAAGCAGCAGACCGAGGATAAAGCGCAGCACTGCCGTACCCCAGCGTTCAAGCGTGACAGGAACTTCCACAGGCAGGCGCAGGATCATGCCCTGAACCGAATAGTGCATCTGCCGCCCAAAGTCGGCCCATGCATCGGGGCTGAGCCAGGGTACCGGGCTTTGCAGATAATAGTTCTTCCACAGCAGGGGGATCTGGGCGTTGATTTCTTCCTGCATCTTTTCCAGCCGCTTGATAAGCGCCAGAGCAGGAGCAAGGGCCGAGTCGTACTGGGCCAGCACGGCTGTGAGGCGCAGACGGGTGAGCGCCAGCGTTTTGCCGTATTCCTGCATTTCCGGGCTAAGGCTGCCATCGTGCAGGTCTTCAGGCATGCTGTCGGCCAGATAGCCCACGCGTTCCAGCAGGGCCTGGGCTTCGGTGCGCGCAACCAGCACAGGGTCAAGCACCTTGCGCAGATCAAGCACCGTGGCCGTGATGCGGCGGCTGACAGCTTCAACGGGGTTGGGCCAGTTTTTATACGTATTGAGCAGCACCAGCAGACGCCGTGCTTCTTCCATAAAGGGCTGAACCTTCTGGCTCAGATTGGTTGACCGCTGGGCAAAGGTATCCCCCATGGCCGTGGCCTTCTGGGTGATTTCATCGAGCATGGCCTTTTGCCCGCTCCAGACCATTTCCCAAGGGTCGCGCAGGGGCAGGGTGGCGATGGCGGGTTCTTCGTTGGTGTCAACCTTGGCCTCAGCTTTGTCGTCAGCCTTTTGGTCAGCTTTTGCGTCAGCTTTTGCATCAGCTTTTGCATCAGCTTTGGCATCGGTTTTGGAGGCGGGCTTGTCGGCCTTGTCAGCCTTGTCGCCCCTGGGGGCGTCCTGTTTGGCGGCATCGGGCTTGGCAGTGTCAGGCTTGGCAGTGTCTGCCTTGGGGGAATCCTGCTTGGCGGCGGGGGTCGGTTCCGCCGCAAATACGGCGGGAGAGGCCAGGGCACAGCACAGGGTCAATAAAAGGGCGGTTATCAGCAATTTGGGTGCGTGCATGGAATCCTCAGATTACAGTCGGTTGTCCCTGAAGGTGGAT
>NZ_DASQOG010000225.1:0-14119 GCF_035644575.1 Desulfovibrio sp. | reverse complement strand
AGGGTCGAGAAGCGTCTGAACCTTGACAATGCCGAAATAAGCATCAAAAGTTATCATGAGCTGCATCAGGAATGGTTGCGGCAAAACAACAAGCCGAAACAGCTTTCCTTTGTGTTTGACGAAGCGCAGAGGGCGCACTGGCGCACAGTGCTGGGCCTGACAGAAAAGGCCGATGTCGGCGCGGATTCATCGCGGCAGAGCTGAAACGTCTTGGGAGCCATGCATGTCTTTTATCCCCGACAATCAAACCAGCGGCGACAGCCGCGTAATCGTGGAAAAAAAACTCAAGGAACCGGATCGCTACCGGGTACTCCTGCACAATGACGACTATACAAGCATGGAGTTTGTGGTGTCGGTACTGTGCGGTATTTTCCACAAAACCGCCGAAGAAGCCACGGCCATCATGCTGGCGGTACACCAGCGCGGGGTAGGCCAATGCGGCATATACACCCTTGAAATAGCCGAGGCCAAGGTTCGGCGTGTGCACAACACGGCGCGGGCGGCAGGGTATCCCCTTAAATGCACCATGGAAAAAATCCATTGAGATAAGCCTATGTTGAGTAAAAATGTTCAGTTGGTCATTCGGGACGCCCTCATGGAAGCCCACCGGCGACGGCATGATCTGTTGACTGTGGAGCATGTGCTCTTTGCGCTGACCAACAGCATGAAGGGACGCATCATTCTTGAGGGCAGCGGGGCAAGCGTGCCTGTGCTGCGCGAGCAGCTTGAGGAATTTTTCAACAAGGAACTGGAACCCATATCTCTTGCGGAAAAGCACGAAGTCACGCAGACGGACAGCGTGCAGCGCGTGCTTGAACGCGCGCTGGAGCATATCCGCTCCTCCGGGCGCGACGCTGTGGAGCTTGGCGATCTGCTTATTTCCATCATTGATGAGGAAGAAAGCTACGCTCACTTCTATCTGCGCAAACAGGGCGTTGAACGGCTGGACGTGCTGACCTTTATTTCGCACGGCCTTGATGAAGGCTCCGGTTCGCGCGGCGTGGAAGCCGGGGCCGAAGCCGGGGACGGCGAAGCCAAGGCAGACCCCCTGGCCCAGTATACCGTCGAGCTTACGGCCCGTGCCAGGGAAGGCAAGATTGACCCCCTAGTGGGCCGCACCGCGGAACTTGACCGCGCGGTTGAAGTTCTATGCCGCCGCCGCAAGAACAACCCCCTGTTTGTGGGCGACCCCGGCGTTGGCAAAACAGCCCTGGCCGAGGGCCTTGCCTTGCGCATTGTGGAAGGCAACGTCCCTGAAATGTTTGCCAAAACAAAGCTCTATGCCCTTGATATGGGCCTTCTGCTTGCGGGCACCCGCTACCGGGGCGATTTTGAAGGCCGCCTCAAGGCCGTGGTGCAAAAGCTCAAGGAGCAGCCCGACTGCATCCTGTTTATTGACGAGATCCACACCATCGTGGGCGCTGGTTCCACCTCTGGCGGCTCGCTTGACGCGTCCAACCTGCTCAAGCCCGTGCTCGCCAATGGCGAAATCCGCTGCATTGGCTCCACCACCTACGAGGAATACCGCAACCATTTTGAAAAAGACCGCGCGCTGGCGCGCCGGTTTCAGCGCATTGACCTTACCGAGCCGACCACGGAAGAATGCCTTGGTATTCTTGAAGGGCTTGAGCCGCGTTATGCGCAGTATCATCATGTGCGTTACAGCCCTGCGGCCCTCAAGGCCATGGTGGATCTTACCGCGCGGCATGTGCGCGACCGCCTGCTGCCCGACAAGGCCATTGACGTGCTGGACGAAACTGGCGCTGCCGTGCGCCTGGGCCGTGGCGTAACACCTGCCGGAAAGCCTGCCAAAAAGAGCGGCAAGGACGCCCCTCTGGTAGGCGTGCCCGATGTGGAACGCATTGTGGCCCGCATGGCGGGAATACCCGTGCGCACAGTCTCCGGCAAGGAACGCAACAAGCTGGCTACGCTTGAAAAAGACCTCAAGAGTCTTGTGTTCGGGCAGGAAAAAGCCATTGAGCTGACCGTGCGCGCCATTCTGCGCGCCCGCGCCGGGCTTGGGCAGGAGCAGCGCCCCGCAGGGGCCTTCCTGTTCTACGGGCCTACGGGCGTGGGTAAAACGGAAGTGGCCCGCAGCCTTGCCAAACTCATGGGCGTGGAATTTCTGCGCTACGACATGAGCGAATACATGGAAAAGCACTCTGTTTCGCGGCTCATCGGCGCGCCTCCAGGCTACGTGGGCTTTGATCAGGGCGGGCTCATGACCGAGGCCGTGCGCAAGGCTCCGTATTCCGTGGTGCTGCTGGACGAGGTGGAAAAAGCCCACCCGGATATCTTCAACGTGCTGCTCCAGGTGATGGATTACGCCACGCTGACGGACAACACCGGGCGCAAGACGGACTTTTCGCACGTTATCCTTATCATGACCTCCAATGCCGGGGCCTTTGAAATGTCGCGGCCTGCCATGGGCTTTGGCGGCACGGCCCCGCAGGATGCGGCGCACAAGGGCCTCAAGGCTGTGGAAAATACCTTCAGCCCTGAATTCCGCAATCGGCTGGACGCCTTGGTGCCCTTTGGCAGCCTCACAGAACCCATGATGCTGCGCATTGTGGATAAGTTTGTGGGCGAAATCCGCACCAGCCTCGAGCAGCGCGGCGTAACGCTTACACTCACGGAGACCGCCCGCAAGTGGCTGGCCCGCAAGGGCTTTGATCCCTCCATGGGTGCGCGGCCCCTGCGCCGCCTGCTGCGCACGGAGCTGGAAGACCGCCTGGCGCACGAACTGCTGTTCGGCTCGCTCAAGAAGGGTGGCACTGCAAAACTGACGGTCAAGGGCGAAGAACTGGCCCTTGAACATGAGGGGAGCGCGGCCAAAAGCCGTAAGCCGGTGCCTGTAGACGCCTGATTATATGCACAAAGGCGGGCCGGGGCTGTTGCCGTATGCGGCAGTTCCGGCCCGTTTGCTTTGTCGCTGTTTTCAATGGCATCCGCCCCATCCCCCAAATATTCAAATGGTACTCTGTCGGCAAAGGACGCTATGATCGGGGCATTTACAGCACTGGCCTCTCAATTTCCGCCGCCGGAATCAGCCCGTGAAGACGGCTTGCTGTGTCTGGGCGGCGATCTGCGGCCAGAACGTCTGGTTGCTGCTTATAGCCGTGGGTTTTTTCCCTGGTACTCCAAGGGAATGCCCATTCTCTGGTGGTCGCCGGATCCCCGCTGCGTCATGCCCCTTGAGGGCTTTCGTCTGCCTGCGCGCAGCGCGCGCAAACTGCGTCTGCATCCTTTTGAGCTGACCCATAATGCCGCTTTCGGGCGGGTGATCCGCGCCTGTGCGGCGCCAAGAGACAAGGAGGGCGGCACCTGGATTATTGACGACATGATGCGCGCTTACGAAGACCTGCACGCCCTTGGCTATGCCCATTCCATTGAGGCCTGGCGCGATGGCGAACTGGTGGGCGGTCTGTACGGCGTGGCGCTGGGGCGGGCCTTTTTTGGCGAATCCATGTTCCACACCCAGCCGGAGGCCTCACGTGCCGCCCTGGCAGGGCTTGTGGGCCTGTTGCGCCAGCGCGGAGCAACCCTGCTTGACTGCCAGCAGGAAACGCCGCACATCATGCGTATGGGCGGCGTGATGCTGCCGCGCGCGGTTTTTCAGGCCGAGCTTGAGCGCGCCCTTGCCACGCAAACGCAAACAGGCGCTGCGCAACATTGCGCAACGCCTGAAATGGTTGAAAGCGGCCTGCCGTTTCCGTGGCTGCCCTGGGGAGTTGTGTACAGTTATTCTCCGGCAGACGGCTTCTGGGCGGCCAGATCGTAAAAACCATAGGCCGGGAAGGGCAGCGGGTAGTCGCGCACCGCGTCAAAGCGGATAAAGCCCGTGGTCTTGCCTTCGCCAATGCCTGCCAGCGGCGCAACGCCCATGGGCACGGGCAGATCAAGCGGGCAGACCGTGATCTTTTCAATCTGGTCGGCATAGCGCTTTTCAAGGTATTCAACCAGCGCGTGGCTTTCTTCAGCGGTGAAGGATTCAAGCACGCAGCGCAGGGCGGCTTCTTCCGTAGCGCCTTGCAGCACTTCTGCCGGAACGGAAGGGTCAGCCGGGGCCACAAGGCCAAGACCCTTGATGGCTTCCACTTCGGCATCAGTTGCGCCGGGGCGGAAAATCTGCACGTCCAGATGGCGGCAGCCCTTGAAGGTGCTGAGGGTTGCGGCCACAATGAAAACCCGGTCGATGGGCAGATCTATCTGTGAAGGTACGAAGATTTTTTCCATGGCAATTCCCGTTCGTTATTGATGTAATCCTGTCCTCTTACTCCAAAACATAATATTATGGAAGATAATCCGGTCATCCCATTTAGCCTTGAAACGGCATACACGCCCACGGGCGACCAGCCCACGGCCATTGACGCCCTGGTGGACAATCTTCAGGCCGGGGTTCCCTCCCAGGTTTTGCTGGGCGTTACCGGCTCCGGCAAAACATTTACCATGGCCAACGTCATTGCCCGCTGCAATCGCCCGGCGCTGGTTCTCGCCCCCAACAAAACGCTGGCCGCCCAGCTTTACGGCGAGTTCCGGGAGCTGTTTCCGCGCAATGCCGTGGAATATTTTGTCAGCTATTACGACTACTACCAGCCGGAGGCCTATGTTCCGGCTTCGGATACCTATATTGAAAAAGATTCGTCCATCAACGACAACATAGACAAGCTGCGCCATGCCGCCACCCATGCCCTGCTGACCCGGCGCGATGTGATCATTGTGGCTTCGGTTTCGTGCATTTACGGCCTTGGCTCGCCGGAATACTACGCCAAGATGGTCATTCCCGTTGAGGTGGGGCAGCGCTTCCCCATGGACAAGCTTATCACCCGGCTGGTGGAAGTGCACTACGAGCGCAACGACTACGACTTCCACCGTGGCACCTTCCGCGTGCGCGGCGATGCCCTTGAAATCATTCCCGCCTACCATCACGAGCGGGCGCTGCGGCTGGAATTTTTTGGCGACGATATCGACCTCATGCGCGAGATTGACCCCCTCACGGGCGAGGTGCTGGCCGAGGTGAGCAAAACCGTGCTGTACCCTGCCAGCCACTTTGTTTCCGCGCAGGATAACCTCAAGCGGGCTGCCAGCGACATCCGCGATGAACTGGCGGTGCGGCTCACGTATTTCAAGGAGCACGGGCAGCTTGTGGAGGCCCAGCGCATTGAGCAACGCACCCAGCTTGACCTTGAGATGATTGAAGAGCTCGGCTACTGCAACGGCATTGAAAACTATACCCGCCACCTCGACGGCCGCAAGCCGGGCGAGCCGCCGTCCTGTCTGCTCAACTATTTTCCCGAAGACTTTCTGCTCTTTGTGGACGAATCGCACATCACCATTCCGCAGGTGGGCGGCATGTACAAGGGCGACCGCTCGCGCAAGCAGACCCTTGTGGACTACGGCTTCCGCCTGCCCTCGGCGCTGGATAACCGCCCCCTCCAGTTCAACGAATTCACCAATCTGCTCAATCAGGTGGTTTACGTATCGGCCACGCCCGGCAAGTACGAGCTGGATCAGGCGCAGGGCATTGTGGCGGAGCAGATCATCCGCCCCACGGGCCTTGTGGATCCTGTTGTGGAGGTGCGCCCCACCAAGGGCCAGATGGAAAACCTGCTGGGCGAATGCCGGGGCAAGGTCACGCTGGGGGAGAGGGTGCTTGTCACCACCCTTACCAAGCGCATGGCGGAAGACCTCACCGAATACTGCTGCAACATGGGCGTGCGGGCGCGCTACCTGCATTCGGATATTGATACGCTTGAGCGCATGCAGATCATCCGCGCGCTGCGGCTTGGGGAATTTGACGTGCTGGTGGGCATCAACCTGCTGCGCGAGGGGCTGGACATACCCGAAGTGTCGCTTGTGTGCATTCTGGATGCGGACAAGGAGGGCTTTTTGCGTTCCATGGGGTCGCTCATCCAGACCTTTGGCCGCGCCGCGCGCAACGCGAAGGGCAAGGTTATTCTGTATGCGGACAAGATCACCGATTCCATGCGCGCCGCCATGGGCGAAACGGAACGCCGCCGCGCCAAGCAGTCGGCCTACAATGAAGAGCACGGCATCACGCCCACCAGCACCCGTAAATCGCTTGAATCACCACTGGATAGTCTGTATGTGGAAGATGGCGGCGGGCGCGGGCGCGGCAAGGGCAAGGGCAAACAGCGCGAGGCCGATGCCGTGCCGCTGACTGCCGAGGATGTTGCCGTTCTTGTTGCCAAGCTTGAAAAGGAAATGCGTCAGGCGGCCCGCGATCTGGAATTTGAACAGGCCGCAGAGCTGCGTGACCGCATCCGCATTTTGCGGGCCAGGCTTATCGCCATGCCCGAATAGACAGGGGCGCTTGCCCCTGTGTGCAGTGCCGCCGCAAAGCCCGTAAACCAAACAAGGGCGTGGCGGCTGACCATCAAAAAGGTTTTTTCATGTCGCAGAATTCACGTAACGGCAGGCAGGAGCAGAACAGCCTCTTTGCCACTGGCCCCGCTGGCGGCCCAAGCAGCGAGGAGCGCAACCGCGCCCGCTGGCTGACCGCAGAGCTGGAGCGCCACAATTATCTGTATCACACGCAGGATGCGCCGGAAATTTCGGACGACCAGTTTGACGCTCTGTTCCATGAGCTGACAGCGCTGGAAGACCGCTGGCCCGAACTGCGTTCTGCCCATTCGCCCACCCTGCGCGTGGGCGGCAAGCTGCTGGACGGCCTCGCCAAAAAAGCCCACAGCCGCCAGATGTACGGTCTGGACAACGTCTTTTCTGTGGAAGAGTGGCGCGATTTTGTGGAGCGCATGCGCCGCGCATGGGATACGGAAGTCAATGGTCCTCTGCCCCAGGCCTTCTGGTGTGATCCCAAGCTTGACGGCCTCGCGCTGGAAATCATCTATGTGAACGGCGTGTTGCAGGAGGCCCTGACGCGCGGCGATGGCGAGGTGGGTGAAGTCGTTACCGAGGCCGTGCGTACCATCCGCACAGTGCCCTTGCGCCTCAGGGGCGAGGGGCCGTTTCCCGCGCGGCTTGAAGTACGCGGCGAAGTGGTGATGTTTAAGAAGGATTTTGACGCCCTCAACGAGCGGCAGGAATCGCTGGGGCAAAAGACCTTTGCCAATCCGCGCAACGCGGCAGCCGGAACCCTGCGCCAGCTTGATATTTCGGTTACGGAATCGCGCCCCCTGCGTTTTCTGGCTTACAGCCTCGGTGATGCGCAGTGGGCCCCGGCGCAGCCCTGCCGCCTGCATTCGGAACTGATGGCCCGTCTTAGGGAATACGGCTTTCTTACCCCGCCAAACGGCAAGCTCTGCGCGAACCCACAGGATGTGGAAGACTATGTGAACTGGGTACGCGAGAACAGGCCGGAATTCGCCATGGAAATCGACGGCGCGGTGGCAAAGCAGAATGACCTTGAAGCGCAGGAAGCGCTTGGCTTTACGGCTCGTGCGCCGCGTTTTGCCGTGGCCTTCAAGTTCCCGGCCATGCAGGCGCAGACCTTGCTTGAGGGCATAGAAATTCAGGTGGGCCGCACAGGGGCGCTTACGCCTGTAGCCATGCTTGCGCCTGTGGCTGTGGGCGGGGTCATGGTTTCGCGCGCAACCCTGCATAATGAGGACGAAATCCGCGCGCGCGACGTGCGTGTGGGCGATACCGTCATTGTGCAGCGAGCGGGCGATGTTATCCCCGAAGTGGTCGGCCCGGTGCTGGATAAACGGCCTGTGGGCGCTGAACCCTATCAGTTCCCCCGCACATGTCCGGCCTGCGGGCAGCCCGTGTACCGCGAAGAAGGCGAAGCTGCCTGGCGGTGCGAAAATCTGGCTTGTCCTGCCATCCGGCTGCGCTCCATAACCCACTTTGTTTCCAAGGCCGGGCTTGATATTCAGGGCGTGGGGCAAAAGTGGATCGAGCAGCTTGTGACCAGCGGGCGCGTGCAGTCGCCAGCCGATCTGTTCAGCCTCACCGTGCAGGAGCTGCTGGGCTTTGAACGCATGGGCGAGGTGCTGGCGCAGAAGTTTGTGGATTCGCTGGAAAACGCCCGCCACACCGCCACCCTGCAAAGGCTCATCAGCGCGCTTGGCATACGCCACGTGGGCGAACAGACGGCCCGCACCCTTGCGGCGCGCTTTGCCGATCTGGATGAGCTGGGAAATGCTACGGTGGAAAGCCTGCTGGCTCTGCCCGATGTGGGGCCGGAAGTGGCTTCGTCCATACGCAACTTCTTTGACAGCCCAGCCAACCGCGAGCAGCTTGCACGGCTCAAGGAGAACGGCCCGTGGCCCAAGGGCGCGGATTCGGCTCAGGGTGCGCAAGCCCTTGCCGAAGGGCCGCTGGCTGGCAAAACCATTCTCTTTACGGGCACAATCAGCGTGCCGCGGGGCACGGCGCAGAAGTGGGCCGAGGCCGCCGGGGCTGTTCCCCTTGGTGCTGTCAGCAAAAAGCTGGACTATCTGGTGGCGGGCGAAAAGGCGGGCAGCAAGCTGGACAAGGCGCGCTCCCTTGGCGTAACCGTGCTGGATGAAACGGAATTCAGAAACCTGTTGCGTGAATCCGGCATTGAGCCGGAATAACGGAAACGGAGAAGCTATGAGCACTTCTATTATTGTGGTCGGGGCCAGCGGGCGCATGGGCAAAACCATCAGCGGGCTTGTGGAAGCCGACCCGCAGTTCACCCTTGCGGGGCTGGTGGACAGCCCGGAGCGCATTGGCGCTCTTGCTGGCGCTGCCTGCCCTGTTTCCGACAGTCTGGCTGCCCTTTTGCCCAAACTTCCCGGGGCTGTGGTCATTGACTTCACCGCGCCTGTGGTGAGCCTGCAATCGGCCAAGGCCGTTGCGCAGACCGGCAATGCCCTTGTTATTGGCACCACGGGCTTTACCGATGAAGAAAAGGACGAACTGCGCGCCCTTGCCGCCAAGGCTCCCATTTTCTGGGCTTCGAACATGAGCATCGGCGTGAATGTGCTGCTGAACATCCTGCCCCAGCTCACCAAGGCCCTTGGCGAGGATTATGATATTGAAATGGTGGAGCTGCACCACAACCGCAAAAAGGACAGCCCCAGCGGCACGGCCCTGACCCTTGGCGAATGCCTTGCCGAGGCCCGCGACTGGAAGCTCAACGATGTGCGCTGCTCCGCCCGCGACGGCATCATCGGCGCGCGCCCCAAGGAGCAAATCGGCATTCAGGCCATACGCGGCGGCGATGTGGTGGGCGTGCATACCGTATACTTTATGGGGCCTGGGGAACGCATTGAAGTGACCCATCAAGCCCACTCGCGCGAGAATTTTGCGCGTGGCGCTATCCGCGCCGCTGGCTGGATGGCAGGACAGAAGCCCGGCAAGCTCTACAGCATGCAGGACGTGATCAAGGATATTTAGAGGTATATTTCAGGCCTGCTTTCGTTCAGTGCTGACCGTAAGGTGATGCATTGAGCGGCGGCAGGCCTGATTTGTTTTTATCGTCTGCCGTGCCTGTTGCAGTTATGGCAGAGCGCGAAAAAGCCCCTGAACGGCAGACCGTTCAGGGGCTTTGAGTTTGTTGCGGGGTAGAGGGCGGGCGTTTACTCCCACCCCAGTGTCGCGTCAGCTAGGAAACCATCTGCGCAATGAGCTTTTTGAGTTCCTGCGCCTGCTTTGCCAGTTCCGTCACTGCGTTGGCAGATTGCGACATGGCAGAGGAGGTCTCGGCGCTGATGGTGTTGATCTGCTCCACAGCCCGGTTGATCTCGTCGCTGGTGGCCGACTGTTCTTCTGCGGCGGCGGCGATGGAATGCGCCTGATCCGCAGCCTGATCCACCAGCACCACAATTTCTGAAAGAGCCTCGCCGGAGGTTCCGGCAAGCTCGGTGGTCTGCTCAATGGTGTCTACAGTCTGGTTGACCTGATTAATGTTCTGCGTGGTGCCGTTCTGTATGCCCTGAATGGCGGAACCAACCTCTCGGGTTGCCTGCATGGTCTTTTCCGCCAGTTTGCGCACTTCGTCGGCCACAACGGCAAATCCGCGTCCGGCTTCGCCCGCGCGCGCCGCTTCAATGGCCGCGTTAAGGGCGAGCAGATTGGTCTGGTCTGCAATGTCTGAAATCACGGTCATGATCTGGCCGATGCTCTGAGCCTGATCGCCCAGAGAGGCCATGCCGGTCTTGAGGCCCAGAGCCTGCGTGTGCAACTGGTTGATGCCCTGCACCACCTTGTTGACCACTTCTGCGCCGTGTTCCGCCTTGCGCTTGGCATTGATGGTAGTGTCGGAGGCGCCGCCCGCATTGCGCGCAACCTCAAGCACCGAGGCATTCATCTGCTCCATGGCGGTGGCAGTTTCAGAAACGCGCTGCGTCTGCTGATCCGCGCCACGGCTGGCCTGTTCCACCTGTGTGGAAAGCTCTTCGGTCGCGGTGGAAAGCCTGTCGGCGATGGCATTGGCGTCTTGCGCCACCTGGGCAACGGCATCGCGCTGTTGCTCGATGGTGGCCTGCTGCTTTTTGATTTCCGTCAGGTCAAACACAAGTGTTACTGCGCCAACAATGTTGCCGTCCAGATCGCGGATCAGCGAGGCATCAATGCGCAGATTTTTGTGCTGGCCGTCTGCAAAGGTCATTGCTGCTTCAATGCCATGTGCGTTCACTCCCTCGCTCAGACATTTATGGCAGATGGTGCGCTTGCTGGCATCCCCGTAGAAAAATTCAGCCGCTGTCATTCCCTTGTAATCGTCGGGCTTGCCGCTCTTGCCCACAAGTTTGACCATGGCGTCGTTTACATAGGTAATATGCACGTCAGTATCTGCAACCAGGGTGGGGAAGGTGATGCCCTGCAGTACGCCGTCGGCAAAACCCAGACGGTTTTTGAGTACTGCGGTCGTTTCTTTAAAATTTCCTGCAAGTTCAGCCAGTTCAAAGCTGTAATTGCCCGTGAGCGTGGCCTTGAAATCGCCGTGCGCAATCTGCGCGCTGTAGTCCATGATGTTCTTCAGCGGGGCGGTAATGATCCGGCGAACCATAAATATGATGCTGCCCAGCAATACAACAAAAATGCCGAGGGCAACGAGAATAAGAATATTGCGTTGCTCAACGGCGTCTTTTGCAAGATCGTCTGTAAAGGCGGAGGTGCAGACAAGCCAGCCTGTTCTTTCAATGGTTTGAAAAACAATTACCTTGTCCTTACCCTGAAATTCGTAATCAAAAGAGCCGTTCTTGATTTTGAGCGCCTTGATTACAAAATCCAGCTTGCTGACATCGCTCATGTGAGTATCAGCATTGGGGTGGGCGATAACGCGACCGTTGGCATCAATAATAAATGCATAGCCATGTGATGCAACAGTTATGTTAAAAACATGGCTTTTGATGTATTCAAGCCAGTTGATGGTTACGCACACAGCGCCAATGGGCTTGCCGTTTTCGCCAAAAACTGGGGTGGCAATGGCAAGGACTTCTTTTTTTGTGGTCTTTGCAACAATGATATTGGGGTCAATGGCATCCTTGCCCTGCATGGCAGTTTTGAAATAGCCCCTGTCCCCATAATTATTGCCGATAAAGGATTCGCCCTGGCTTGACGCCCCTGATACGGCGATACCCTGAGCGTTCAAAACATAGATAGAGTTGATGCCCTTGTACTCTTTTACGAGGGCTTTGATCAGGGCGTCCATTTCGGCGCTGTCGCCTTCGATGGCTTTTTTAGCCTGACCGCTCTGGGATGGAACCTTGATCATACTCATGTTTGCATCAATCAAATCATTAACGTTGGCGATAAGGCCGTTGTTTATGATCTTCATGCCGCCAACAGATGTATTGTTGACAATGTGGTATGAAGATTTACCAACGTAAACAACAAAGATGGAAACACCGATGAGCAGAATGATGCTTATGAGCGCGGCTATAACAGTATTTATGCTCTTGAACGACAGGCGTGGCATGGTATCCTCCAGTGAACTCGTGCAGCCGGGATGATTATAATGTGATGATAACGTATGTTAAAAAAATTAGCATTCCGTTAACGTGTCACATCTGACTAAAAAATTTCTATTATTAATAGTCAAAAAAATCGTCAAATCCAATATAAACTTTATATCTTTTGTAATAATATTTTGTGGAAATGAGAGTAGTGTA
Organism: Desulfovibrio sp.; assembly: GCF_035644575.1. Taxonomy (GTDB): domain Bacteria; phylum Desulfobacterota; class Desulfovibrionia; order Desulfovibrionales; family Desulfovibrionaceae; genus Desulfovibrio. The sequence goes on along the minus strand of NZ_DASQOG010000225.1, from coordinate 2,054 downwards.
GTATGTATTTATGTGAGTATTTGAATTGAAATTTTTAATTACAGAAAAAAAGCCGCTTATATCATCGTCTGCTGAGTCTGAATACAGCGCCAAGAATGAGCGCGCCGCCTGCAAAAATTCCCAAACCGGGAGCATCGTTAAAGAGCAGCCACGCGGCAATTATGGCGTAGACCGGCTCAAGCGTGATGATGACAGCAGCCTGCCGGGCCTTGAGGGCGGTGAGGCTGCTGACGTAAAGGCTGTAGGCGAGGGCGGTGCACAAAAGGCCCAGGCAGATTATCCAAAGCCAGTCCAGTGCGACAATGCCCGGCACATCAGCTGCTGCAAAGGGCAGAAGGCAGATGATGATTATCGTATTTTGCCACCAGCAGGTCTGCATGCCAGACATGCCCCCGGCAAAGTGCCGGTTTGCTATGGCTACCAGACCGTAGACCGCAGCGGAAACTATGCCCCACAGCAGGCCGTGGGTTGCAGTATCTGCCAGCGAAAACGAGGGCGTCAGGCACACAAGCCCAATACTCACCATGCCAATGCACTGCAATTCCCGGGCGCTTGGGCGCTCGCGGTAGGCAATGGCTTCAAACAGGGCCGTAAAGGCGGGAAAGCACGCAAAGCCGAGCGTGCCCACCGCAATGCCGCCCAGTTTTATGCCCATAAAAAAAGTAACAAAATGGAGGGTCAGCAGAATGCCGCTTACGGCAAGGCCTGTCAGGTCGCGTGCCGTAATTCCATGCCAGGGCGGATCACGCCGGATAAGGCAGATGCAGCCAAGAGCGGCCACTGCTACCGCGGCCCTGCCCCAGACAAGATCAATGGCGGAACACTGGCACAATTTGCCAAAAATGCCAGAGATACCAAACAGAACAGTGGCTACGTGCATGCGGATCAGGGCTGAGCGCACGGCACCCTGCTGCATTGCGTCCTTGTTGGGTGCTGTGGTAGATTGTAATTGTGAAGGCGCAGCCTGTCTGGCATCCTGCATGTAAGCTCCTTTATTCTGTCTGTGCGCTATGGATACATTCAAGGGCAGCGCGCGGCAAGCAGGGCGGGGCAAGGGAGCATGCATCTGGCCTGTTTGCCATGCCCGCTACCTGATCTGCGGTAAGCCCAGACAATGTTTCTGGAAAAAAGTCTAGATTTTATCTTGAAATTCACGGGCAGGTAGTGTAGCGCAAAAAGAAAACATAGCGTAACACGATGCTTGGCGAACTTGCGCCAGGCCGCACGCAACATCGGGGGCATCATGCCGCAGGTCGCAGCACGGATTAACGACGATCAGGAACGCTGGCTCAAAGACTATTTCCGCACAAAAAGCGCGGGGGCGGAGTTTATCCTTCCCTGGGCGGTGGACACGTTTTTTCGGGCAATCACGGGCATCAAGCATATCTTTAATGCTGCGGAGCTGAAAACCATTGTGGAAGCCCACAAGGATATGAAGCTCATGCCCGACCATACGCGGCTTTCGTATCTTTTGCTGCGCGTTACGGATGCCTGCGACATCAACGGCGTACATCTGCGGCATGGGGCCAGCAAATCCAGCCTTGAGACCAAGATCAAAAGCCTGGACGACACGCAGGCCACGGCCCTGATGGTATGGGCCTCTGCTTTTTGGGTCAGCCGCAACTGCTCTGCGGAAAATATGGACGAGTACATCAAGGCCTATTGATTTTTTTGCGACGTCTGCTTAGGTTCACACCGCTTTTGCGGCCCGGAGCATAGCGACCATGGCGGGGCCGCGCCCGGTGAGGCTTGCGGTGCGCTTCATAGTTGTTGTAGACCGTGCTCATGCGTTAGCCGCTACCGGACGGCGCGAGGAGTTGCCCTGTGCCGGCAACTCCTGCGGGGCGGGCAACTGCCGGATTCGGCATCATTCATGGTCGCTCGTGCGACCTTTTTTTAGGCGCGTTCAACCGCGCAAGAGAGTTTGTCATGCTGCAAATACTGCGGGCAAAACTGCATTGCATTCGTGTTACCGGGTGCGAACTGAACTACCACGGCTCGGTGACGCTTGACCCGGAGCAGTGCCGCGAGGCGGGCATCTACCCGCTGGAATT
>NZ_DASQOG010000224.1:0-8953 GCF_035644575.1 Desulfovibrio sp. | reverse complement strand
ATCAACCCGGGCACTTGTGGCAAAACTGCCCGTTGCGCGAGGTTTTGACTATAAAACGCCTGTTAGCCCATAGCCCGCTGCAGTCGGGCAAGGGTTTCCTGCTTGCCCAGAAAGGCCATGATTTCATTGAGGTGCGAGCCGCCCATAAAGCCCATGAGAGCCGTGCGCAGGGGCGGGGCCACTTCCTTGAACTTCAGCCCGTTGTCGGCAACATAGGCGTTGAGCGAGGCCTCGAGAGCCTCAGCGGTAAAAGGCTCACACGCGGCAAAAACAGCCGAGAGGGCCTGCAAGTGCGCCTTGCCCGCATCGGTAAAATGCTTGGCCGTGTCCTTTTCCACATAGCTGAGTTCTGCGGCAGGCACCACCAGCGGACGGAAGGCCTCGCCCAGCGCCTTGAGGTTGTTGGCCCGCTCGCGGAACATGACGCACAGTGGCTCAAGCTTTTCCTGCGGCAATGCGCCAAGCCCGGCCTCTTCCACAAAGGGGGCAACCAGCGCCGCCAGTTCGGGCAGGGGCAGCTCGCGCATAAAATGGGCATTGCACCATTCCAGCTTGGCCGGGTCAAAGGCCGCGGCGGCAGGGTTCAGGTTGGTGCCGTCAAAATATTCGATCAGTTCTTCCTTGGTGAACAGCTCCTGATTGCCGTGCGACCAGCCAAGCCGCACCAGGTAGTTCACCAGAGCCTGCGGCAGCAGGCCGTCCTGCTGATACTCAATGACCGCCCGCGCGCCGTGGCGCTTGGAGAGCTTTTGCCGATCCGGGCCAAGAATCATGGGCACATGCCCAAAACGGGGCACGGGCAGGCCCAGAGCTTCATAAATAAGAATCTGGCGCGGCGTGTTGGAAACGTGGTCGTCGCCGCGAACAACATGGGTGATGCCCATTTCGTAGTCGTCCACCACCACGGCCATATTGTAGGTGGGCATGCCGTCAGCGCGGCGGATAACCATGTCGTCCAGCTCGGTGACATCCACGGCTATCTTGCCCTTCACCAGATCGTCAAAAACCACCTTGCCCGCCACAGGCGCCTTGAGGCGCACGCAATGGCCCTCGCCGGGGCCGAGATTCCGTTCGCGGCAGCGCCCGTTATAGCGCGGCTTGAGGCCGTTCTGGCGGGCTTCTTCGCGCATGGCTTCCACTTCTTCCGGCGTGCAGGAGCACCAGTAGGCGTGGCCTGTTTCCAGCAGCTTGTCCACATAGCGGTTGTACACATCGGCCCGCTGGGTCTGGTAGGTCAGTTCGCCGTCCCAGTCCAGCCCAAGCCAGCGCATGGAGGCCAGGATGGAATCGGTATATTCCTGCTTGGAGCGCAGCAAATCAGTGTCTTCAATGCGCAGGTGAAAACGACCGCCGGAGTGGCGGGCCAGAAGCCAGCAAAAAATGGCGGTGCGTGCGCCGCCTATGTGCAGATGCCCTGTCGGGCTGGGTGCAAATCGGGTTACCACTTGAGTCATGTTGCTTTCCTTGAAACTGGCGTTGGGGGGAAGGTCGCGCATGGGCGGCTGAGTGTCAAGAGCCGCTGCGCAAGTGCAGGAGGCTTTGCCCCTTTCGGCAAGCCTGCTGCCGCCCGCGGAGCATCAGACATTTCTACTCTGCCGGGCCTCGGCTGAACTGTTTGAGTGTGCGCCGCAGATCGGCAAGGTTAATGGGCTTGGTCAGGTGCGCGTCCATGCCTTCCTGCATGCTGCGTTCTGCATCGCCCCGCATGGCATAGGCCGTCATGGCGATAATGGGCACGGTTTTTGCCCCTGGCAGATTGCTGGCCCTGATGGCGCGCGTGGCGGAATAGCCGTCCATAACCGGCATCTGCACATCCATGAGCACGATATCAACCTCAGCGCTCCTCTGGTTCCAGATATCCACTGCCTCCTGCCCGTTGACGGCAGAAATGCATGTTATGCCCATGTCTTCCAGCAGAACTTCCATGATCTCGCGGTTAATATCGCCGTCTTCAGCCAAAAGTACCCGCAGGCCCAGAAACGATGGGGCTTCGTCGCCGTTGCTTTCTTCTGCCTGCTCCTGCGCGCACTCTTGGCTGCAAATGGCAAAGGGCAGCTCCACACGAAAAACACTCCCCTGACCCGGCTCGCTCTGCACGGAAATGCTCCCGCCCATGAGGGAGATCAGGCGGCGGCATACGGACAAGCCAAGCCCCGTGCCGCCAAATCTGCGGGTGATGGACGTATCCGCCTGCGAAAATGGCGTAAACGCACGGGCCAGTTCATCGGGCGACATGCCAATGCCTTCATCGCTCACAATAAATGCCAGCCGCGCCTTGCCGTCACTTTGCTCCAGCAGCTCCACGGCCAGACGCACCGTGCCGCGCTCGGAAAACTTCAGGGCGTTGCCGCCCAGATTCAGCAGAATCTGCCGCAGGCGCAGGGCATCGCCGGAGAGGATTTCCGGGACGCGAGGGTCCATCTGACTCTCAAGGCTGAAGTCCTTGAGCTTGTGCCCAACCTTGGGCCGCAGCAGGGACATGACGGACTCAAGCTCCTTGCGCGGCTCAAAGGGCAGATTTTCAAGCTCCAGGTGATTGGCCTCAATTTTTGAAAAATCCAGCAGATCGTTGATGATATCCAGTAGGGATTCGCAAGTAGAATGGATTTTTTCCACATAATCGCGCTGCTGGGGATTCAGGGGGGTGTTGAGCACCAGATGCGCCATGCCCATGATGCCGTTCATGGGGGTGCGTATCTCGTGGCTCATGTTGGCCAGAAAAATACTTTTGGCGGCATTGGCGGCTTCGGCGGCCTCCTTGGCCTCGCGCAGGATACGTTCATGCTGGCGCGCCTCCGTCACATCGCTGACATAACCGGCAATGCGCAGCACTCCCGGCCCGCTCACAATCTCATAAGCCAGGGCATACCAGCGCAAACCCTTGCGCGGGTGAGCAACCCGCAAATCCAGATGCTCCTGCCCGCCAGCCGTCCACCCTGCGGGGTCGCACAGTTTGCGCCACTTGGGCTGATCCTCGCTCACAATGCGCGAACCCATGAGTTCAAGTCTGGCAGCTGTATTTGAGGCAGTATTGATGCCAAACTGCTCATAAAAAACATCATTGCCTGTGATATCCAGGCCGGCATTTCCGAGGCGCGCTATTTCAAAAACTCCAAGCCAGCCCAGCCGACAGGCCAGTGAAAGCCGCACAAGTCCTTCGCGCAGGCTCTGATGGGCCTCGTGCAGCTCCGTCATATCCTGATGATAACCGACAATCCGCACCACATCATCATGGTCGGCGCTGATGCGCCGCCCGCCGCAGCGCACAGGCACCAACCCCCACGTGGGGTGGTTGTACTGATAGCGCACCTCGTGCATGGCGGTGTCTGCAATAAATTCGTCATGGATGGCCCACAGATGTGGGCGGGAACGGGCATCAACCCTGTCTACCCAGAAGTTGAAGCATTCTGCGGGGGTCATTTCTTCACTTGCACCAAGCAGACGCAGGGTCACCGGATTGGCAAGCATGGAGACATGGCCGCTGTTTCTGTCGATATCAATGACCCACAGCCCCACATTGGCCGCAGCCAAGGCTTCGCTGTTCCAGTCCTCGTTGCGGGATGCGTCTTTTGCAGCGCTTTTTGCGGCCATAATCCCCCCGTTTTCCATTGTACTATCCATAGCCATTTTACTGGCCCAAGACAATGCCGGGGAGGGGTTCTGCCGCCAGAGGCCAGCGCATTTTGCGCACGGAGAAATCAAAAAATATACGCATCGCCACACGCCTGTCACACACGACTCTTGCGGGGCGGCGCGCAGGGTGCTAGTGCTTCCTACTGTTAACCAAGTACGCAATACTGATGAAAGGCCCGCGCCTGCGCCTGAACGCGCACGTGACGGAGCAGCCTTTCCGGCCAGACGGCCAAAGGATCAAACAGATGAACGCTACAGTCGTTATCAAATACGGCGGTCACGCCATGGACAAACCCGACCTCAGCTCGGCCTTTGCCACTGACCTTGCCCAGCTTTCTGAACAGGGCATGGGTTTTGTGGTGGTGCACGGCGGCGGCCCCCAGATTTCTGCCCTGCTCAAACGCCTGAATATTGAGAGCCACTTTGTGGACGGCCTGCGCGTTACCGATGCAGCCACCATGGAAGCTGCGGAAATGGTGCTCTGCGGGCAGGTGAACAAGGCCGTGGTCAACGAATTTGCACGCCAGGGCGTGCGCGCTGCGGGTATTTCCGGTCGCGACGGCGGCCTGCTGCGCGCAAGGGTGAAAAATCCCGCGCTCGGCCTGGTGGGCACGGTGGAAGCGGTCGATCCCGCCCTGCCCCGCTGCCTGCTGGAAGGCGGCTATGTGCCCGTGGTGGCCCCTGTGGCCTCCGGCCCGAACGGCGAAGCCCTGAACATCAATGCCGACACCGCCGCAGGGGCGCTGGCAGGGGCCATCGGGGCGGAATATTTTGTGCTGATCTCTGACGTGCCCGGTGTGCTGGATGCTGACGGCAGGCTCATCCCCAGCCTCAACCGCAAGGAAATCCAGAAGCTGCGCGAGACCGGCGTCATCACCGGGGGCATGATCCCCAAGGTGGAAGCCTGCCTCAACGCTCTGGACGCAGGCTGCCAGCGCGCGCTCATTCTTGACGGGCGTTCGCCTTCAAGTCTGCGCCGCTACCTGCTTGATGATGCCCCGCTTGGCACCGTGGTCGCCAACTAGGGCATTGCAACTGCATGATGTATCGCGGAGAAAAGGCAGGCCGCCAGTTAAAAGGCCTCTCTGCTCCTCCCCGCCAAAATATCAAAAAAGGCCCGAGACCGGATGACGCAGCAATGCGCCGCCCGGTTTCGGGCCTTTCGTACTTCTAAAAATCTGTTTTCAGCGACCTCGGCGCACCCACCATTCCCGCTCAACCTGCCCATACCACCAACGGTTGTGATCCGCGCGCAGCACGGCCTCGGCCACCTGCTGCGCCGCCGGGCTGCGCAGACGTTTGACCGCGCTTTCCAGCCACTGGGCGGCAAAGGCATTGCCCTTGTCCAGCTCAGCCTTGAGATTGCAGATAAGATCAAGCTGGTCGGCATCGTGCGCCAGAATGGCCTCTCGGCTGGCTTCTTCCTCCAGCTCGTCCCAGAGGGGCAGAACGTCTTGCTCCAGCCCGGTTCCGTCCACGCAGTCCTCCAGGGCCTTGCGGGCCTGGCACTGCGCATAGCGGTGATTCACGTAGTTCAGATCGCCCGTGCGCGCCTCATGCAAGTCATGGAACAGGCAAAGATAGGTCACCCGCGCCGGATCCATACCGCACATGCGGGCCAGCACATAGCCCATGACGCTCACACGGTAGGAATGTTCGGCCACGTTCTCCTGCCCGGTGCCCAAAAAGGCGTACCCAGTGCGGGGCGTGTGCCGCAGCATGCCGACTTCGTTAAAAAAATCCGCAATCCGGTCAAGCCGATCCGCGCTCACGTCCATAGCCGGGAAATCACCGCTGTTGCTCTTGAATTCACTCATGCCTGTTCAATACCGATCCCGGAGGCCTGTGGCAAGGATGTGCGGCGCTGATGGAGGGACGGATAAAAAACGCCTCCGGCGGCTCAAGGGCTGCGCCCTTAAGAATCCCATTGCAGCTTGGCGCGGGGCAAAAATCTTTTCAAAATCTCAAAGACCATTTTTCACGTTGCGATTGATCAGAATATTCCGTTGTGATCTTGCGCGGGCGGAGAAATTTTGTGCACTGGCAAGGAAGAAGCACTTTTTTGTGAAGGGAGTGTACTCTAATGGTACTCGACCGGAATAAAAAAGTGCTGCTGACGCAGCCAGCGCGCAAAAGAACCCGATCACTCCAGGCCGTACTTGCGGAGCTTGTTATGCAGAGTAGCCCGCGTAATTCCCAACTGCCGGGCCGCCTCGCTCTTGTTGTCGCCTGTCTGGCGCAGGGTTTCCTCAATGGCGCGGCGCTCCACGGCATCAAGGGGCAAGCCTGCCAGGGAGGCGTCCACCTCGGGCTGGCGCTCGTCGGGCAGGACGGGGCCAGTGACCACAGAGGGCAGCTCGCGCTCGGTGATGAGGTCGCCGTTACAGAGAATCACGGCGCGTTCCACTGCGTTTTCCAGTTCGCGCACATTGCCGGGCCAGCCGTAGCGCAGCATGCAGGCCAGTGCCTGCGGCGAAAATCCGCGCACGCTTTTTCGGTTGCGGCTGGCAAAGCGTTCCAGAAAGTGCGCGGCGAGCACGGGAATATCCTCGGCGCGATCGCGCAGGGGCGGCACTTCAATACAGATGACGTTGAGACGAAAGTAGAGATCCTCGCGAAAGCGCTTTTGGGCCACCTCTTCGCGCAGGTCGCGGTTGGTGGCCGCCAGTATGCGCACGTCCACGGTTATGGCGGCATCGGCCCCCACTCGCTGCACCTCGCCCTGCTGCAAGGCGCGCAAAAGCTTTGACTGAAGGGTAAGCGGCATCTCGCCGATTTCGTCCAGAAAAAGCGTGCCGCCGTTGGCCTGGGCAAAGCGCCCCTCGCGGCGGCGATCCGCGCCGGTGAACGAACCCTTTTCGTGCCCGAACAGTTCGGATTCCAGCAGATTTTCGGCCAGGGCCGCGCAGTTCACCGTTACCAGCGGTTTCTCCGCTCTGGCGCTGGCGCAGTGCAGGGCGCGGGCCACCAGTTCCTTGCCTGTGCCGGATTCGCCGGAAATGAGCACGGTGGCCTCGGTAGGGGCAACGGTGGCGATAATTTCCTGCATGGCGCGGATGGAGGTGCTACGGCCAAGGATGCCGGGGCGCGCGGCGGCATCGCTGAGCTGACGGCGCAGCTCGCGGTTTTCCACGCTGAGGCGCGAATGCTCGATGGCTTTTTCAAGCGTATGCCTGAGAGCCTCAAAATCCAGCGGCTTGACCAGATAGTCGTATGCGCCGAGGCGCAGGGCCTCCACGGCAGTTTCCACTGAGGAATAGGCCGTCATGAGCACCACGGGCAGGGCGGGATTATATTCAAGAATATTCCTGAGCGCGTGGATGCCGTCCATGCGCGCCATGCGCACGTCAGTCAGCACGGCGTCAAAGGATTTTTCGCGCACCAGCGGAACAGCCTCGTCGCCGTCCGTGGCTTCTTCCACAGCATAGCCCCAGGAACGCAGCATGGTGCGCAGCATGCCGCGGTGGGCATCGTCATCGTCTACAACCAGTATGCAGTTGCTCACCGTATCCTCACTTTATGCTTGGCAAAACCTGAAATCTGAGCCGTTCCGCAGCCGCGCAGGTTATTTTTTGCGGCTGTCCTGCGCCACCGCGCCTTCCGCCGCGCGGGGCAGCCAGATGCGGAACGTGGTTTCACCACGGCGCGCAGTCTGCGCGGGGCGCGAGGTAACGCTGATTTCGCCGTCGTGTGCTTCCACAATCTTGTGCACCATGGCAAGCCCCAGCCCCGTGCCCTGCCCCTTGGTGGTATAGTAGGGGTCAAAAATATGCGGCAACTGGCTGGCCTCAATACCGGTGCCGTTGTCGCGCACCATAAGGCACACGCGCCCCTTGCGCTCCACAATGGCAAGCGTGAGCTGCCCGCCATCGGGCATGGCGTCCAGAGCATTGAGGCAGAGGTTCAACAGGGCCTGCCCCATGCGCTCAGGGTCGGCCAGGGCCAGCGGCACCCGCCGGGGCGAACGGCAGACAATCTTGACATTGCGCTTGTCCGCATCCTGATGGATGAGGCGCGTCACGTGATCCACCACAAGTTTGAGATCCGCCGGGTGCGGGCTCACATCGCTGGGACGCGAGAGACCTATGAGATCCATAATTACGCGATTGAGCCGGTCAACCTCGTGCACCATGACATTGGCAGCCTCGCGATCTTCGCTTCCTTCGGGAAAACGCTGGCCGAAGTAGGTGGCGTAGCCCTTGATGGAGCTGAGAGGATTGCGGATTTCGTGCGCAACGCCTGCGGCAAGATTGCCCACAGCGGCCAGTTTTTCCTTGCGGCGCACTTCTTCTTCAAGCCTGCGCACCTTGCCCTCGGCCATGCGCTGCCGCTGACGCGACTCCCGCGCCCGCTCGGCATAGTACAGGGCCACCAGGCAGGCCAGCCCCACCAGCAGGGTCACGGCGGCCAGCATGGCTACATAGTCCCGATTCTGACTGCGCGTTATTTCAAAGGGAGAAAGATCAAGGCCGAGAAAAATTACCGGCAGGGGAAAGCCCCTTGGCAGATCGCGTATGCCCGGTGAAAATTGCCTGTACACGGCAAACACGCGCCGCCCCTCCATGCGCATGATACCCCAGTGGGGCAGCATGTCGGGGGCAAGGTCGCGCATGGTGGCCTCATCGGCTTCGTGCGAGCCCACCTGCAAAATTTCGCCAAGGCGGGCAGGGTTGCTGTGCGCCACAATGGTGCCGTCAGGCATGGTCACGGCCACAAAAACAATGCCTGGGCTTTCACCCATTTCTTCCAGCAGCACCTGTAGGCGCACGCCAGCCTCGCTACGCATGCCCGAGCGCAGGATGCTCTCAAAGGCGATGATCAACGATGAACCCTTTTCCGCCAGCAGGCGGGCCATGGCGGCCTCGCTACGGTCAATGGAAATGAGGGTCAGCAGCGTCACCATGAGGGCCAGCACAACGGCGGCCCCGCCCAGCAGCAGACCAAGCGGGGTATGCGCGCCAACTGCAGAGGTCTGCGCTGTCCGCGCCTTGTCTGTGGGACTTGCGGGATTTGTGGGGCTTGCTGCGGCTGCGCCCTGTTGTACAGCTTCCTGCCCGTTTTTTCCAGCCGTGCTGTTTTCCATGTTCATACGGCACACTCTGTATTGCGCGCGGCACCGCCTGAGGCGCTCCACGAGTAAAAAAATTTGCACGCTTTTTGCATCAAATAATCATTCCTTGTGCCCACAAAGCCGGGAATCTTGCCACCCCGCTCAGTGATTGGTATGAGAGCGGGACGAGTTTATTCTTCAGAAGGTCTTTTATGATGAAACCCCTTCTTTCCCTTTGTGTTCTGGCCAGTCTGTGCCTCCCCCAGCCAA
>NZ_DASQOG010000223.1:0-16679 GCF_035644575.1 Desulfovibrio sp. | reverse complement strand
TTTTGAAGAAATCCCTCAAGAATACGCTGGCCTTGGCGGCCGTGCGTTGACTTCTACCATCGTTGCGCGTGAGGTGCCGCCCACCTGTACGCCCATTGGCCCCCACAACAAGCTTGTTTTTGCTCCCGGCCTGCTGGGCGCCACCAACAGCCCCAACGCCAACCGTATTTCCGTTGGCTGCAAAAGCCCGCTGACCGAAGGCATCAAGGAATCCAACGCGGGCGGTCAGCCCGGCGGTCACTTGGCCCGTTTGGGCATTCTGGCCGTTATTGTGGAAGACATGGCCAAGGAAGGCGAGTGGTGGCAGCTTGAAGTGAGCAAGGACCACGCCAAGCTGATTCCCGCCGAAGTGGCCGGGATGAACAACTTTGATGCCGTGGCCAAGCTGGTGGAAAAGTACGGCAAGGATTGCAGCTACATCACCATTGGCCGCGCGGGCGAATTCAAGCTCACGGCGGCTTCCATTGCCTGCACCGACCGCGAGCTGCGGCCCATGCGCCATGCCGGGCGCGGCGGCGTTGGCGCGGTAATGGGTTCCAAGGGCCTCAAGGCCATCATTGTGAATCCCGAAGGCGGCAAGAGCCAGCCTCTGGCTGACGAAAAGGCTTTTCGCGAGGCTTCCAAGCGCTTCGCCACGGCACTTTCCGAACACCCCATCACCAGCAAAGGGCTTGCCGAATACGGCACCGCCGTGCTCGTCAACATCCTGCACGAGGCGGGCGGCCTGCCCACCGCCAACTTTACTGTTGGTCAGTTTGACAAGCATGAGGCTGTTTCGGGCGAACTTTTGAACCAGCTCACCAAGGAACGCGGCGGCGAGGGCATAGTTGCACACGGCTGCATGAGCGGCTGCATGATCCGTTGCAGCGGCATTTTGCCCGACAAAAAAGGCAAGTTCCAGAGCAAGTGGCCCGAATACGAAACCCTCTGGTGCTTCGGCCCCCACTCCGGCATTGGCGACCTCGATGCCATCTCCAAGTACGACTACATGTGCGATGATATCGGCGTTGACACTATCGACGTGGGCGTTGCCGTGGGCGTTGCCATGGCTGGTGGAGGTATCCCCTACGGAGATACCAAGGCTGTGCTTGATGTCATGAACGGCATCAGCGAGGGCTCTCCGCTTGGTCGTATTGTTGGTTGCGGCGCGGCCACCACGGGCCGGGTGTTTGGCGTGCGGCGCGTGCCTGCGGTCAAGGGCCAGAGCCTGCCCGCCTATGATCCCCGTGCGGTCAAGGGCCAGGGCGTCACCTACGCCACCTCGCCCATGGGCGCGGACCACACCGCCGGTTACGCGGTGACGGCCAACATCCTTAACAGCGGCGGTACGGTTGACCCCCTCAAGAAGGACGGCCAGATCGAGCTTTCGCGTAATCTCCAGGTGGCTACCGCCTCAGTGGATTCCGTGGGCCTGTGTCTGTTCACGGCATTTGCCATCCTTGACGTGCCGGACGCCCTGCCCGCCATTGTGGACATGCTCAATGCCAAGTTTGGCTGGAAGCTCACCGGCGACGACGTTGTAACGTTGGGCCAGCGTATTCTTTCCACAGAAATCGACTTCAACCGCCGCGCGGGCATCACCCAGGCTGCGGACGTGCTGCCCGATTTCTTCACTGACGAAAAGCTGCCCCCGCACAACACCACTTTCGACATTACCCACGAGGAACTCAAGACGGTCTTCAACTGGATTGAGGAAAAGAAGTAGGGTTGCCCTTATTGGCCTCCGCTCCGGCTGGTTCGGAGCGGAGACCCGAGATTTTGTTTTACGGCGGCGCATGGCGTGCGCCCCGGCTGGCTTGACTGTTTTCGGACAGGGCGGGCATAACTGGACAAGACCTCATGAGGTCAAGGAGCGTCCATGAAACTGACCGTTAAGCTGAGTACCACCCTGCGTGACTATGTGCCGGACTACGTGCCGGAAACAGGATTGCAGGTGGAAATGCCGGAAGGAAGCACCGTGGCCCAGTTGGCGCAACATCTGGGCTTGCCGCCGCAAGACATAAAAATTGTCATGGTCAACGGACGCCAGCAGAAGGTGAGTGATCTCATGCGCGACGGAGACCGTATTGCCTATTTTCCGGCTGTCGGAGGAGGCTAGGCCCGTTGACCATGACAATATCTGATCTGCACCAGTTCTTCAGCCCTTATATCCGGGCAAGATATCAGACAGAATCTGCTGGCAACACGCAGGAAACACTGTTCGTGAGCCTTGAGGGTTTGCGCCTTTGGGCTGCGTCCCAGGCTCTGACGCTACGCGCCGCCATGATTTACCTGCTGGGGCAGAACATCTGGCCGGAGCGCTTTCGGCGGAATTTCGGGCTGGTCACAGCGGAGGAAATGACGCGGCTGTTGCAAGGCCGCGTGCTTGTGCTGGGCTGCGGCGGTCTGGGGGGGCACGTGGCCGAACTGCTGGCCCGCTCCGGCGTGGGGAGCCTCCGGCTGGTGGATAACGACGTGTTTGACGAAAGCAATCTCAACCGCCAGCGGTTCTGTACAGAGCGTGTGCTGGGGCAGCGCAAGGTCTGCGTTGTGCGCAATGCCCTGGCGGATATTGCCAGCCACGTGGAGACGGAAGCTCTTGGATTAGTGGCAGATGCGGGCAATCTGCCCGATCTTGTGGCTGGTATGGACGTGGCCCTGGACTGCCTGGACAACATCAGCGCCAAAACAGCCCTGGAACGGGCAGCTCTTGCTGCTGGCGTCCCATTCATCCACGGTTCCGTACTGCGCGAAGAAGGCTTTTGCTACGCCAGCTCAGGCCCGCAGGCGCGGCTTGAGGAGCTTTACCCGCAGGGGCAGAGCGACAGCGAGCTTGAGCTTGCACGGCGCGAAGGCGTTGGCGCGCTGGCCCCGGCTTCGGTTGCCTGCCTCATGGTCAAGCTGGCTCTGCGGGCCATTTTGAGCCGCACCGCCAGCAGCGCCCTGTACCATCTCGACCTCTCGGTGCCGGAAATGGAGCGTTTTGACTGGGCGGGTAAGGCCTAACCGTTCATTCCACGCCCTATTTCCCGGCGTATTCCCAGATAATCTGCCCGGTTTTTTCCGTGCCGTAACCGCCCATACCTTCCACTGTCTGGCGGAAGGCCTCGCTGCGGATAACATCCAGCAGGGCCTGAACCGCATCCCCATCAAAAAAACGGCGGGGAATGACCAGATCATATTCTTCAACACCGATGGGCGTGAATGGCAGCCCCAGCGCATTGGCTGCCGCCCGCACGGCAAGGCCTGCATCCACCCGGCCAGACAGCACCGCGGCAGCAACGTTCATGTGCGTATATTCCTCGTCGCGGTAGCCGTTGATGCTTGCGGGCGCGATGCCAAGGCGACTCAGGCGGTAATCGAGCAGCACACGGGTTCCGCTGCCGCGCTGGCGGTTGATGAAGCGCACCCCCGGCCTGGCGAGGTCTTCAATGCTGTTGATGCCAAGGGGGTTGCCGGGCGCGGTCAGAATGCCCTGTTCCCTGTCCACCAGACGCAGCAACACGGTGGGCTCATCCAGATTATCCTCAATGGCCTTGCGGTTGTATACGCCGCTTGCCGGGTCGAGCAGATGACTGCCCGCCAGATGGCATTGCCCGCGCTTGAGCGCCATGATGCCGCCCAGCGAACCCACATGGGCCGAGGTGAGCCGGAACTGCGGATGCGCCTTGCGCAGCATGCTGTCCAGCAGGTCAAGCGTGTTGTCGTGGCTGCCAATGGCAAGCAGTGCGCCCGCAAGGGCCGTGGCGGGGCGCAGCAGCTCCACAGTAACGGGTTCCCCTGCATTGCAGCCTTCGCTGTCACGCGGAATTCGGATGATGCCATCGGCCCGGCTGAGGCTGGTTATGGTGCCAGCGCCGCGCGGCAGGGGCACGGCAACAACCGTATCGCCCACGCAGCCCAGTTTGACCCGCAGTCGTTCTTCCATACCGGGGCGCGAGGGCAGGGGATTGCAGGGTACCGCCGTGATTTTCTGCCGCTCGCTCATGGCCCGTTTTTGCCACAGGGCCAACAGGGGCAGGACAAATTCTTCCATGGATATGCCAGCAGAAACGGGATATCCCGGCACACCCACCACGGGCTTGCCGTTGACTACCGCCAGCACCGTGGGTTTGCCCGGCATGACTGAAATGCCGTGCGTCACCACTGTGCCCATCTGCCCGAGCACGTGGGCTGTAAAATCGTGACTGCCAGCCGAAGACCCGGCGTTGAGAATAACCATGTCGGCAGTTGCAATGGCGCTGGCAATGGCGGCCCGTATGGCTTCAGGATCGTCAGGAACCACAGGCAGGGTGGCGGCTTCTCCCCCGGCCTCCGTAATCATGGCCGAAAAAATCAGTGAATTGAATTCTGGCAGCACACGGCCTGCGCGCAGGTCTTCCTCCCGCGCATCCACCAGAGGCACAATTTCCGACCCGCTGGGGATGATGGAAACGCGGGGGCGGCGGAATACCGGCACTTCAAGCGCGCCGCCAGCCGCCAACGCGCCAAGGTCGTAGGGGCCAATGCACGTTCCGGGCGGCAGAATGATTTCTGTAGCCACCATGTCTTCACCCATTTTGCGCACGTGCTGCCAGGGAAAGGCGGCCTTTTCTATAACGGCCCACTGCGATTCGCCCTGAGAATCCTTTTCGGTCTCGGTATTGATGTTCTCCATCATCACCACGGCGTTGCAGCCCTGCGGCAAGGGGTGCCCGGTGTTGATCCAGTGGGCCTGTTCGCCAATTTTGAGACGCAATGGGGTACGGGCAGAGGCGGTGAAGGTATCCTCCGCATGTACGGCGATGCCGTCCATTGCCGCGCCGTGAAATGCCGGGGATGAACGCAGTGCCGCCACGGGCCTGCTGAGCACGCGGCGCAGGGCCTGCGCCAGAGGGATGCGTTCCTCGCCCAGGGCGAAGGCTTTGGCGTCAAGGCATGAAAACCAGTTGGCGCGGGCTTCTTCCGGGGGCAGCAGAGTCAGATATGTGTTGCGCTTCAAGATAATTCTCCCAGCAATAGTGCCAGACGCGGGCTGGTCTAGCGAAAAAGTTCCACCATTATGGTATCGCCCGCATCGTAGCCTTCGCGGTTTTCAGGGCAGATCATGAGTCCGTCTGCCGCAGCAATGCCAGAAATAAGGCCCGATGCGCCCATGATGGGTTCCGCCTCGTACAGCGGTTGCAGATTTTTATCTGACGGTGCCCGCGTGGGGGGCTGGCAGGGCAGGGGGCGCAGTTTTACGCGCAGATAGTCGCGCCGGCCCTGTGCAGAAGCAACAGACCGTGCAAGTACTGCGGGAACCTGCGGCAGCTTTGCGGAAGCGGTATGCCCTTGAAGGTGCTCCAGCAAGGGGGCAAGAAATACGCGGGCGCAGACAAGCGCGCTGGTGACGTGACCGGGCAGGCCCACAAGGCAGACTGTGCGCCCGTTGACTACGGCCCTGGCCAGAATAAAGGGCTTGCCGGGGCTGATGGCGACCCCGTGCACCAGCAACTGAGCCAGAGGCAGAGACTCAAAAATTTCCACGGTGTGGTCGCGCATGCCTGCTGAGGAACCGCCGGAAACCACCACCACGTCATGTGTTTCTGCAAGCTGGGTTACTGCTGCTTTGAGCTTGGCGGCGTCATCGTTGACAATCCCGGCTCTCACGGCCTGCGCGCCAGCCTCGCGGCAGAGGGCTGCAATGCTGTGGGCGTTGATGTCGCGGATTTTGCCCGGCGGTGGAGTCATGGAGCTGGGAACAACCTCATCGCCCGTGGAGAGCACGGCAACCAGAGGTTTGCGGCGTACATCCACATCCACCACGCCAAATGCCGCCAGCAGGCCAATGTCCTGCGGGCGCAGGCGGTGCCCGGCTTGCAGCAGCAAAGACCCTGCGGTTGCGTCATCATCGCGAAAAATAACATTGTCGCCCGGAGCCTGACTGCGGGTAATTTCAATGAGATTGCCTCCCGCCGGGCGGGAGTACTCAACCATCACCACGCAATCCGCGCCCTGCGGCAGCATGCCCCCGGTGAGAATGCGCGCGGCCTGCCCTTCTTCAAGCTTGATGTCCGGCACCTCGCCCATGCGGCAGTCGGCCACGCATTCCACCAGAGCGGGGTTGCCCTCCTGCGCGCCAAAAACATCGCGGGCGCGGCAGGCGAAACCGTCAACGGTGGAGCGGTCAAACCCGGGCAGGTCTTCTGTTGCCGAAAAGCATTGGGCAAGGCCGCGACCAAGGGCATCGTCCAACGGGACGCGCTCTTCACTCAAAAGGGGAAATGCCCGAATATGCTCAAGCACCGATTCAACTGATTGCAAGGTCAAAAAAGGCTTCACCCGGCCCTCCGGTTCATGTGCGCGACGGTGTTTAACTGTCTGGATATTGGCGCAAACCAGAGCAAAGGGCAATACGGGCGGGTGAAATGAAAGTGTCGGGTTGGGCACCCGCTGGTGTGAATGTAAAAAATAAGAAAAGCCTGATGATTCTATCGTTCGGTGCGGAAGTCCGGGTACGGATTTGACTTGCCGCAATGCCCCGTCCCCTCAGAGGCGATAAGCTCAACTGGGCCATTGGGTAACGCGATCTATAAAAACACTATCACGCACAAGACACGGTGCCTGGGGCTTGCTGGTAGATGCTCTGTCCCGCCCCAAAGTAGTTTTCGTAGATATGGGCGTAGGTCTTCACCCGTTTGTCCTTTTTCAGGTCGGGCGTGTAGGCCATCGGCAGCTTGATGTAGAAGTCCCGGATGGTTCGTTCCACATCAGCCTTGGTCTGGGTTTTCAGGCGCCAGTCCAGCACCAGTTTTTCGGCTTTCAGCTTGGCGAGAAGATCCTTGGCAACCTTTTTGACCTCGCCTTTTTCTTTGTCGCTCAGTTCCGGCTCTGGCTGTGTCAGCAGGTCGAAAATGGCCAGCTCCTCCTCGGTGAGGTTTTCCCGGTGTGACCGTTGTTCCTCGTCCGTCAGGTTCTGGGCAAAATCCATCAGATCCTTGAAGAATGCCTCGAGGTTATGGCTGGAGGCATTGTAGCTGTCGATCAGTTTTTTGAACGTCTCCATGAAGTCGATCCGTCCCTTGTTCTCCCGAACCATCTTCTCCAGTTTTTTCTCGATTTGCCCCTTCAGCTTTTCGGTCTCGGTGGCTTTCTTACCCATCGCGAACTTCTGCTGGAGAGCGGCAAAATCGATCTGCGAGAGGTCGATCAGGGCTTCAGCCGCCGGGCGGTCCCCGATGCGGTAGCCCTCGGTTGCAATGGAGTCATCCAGCAGAGCATCCAGATCGCTCATCACTCCGGAGATGTCAGGGGTAGGGCGCAGCGCCTTGATCATTGCCCCGAGGTAAGCCACCAGAACAGACATGGGGGCGTAAGCGTTGGCCTCGGCATCGGGAAGGATAGCCTTGAAGGTTCTGGCCACCTGACCAGCCAGGAGCAGGTATGCCTTGACCTTGTCTTCCCCGGCTTCAAGGATCACATCCATGGCTTTTTGCAGGGCTTCCAGGCGATTTTCCAGCGGAGTGCTTACAATCGCCATCAGGTCAATGCCCATACCCGCGCAGAAAGCTTCCGCTTTTTTCAGCAGCTCCTTCAGTTGTGCCACCAGAGCCGCCTTGTCCTTGATGGGCATCTGCCCCGGCTGATTGGGTTTGGCGTAGATGCGCAGGGCATCCTGAAGGTTACGGAATATGCCCACATAATCGACGATCAAACCGGCACTCTTGCCCGGCGCCACGCGGTTGGCCCGAGCGATGGTCTGCATCAGGGAGTGGTTCCGCATCGGCTTGTCGAGGTACAGGGTCGAGCAGGTCGGCACATCAAAACCTGTAATCCACATGGCACAGACGAAGACCAGACGCAGGGAACTGTCGGGGTCTTTGAATTTTTCGTCCAGGTCCTCGCGCAGCATCCGCTGACGGTGCGGAACGATATCCAGCCCCTTGGCCTTGAGGTCTTCAACTTCGTTCTGGCCTTGTGACACAATCACGGCCATATCGGTGCTCTGCATGACCATGATTTTTTCGGCGAGCACTTCTCTGGCATCCCCGGCGGCTGTTTTCATCTGCTTTTGCAGATCTGCCAGCTGTTGCTTCCAGAGGGCTTGCACCTTGTCGTACATCCGCACAGCCGTGGCCTTGTCGATGCAGATCATCATGGCCTTGCCACGATAGCCTCGACCGAGAAAATGCTTCACCAGATCGGCGGCGATGGTCTCCAGCCGCTCATTGCGGGTAATCAGGTGGTACTCGCGGGCAAATTCCCGCTCCAGCTTCTTTTCCTGAGTTTCGTCCAGTTCAGCCTTTTCAAGGAGATTTTCGATATCCCTGTTCAGGTTTTCGTTGGTGATCTGAAGTTCCGGCGTGCGGTTTTCGTAGTAGAGCGGCACCGTGGCCCCATCCTCGATGGATCGGGCAAAGTCATAGACCGAGACGTAGTCGCCGAATACTTCGCGGGTACGTTCTTCCTCCCCGGCGATCAGCGGCGTCCCGGTAAAACCGAGAAAGGCGGCGTTGGGCAGGGCATTGCGCATGTTCAGCGCGAAGATGTCGTACTGGCTGCGGTGGGCTTCATCCGTGATCACGATGATGTCGCTGCGGTCCGAAATCTGCGGGTAAGTCACGCCCTTGTCCGTGTGGAACTTCTGGATCAGGCTGAAGACGTAGCGGTGATCCTGCGACAGCAGCAGTTTCAGATTTTCCCCGCTGCTGGCCTGTACTTCCGCCCCCGTGATTGCCCCGGTTGCCGTGAAGGTCTTGTAGATTTGATCGTCCAGTTCGGAGCGGTCAGTGACGATCACAAAGGTCCACTTGCCGGGCAGGGTGCGAAGAATCTTCTGGGTGAAGAACACCATGGAGAGGCTCTTTCCGCTCCCCTGCGTGTGCCAGAAGACGCCGAGCTTTTTGGCGGCTTCCACATCCCCGGCTTCCCGCAGCATGATCATCTGGGCAATGGCCTTGTTCACGCCCAGGTACTGGTGGTTTTTGGCTACCTTTTTGATCAGGCCACCGCGCGCCAACTCGAACAGGGTGAAGTTCTCCACAATGTCGAGCAGTCGCCGCTTGTGGCACAGCCCGCGAATGGCGGTCTCCAGACCAGTTGAACCCGCCTCGGTTTCATCGTCGATCCGCCGCCATTCAAAAAAATGTTCCCAGGGGCTGGTCAGGGTGCCCACACGGGTTTGCGTGCCGTTGGACAGCAAGATGAATGCGTTGGGATGGAAGAGCTGCGGGATGCTCTGGCCCTTGTAGTCCTTCAGGTTGTCGTCATAGGCGGACTTCAGGGGAACATGCGGGCCCTTCAGTTCGATGAAGATCAGGGGCAGCCCGTTGACAAAGCCGAGCAGGTCGCAGCGGCGCTTGTACATCTCCCCAGACACCCACATCTGCTGGGCAAGGAAGAAGTCGTTGTTCTCTGGGTTGCTCCAGTCGATGACAGAAAGTTCAACTGTCTGCGGGTTGCCATTGTCGTCGGTAAGCACAACCTTCACCCGGTCCCGCAGCAGCTTGTAGAAGGCCTGGTTGGCGTTGACGGGAATCTGCGTGGAGCGATCCTCTGTCAGTTGCTCGATGGCCTGATCATAGGCAGTAGCCGGATAGCCGGGATTGATGCGCTCCAGCGCCTTGCGAAGACGAGGCACAAGGATGACCTCGGCGGCAGACGTGCGGCCTTCCGTGCCGTTCGGCCCGAAGGCCTCGTTGTAGAGGTTGGCCGTCTCCCAGCCAAGGGATGCAAAGCAGGTGATTGCGTGTAGCTCGACCAGGGGGAGTTCCCCGTAGGTGGCTAATACTTCCTTGGCTGTGAGAGTGTGAGTCATGCCGTGATGACCTCCTCGGGTTCGGGCAGGGAAGAAACATCGAGTTCGCCGGAGATAAGCTTTGGGAGCAGGAGGTCGCGGGTGGCGCGGAGGTTGGCGTTTTTCAGTTGCAAGACCCGGATTTCCTCAAAAAAAGAGAAAGCCAATGTGTGATAGTGATCGACTGTCGGACTATCCCCATAGACGATCTTCAACCCCTCAAATTTGCTCTTATTTAGATTCACCATGGTTGCGCCATTGGCACCATACAGATTGATGGTTTCCTTCAAACCAACAAGGGCAAAGTAGAGAAATTCTCGATTATGCTGTTCATTCAATACGACAGCGTTTATCTGCTGATTAGTCTGGGCGGGCCTCGTGGTGATCGAAACAACCCCAGCCGTGCCTATACAACTTACACAGAGACTGTTTTCCGGAAGTGTTTTCCCCTTCTGCGATTCCGCCCCCTTCGCCGAGAGTCCTTCCCCGGTCGAAATACAGAATAAATTCCCGTGCATATCAGGGGTTTTGATAAAGGGTACGTCATCACCGAAGTTTTCAGGATCGGATTTACTTGGTGTTTTGCCTGTGATCACCTTGCCGAAATCAGCGACTGTCTGGACTTGCCATCCCTCTGGGATCATTCCCAACTCCGACTCCATCATTTTTACCTGCTCATGGCCCGGAAAACGGAAGCGGACAAACCACTCCTCGTAGATTCGCCGGGCCATTTCCTCAAGGATGGCGATCCGCCGCATGTTGTTTTCGATCAGGTCGTCGTAGGCGGACAGGATCGAGGCGATGCGGCGTTGCGTGGCTATTTTAGGTAAGAAAATCTGGAGGCTGCCAACCTGTGATGGACTAACATTCGCCTGATTAGCCGCACCGTGAGCCATAGATGCAATTTGTTCTC
This sequence comes from Desulfovibrio sp., assembly GCF_035644575.1. Taxonomy (GTDB): domain Bacteria; phylum Desulfobacterota; class Desulfovibrionia; order Desulfovibrionales; family Desulfovibrionaceae; genus Desulfovibrio. The sequence goes on along the minus strand of NZ_DASQOG010000223.1, from coordinate 6,030 downwards.
TAACCGATTTCTGGACTAATATCCAATATAAGTAGTTTGGGTCGCAACGCTCAAAGTCAGTAACAATTATTTTACCGGCACGTTGGTTCAATAAGGCGGTACATAGTTTCGAGCTATACCTTGCAACACGCCCTACAACTGAATTGGGTTGTGAAATATGCGATCCGGTCAGAGAAATAAGAATGTCGTTTGCTTTGACCACGTATTTAGGATGCAGTCGCTCAACAAACTCGTCTGAAACACGTTGCGATTCAGTCATGTCCATATGACCAACGCGTATATTGGATATTTTTACAACTGGAGTGCCAGACTCTTTAAATTCTTTGCTGGGAAAGGCATAGCCAGAAATTACATCGGCTACATCATTGAGTCGCACTTGAGTTCTATTGCTGCGCATCTCTCAAACTCGACGTTGTAAAACTTGGAGTGAATTCTCAATTTCAGCAGCAAGATCGACGGATTCAGCATTCAAAAAAGCGAACTCTTCTGCGAGGGCGGTAATACGCTCCTCAAAATCGAAATCATCTGAGGCAGTTGAAACTGTCCCAACATACCGCCCCGGATTCAGGCTCCAGCCTTGGGCTTCAATGTCCGCCCGCGTCGCTACCTTGCACATGCCGGCGATGTCCTGATAGGCCCCATCCGGGAACTGCTGCTGGAGCATTTGCTGGCTGCCTTGGCCTGTCTCGGCTGCCTCTCCACGCCAAAGCCGCACGATGTTGGAGAGAAACTCGATCTGTTCCGGCTTAAAGTCGCGGATTGCCTTGCTGACCCGCCGATAGATGCTCCGTGCGTCAATGAACAGCACCTGATCCTTGCGCTCTCCCTTGGCTTTCGCCTTGTCGAAGAACCACAGGGTGCACGGCAGGGTCACGGTGTAGAAGAAATTGGGACCGACCGAGACTATTACATCCACGCCGCCGCTCTGGATCAGCATTTTGCGGATTTCCAGTTCCGCTCCCCGCGCATCCCCCGCCGAGTTCGCCATAACAAAGCCAGCGCGGCCTGTCTCGTTCAGGGCGCTGTAGAAGTGCTGAATCCAGAGGTAGTTGGCGTTGTCCGTGGTCGGAATGCCAAAGGGGAACCTTGGGTCATCCTTCACGCGCTCTTTATCGACACCCGAGACGTTGAAGGGCGGGTTCGCCATAACAAAGTCGAACTTGCCGAGCGCCTTGTGCGGGTCTTCGTAGTAGGTGTTGGCTTCCCGGATGTCCCCAGAGATGCCATGCACCGCAAGGTTCATTTTGGCGAGTTTCACCGTGTCGTTGGCCTTTTCGGTACCAAAGACGGTGAGTTCTTCGCTGGTGCGCTTGTTGCGGCGCTGTACGAAGGCGGCGCTCTGAACAAACATACCCCCGGAACCGCAGGCCGGATCAAAAATTTTGCCGTGGAAGGGTTCGATGATCTCAACGATCAGTTTGACGATGCTGGTGGGGGTGTAGAACACGCCGCCCTTCTGGCCTTCAGCCATTGCGAACTTGCCGAGGAAGTATTCGTAAATTTTTCCGAAGGCGTCACCTTCGATTTCCCCGAGGCTGTCCATCAGGCGCAACAATTCGATCAGAACGGCATTGGGGAGCTTGGCGTAGGAGCGGGGCAGCACGCCCTTCAGTTCCTCGTTCTCCTGCTCAACAGCCGCCATGGCTTCATTAACGGCTTTGCCCACGTCTTGCCCTTCTGCCAAGTTGAGCAGGTAGGAGAAGCGGGCATTGTCAGACAGGTAGAGGGCTCCCTCGGCTTGATAGTCGAATTTTTCGATCTCTGAAGCGTCCAGCCCTTTCTCGACCAATGCGGCTTCTGCTTCCAGAAATTTTTTTTCCGCGTAGCGCAAAAAGATCAACCCAAGCACTGGATTGGAAAATTCGGCGGGCTTCAGCCCGGTGTTGGCCCACAACTGGTCGGCAGCAGCCCAGAGGCGGGATTCAATTTGATTAAAGTCGATAGTCATTTGATGGTCTGCAAATTTGTAAAAGTGGTTAGATGCGTCAATAGGTTGCCAAGGAGCCTAGCAGTGAGGAGGGGGCCGGGGCAAGCCAATCAGTTGATAAAATTGACCCCAAACTGGCGAGGGCGTGGTGTGGTATGCCTGAATTGGTATGGCCCGGTATTCGCCAGCACCGCCAATAGACGACGTGCGGCTACAGTTTGGCGCTTCACATATTGCCCCTTCATACTCCTCCATAACCTGAAATAGCGGGATAGGAGCGGGATAAAACGTACATAAACAGAAAAAGCCCTCACAGTGATTAGCTGTAAGGGCTTACTTTCTTTTGGCTCCCCGAGACGGACTTGAACCGCCAACCTAGTGATTAACAGTCACCCGCTCTGCCAATTGAGCTATCGGGGATCGTTCAGGCAAGGAAGTGTTTACGGAAAATCAGGGGCAAGGTCAAGCGAAAATTGCAAAAAATTTTGATCAACCTTTGATGCACCGCAAAAGCTTTTTCTGGTAGCGCTCCGCCTCGCTGTAAACGCAGCCGCAGTAGGGCTGGCGGTAGAGTTCCATGGCCTTTGAGCGGTCTATGCCTTCCTGCCAGTCCGCGCGAAAATCGCGGTAGGCAAAGCCCGGTGCGCCCTTCTGGGCCGCCAGTTGTTCGCCTGCGGCCTTGATGACCTCATGGGGCTGATAGCGTGAATAGAGCAGGCTGCTGCTCACCCAGGCAAAGCCCTGCTGCCGCGCAAAGGCAAAGGCGGCCTGCATGCGGCTTTCGCAGCAATAGGCGCAGCGGGCGGGCGGGGTATCACGCCCTGCCACGGCGCGCAGCCAGTTGGTGATGTCCCATGTTTCATCGGCGTAAATAATCGGCACGCCCAGATGTTCTGCGCATTGCCCGGCGGCCTCGCGGCGGCGCAGATATTCTGCCAGCGGCTGGATATTGGGATTCATGAACCATGCGGTTACGGCAAAGCCCTCGTCCAGCAGACGCGTGATAGGCATGACGGCGCACGGCCCGCAGCAAACATGCAGCAGCAGGCTGTTGGCAGGCAAGGGATTTACGGGCGCAGCTGCAATGGAGCCTGCCAGAACGGCGTTGGCGGGCGCGGCATCGGTGGGGGCAGGTGCAGCAGGGGAGTGCTGTGCAGAAAAAGCAGCCGGGGTTTCCACCCCGGCTGCCGTGCCATATTCTAAGGACGAACCATTATTTCCAGACATTTACCATAATCCTGCTCAATCTCGCGCAGAGTGTCGCGCTTGTGGTTCAGCAGATACAGGGCCAGTTCCGGGCTTGCCGGATATACGCATTTTTCCTTGGGCTCCGCGCTGACCATACGGCGCAGTTCGCGCAGGGCCTGCAATGCCTGCCACTCAATATTGCGGCGCATGCCTGTACCGCCGCAGGCGGGGCAAGGCTCAAGCGAGATGGCCAAAGCCGAGGAGCCAGTGCGCTGACGCACCAGTTCCAGCAGGCCAAAGGAACTCATGCGGGCAACATCGTGCCGGGCACGGTCGTTCTTCATGGCGGTGCGCAGGGTTTTTTCCACTTCAAGCACGTGCTTTTTGTCGCGCATTTCAATGAAGTCGATAACCACCTGGCCGCCGATGTCGCGCAGCTTGAGATGGCGGGCAATGGCTTCGGCGGCTTCCATATTGGTTTTGTGCGCCATGGCCTCAAAGTTGCCCTTGCCGGAAATTTTACCCGAGTTGATGTCGATGGCCATGAGGGCTTCTGTCTGGTCAAACACCAGACGCCCGCCAGAGGGCAGCAGCACCTCGCGCGAATAAATCTGCTCCAGCTGGCGGCGCAGATTAAAGCGCTCCCACATGGGCGTGCGCATGTCGGTGTGCATCCGCACAAGATCCTTGCGACGGGGAAACAGCAGGTTCACCGTGTCGCGCACGCTCTGCGCCACTTCATCATTATCAACCCAGATCTCGCACACGTCCTCGGTCAGATAGTCGCGCACGGCGCGCTCTGAAAGGCCCGGCTCCTGATAGATGAGGGTCGGGGCGGAAACCTCGGTGGCCTTCTTGCGGATATCACGCCAGACACGCTTGAGATACTGCAAATCGTTTTTGAGCGTTGTCTTGGTGGTCCCGGCGCTGACAGTGCGCACAATGACGCCGAGCCCCTGACCAGGGTCAATGCCGTTCATCATTTCGCGCAGGCGCGAACGTTCCTCATCGTCATCCACCTTGCGGGAAACGCCAATCTGATCCTGCCCCGGCGTAAGCACAAGGAAGCGTCCGGCAAGGGAAAGCCATGTGGTCAAAAAAGCGCCCTTGCTGCCAGTGGGTTCCTTGACCACCTGCACCAGCACTTCCTGACCAGCCTTCAGAACTTTCTGGATGGGCGGAAATTTTTTGCCCTTGGAGGGTTCGTGGTGGGCCAGCCAGTATTCGGGATGTACCTCGTCGATCTGGAGGAATCCGTTCTTGCCCGCGCCGTAGCTGACAAAGGCGGCCTGAAGGTTGGTGTCGATATTGTGAATGACACCCTTGTAAATATTGCCCTTGATTTTGCGCTGGTGCAGCATGTCCAGATAGTATTCCAGCAACTGGCCGTCTTCAGCCAGGGCTACTTCTACCTGTTCGCCGGGCAGCACGCTGATGAACATGCGCCGCTTGCCCTTGGGGGCTTCGGCAGGAGCCTTGCCAGCATTGGCGGCAGTGGCGGGCTTGTTGCTCTCAGCGGGTTTGCTGTTTTCGGCAGACTTGCCGTTTTCAGGCTTGTTCTGCTGCTGTTGCTGCTGAGGCTTAGCCTGTTTTGCGGGCTTGTTCGGCCTGGGGGCGTTCTGGGGGCGCGTATCCTGCGCGCGGCTGGTCTGTTCCGGCGCGTCATCGGCCAGATCAAGATCCTCGTCGTCATCGTCGAGGGGGGCCGTGCTGGTCATATCCTCGGCGGTTTGCGCGCCATCCTGCCCGTTCAGTTCTTTTTTACGGTTGCGGCCACGCCCACCACGACGTCCACGCCGATTCTTGCGGCGCGGGCCATCCCCGGCAGCAGCCTCCCCGGAGGCAGATGCGGAACCGCTTTCAGCGGCTTGTTCTGCACCCTGTTCCGCCGGGGCGGCAGGTTCGCCTGCTGTTTTGTCTGTGGGCTGACTTGTGGTCTGGCTCGTATTTTGGTCGGCTGCCTGCCTGGGACTTTGACCGCGTTCCGCTGCGGGGGCGTTCTGGCGCGGCGCCGTTTCTGCGGGCTTGTCTGAAATTTGTTCCGGCGTCTGTTTTGCGCTCTGTTCTGCTGCTTTTGCAGGGGTTTGGGCCGCAGGAGCCGGGCTTGTGAGGGCCGCAGAAATCGCAGGCTTGTCTGCTGCAGGGCTTGCGGCCTTGGGGGCTGTGCTTGCAGGCGCTGCCTCAATTGTCTGTGCAGTTACCTGAGCAGTGGCTTTTGCACTGCTTTTTGCCGCGGCTCTTGCAGGCCGACCTTTGGGAGCTTTTGCGGCGGGCTTTTGGGGAGCGGCTTCCTGCTTGGAACCCTCAGACGTTTCCGCAGTTTTGGCCGTAGCCGTAGCTTCCGGAGTGCTGGCTTCTGCTGTCTTGGCCGTGCGGGGCGTAGCGGCGCGGTTTGAAGTGCTCGCCCTGCCCGAAGTTTTGGCCGTAGTTTTGCCAGAAGATCTGCTCGCAGTTTTGCCAGCGGCCTTGGGTGTCTCAGCAGCCGTGGCAGCGGCTGACTTGGGCGCTACGGCATCTGCCGTGCTGCCAGAAATTTCTTTGGAGGCGTCAGCCGTTTTTTTAGTTTTGGCGGTAGCCGTCTTTGCTGTTTTGCCCGCGCTGCGGCCTGCGGCCTTGGCGGTTGCGGCGGCCTTGGGTGCCGTGGTCTTGGATGAAGCTGATTCGGCCTGGGCGGCCTTGGAATCGGAAGCGCCTTTAGAATCAGAAGAATCCTTGGCGGGCGCAGATTCGGAGGATTTGGACGCGGTCTTGCCGGAAGCTGTTTTGCCAGATGTTGGCTTGGCGGCTGGTTTGGCTTTGCTGCGTGTTGTGGTTGAACGTTTGGGTTTGGAAACTTCCTGCGACGATGCATCCGTGGCTGGCTGTGAAGCGGCCACGGGGGTGTCTTGGTCTATGGTCATGAAAATCCTTTTGCT
>NZ_DASQOG010000222.1:0-7570 GCF_035644575.1 Desulfovibrio sp. | reverse complement strand
ATAACATGAAGGAGTGCCTATGTTCTGGATATGGTTTTTGCTGGCCACCTCCCAATGCGCTCTGTTGTATATTCTGGCCCGCAGGGGCGAAAGCATGCCCCGCCGTATTGAGGAAGAAGCCGAGGCCAACCGCGCCATACCTGAAGACAAATGGCCCTCGGTGGGCATGATAGTGCCCGTGGCCGGGCGTGATCCGCGTATGGAAGGCGCATTGCGCAGTCTTTTGACTCAGGATTACCCCCGGTTTGTTTCTGTGCTCGTTACTGCGGAAGAAAATGAACCCGCCGCCGAGCTTGTGGGCAGACTCAAACAGGAATTTCCCGCTCTGCGCCATGTGGTGGCAGGCACGGCCACGGGGTGCGGGCAAAAAAATCACAATAGCCTTCAGGGTATTGCCGCTTTGGGCGATGAAGTGGACGTCTATGTGTTCTGCGACAGCACTCACATGGCGGAACCTGATTTTCTGCGGCATCTGGCAGCGCCCATGGCCAGGGGCGAGGCTTCGTTCAGCACCGGTTACCATGTGGTGGAACCTCGCGACGACCAGCCCGTAACGCTGGCCTATACGCTGTGCGTCATGCTTATGCGCTACCTGCAAGCCATGTCTGCCTTTACCCAGTTGTGGGGCGGCGCTATGGCCATGACCCGCGCGGCCTACGTAAAATACGGCGTGGCGCAGTTGTGGCTTGAAAATGTGGTGGACGACTGCTCGCTCACGGCCCTGCTTCAGGTGCGCGGCGCCAAGGTGCGCCTCTGCCCCGGCGCTTTGCTGCACACCGATGCCGTTAATCACTCCACGCCCGTCTGGCGGGCCTGGATGGACAGGCAGGTGCTCTTTCTCAAGTTTTGCATGCCCGGGCAGTGGAAGCTGCTGGGCCTGATGTGTGTTATGATGGCCCTGCCCATGGTGTGCGCGGCCTTGGCCTTTCTGGGCTGGATTGTGAACGTGGGCAGCGGCGCCGGCGTGTTGCTTGGTCTGTTCTGGCTGGCGGCGATGGTGAGCGCGCTGCATCTGTGGCGTGGCCTGCTTGCCAAGCCCGTGCCGCTGTGGCGCTGGTGCATGGCCTTTGCGGACGCCGTGCGCATGTTCACCTCTGTTTACTGGCAGAGCATAAAGTCGTGGGATATTGTCTGGCACGGCACACGTTATGAAGTTGGCAAGGGCGGGGTAGTGCTGCGCTCTGAACGCAGCCAGGGAACAAAGTAGCAATTTGAAACCACTCCTGACGGAGGCGTGGTTTGACAGCGCCTTTCTCTTTTGCGCATGCGGTCCGTGACAGGGTATGAAAATAGAGGCTTTGACATACACCCTTGGTGGCGTGTACTATCTTTTGCCCTTTTGTCACGGGCTGCATGCAATATATCTGTATGCAGCCCGACAGCAGGATGCGGCAATGGCGTTGCGCATGTGCGCGGCATAAGCCACGGCTTTTTCTATCGTTTTTTGTCAGAGTAGTGATTGCGCCATGATTGCAATGTCAGACCTTATTCGCGTCAGCCTCAGACAGGTTGTGCGCCAGCGCGGCTTCGGGGTGATGCTTTCCATCGCCCTGGGCATCACGGCGTTTATCGTCCTGGCGGTACTTGGCCGCGAAATCCGGTACAAGGTGGGGCAGGATATGGTGCTCATGGGTGGCGTCAACGTCATCCAGGTATACATGGATGACGCCCAGTACCCCGGCCAGCCCGATCGCGAGTTTTACCCTGAAACTGTGGAGGCTCTCTCCCAGTTGCCCGGCGTCAGCTTGGTGAGCAGAAACCTGCGCGACAATAAAATTTTCCCCATACGCGGCACCGGCGAACGCACGCTGAATGTGGATTTTATAGGCATCGACCAGTATTTCGCCGAGGTTTATTCCATTGATCTGGTGGCCGGGCGGCTGCTCAATCAGGAAGATGTGGACACACACAGGCGTGTATGCCTGCTCGGCAGGGATGCGGCCAGAAATTTATTTGGCGGTTCGGAAGAAGCCGTCGGCAAGCTGCTCTTTCTAGAGCAGGATGTTTTTGAAGTGGTGGGCGTTGTCAGCGGCGTCATGCTCGGCAGCTGGAGCCAGGGCGGCTTTTTGCCCTATACCACCATGGCCGACCGCAACTGGGGCCGGGGCAAGGTGCGCAGGCTCTTTATACGCGCCATTGGCTGGGAAGACGTGCCGCCGCTTGTCAAAATCATTCCTCAGATAGTGCGCGAGCATCAGTCCGCCCCCTATATCGTGGTGCAGACGCAGGAAGATCAGCTCAAACGCATCAAGACCACCTTCATGTGGGTTGAGGCTCTGCTGTGGCTTGGTATTGCCGCATCGCTCATGTTGGGCGGTTTCGGCATCTGGTATGGCACATTTGCCGCAGTTCGGGCCAGAACGCGCGAAGTGGGCCTTAAAAAGGCCATGGGCGGCTCGGATATAGACATCCTGGCGCAGTTCCTGGCCGAGGCTCTGTGCAAATCGGTTGCTGGCGGCATATTTGGCATTGTCATTGGCTGCGCGCTGGTTGAGATCGGTTCCTTATCGCTTGGAACGGGCGTTTCGTATTCTTTGCTGTTCTTCAGCAGCTTGGGAAGCATCGTTTTTTCTGCCGTCATTGGCATAGCGGGCGGTCTGTTCCCTGCCATGCAGGCAAGCCGCATGGACGTGGTAACCGCTCTGCGATTCGAATAGTACACAATGCGCGGGTTGGCCCGCGTTCTTGCGGCTCTGCCGCACATGCACAAGGTGGATCATGGCACCCGTTATAGTCGCCAAAGATTTATACAAATGCTACGCCGGTTTTACACCGGTGCTGCGCGGCGTGAATTTTGAAGTTGTTCCCGGCGAGATGGTGGCCATCATGGGGCCTTCGGGCTGCGGCAAATCCACCATGTTGCACGTGCTGGGCATGCTGCACGCGCCCGATTCCGGCTCTTTGCAAATTCTTGGCAAGGATGTGCTGACGCTTGACCGTGAGCAGACTGCCAGTTTCCGCCGTGGCACCATGGGCTTTGTCATGCAGTCGAGCAACCTTTTTGACCACTCGACCGTGTTTGAAAATGTTGAATTTCCCCTGATATTTGAGAAGATTCCGCCGGAAGAACGCTGGGAGCGGGTTATCCGCGCCCTTGAACTTGTGCGCCTTTCTGCGCGTGTGCACTACCGCAGCAACCGCCTTTCGGGCGGCGAGCAGCAGCGCGTGGCCATTGCCCGCGCCATGGTGAACAATCCGCGCATCCTGCTGGCTGACGAACCCACGGGCGCGCTGGACGCTAAAACCAGCCGCCTTATCATGGATAATTTCCGTTCGCTTTGCCATACGGGCGGCGTTTCCATGGTCATGGTTACGCATGATCCCAAGATGGCCGAATTCTGCGACAGCATCTATACCCTTGAAGACGGCATTCTGCACTGCCGCCAGCGCAACCTGCCGCAAATGCCCGACACCATTTCGCACAATCTGCTCCAGGGGGTTGCCCCTGTGGTGCGCGGCGCCATGGTTGCCGAGAGCTTTCCCGAGGCCTCTGGTCAGTGCCTGATGGATGAGGCTCATCGCATGCACGCGGCGGGCCTGCTTACCCGTATTTACGCCATCCGCGATAACGGATTTCTGGGCAATCCCGAGGGCTACGCCCTGCCGCTGGCTGTGCGGCGCATTGGCGCGCTGCGTGTGCTTGCGGCCTGCCTGGGTATGCTCCGGCTCATGCGCGGTTCTTCCTCTCAGTTGTGGACGCTTTGGCGCAAACTGCCGGGGCGGGGCCGATGGGGCAGCCGCTGGTGGGATCACCTGCGCGCATTTTGCGCCGGGGCCATGCTGGCGCGTTGGGGCCAGGAAGAAAAGATCGAATTTTTCTACGCAGCAGGAGCCCACGGCCCGGCAACGGCCAGCTGGGTTGCCTCGCGCCTTCTGCATGTGCCGTATGCTTTCGCCGTGCGCGCTCAGGATATGACTGAGCCCGGCCTCAACTGGGCCGCCAAGGGTGCGGATGCAGAATTTGTGCGTTGCGATACAGAAGCCACGCGCGATGCCATGCTGCAATTGCTGCCCGAGCTGAAAGACAAACTGCTTGTGTTGCGCGATCCCCTTACGCTCACGCCGCCGGAGGATATGGAAGAGCAGATGCCCGTTCCCGCCGGGGGCGATGCCGCCAATGACGCGGATAAGGCTGCGGATTTCAACCTGCTGGCTGTGGGCACCATTGCGCGCCGCAAGGGATACGATCTGCTGCTTCGGGCATGCCGCCTGCTGGCCGACAGAAATGTGAATTTTTCGCTGACCTTTGTGGGCCAGGGGCCGGAAAAGCTGCGCTTGCGCTGGCTTGTCTGGCGGCTTGGACTTCGTGGTTCGGTGCAGTTTGCCGGGCAGATTCCCCATGAAAACATGGCGGATATGTACAACCGGGCGGATGTTTTTGTGGCTCCTGGCCGCAAGACCACCGGCGGGGAGGCCGACGGTGTGCCTTCGGCGCTGGTGGAAGCCCTGGCCTTTGGCCTTGCAGTTGTTGCCAGCGATCTGCCGGGCCATGCGGAAGCCATTACGGACGGCGGCAATGGACGCCTTGTGCCGCAAGACAATGTGGGCGCGCTGGCGGACGTTCTGGAAGCCCTTGCCTCCCGCCCCGAGGAACGCAAGCGCCTTGGCGAGGCCGCCCGCAAGTCGGTAGTTACCCTTGTGGATACAGACCGTACTGAAGCCCGCCTGACCGAGCTGATCAAAAAAGCCTGCGGCAAGGCCTGAACCACGCCGGGAGAGCGTCATGAATTTTGACGGAGTACGCATACTGGTTGTGGGCGATGTGATGCTTGACCATTACATTGCAGGCCAGGTCAAAAGGATTTCTCCCGAGGCCCCGGTGCCTGTGGTGTCTGCGGCAAAACGCTGGTCTGTGCCGGGCGGTGCTGCCAACGTGGCGCGCAACCTTGTGCGCCTTGGCGTTGATGTGGCAGTAGCTGGCGTAGTGGGGCAGGATGCCGCAGCCAGCGATCTGCGCGCGGCGCTCGCGGCTGAAGGGATTGCAGACGGGCTGGCCGTTTCGCCCAGCCGCCGCACCACCTGCAAGACGCGCGTTCTTGCGCAGGGGCAGCAATTGCTGCGCCTTGACGAGGAAGTAAGCGCCCCTCTTGGTGCCGATGAAGCCGAAGCTCTGAAAAATAAGATCCTTTCCCTGTTGCCTGGACGGCACGCGGTTATTCTCTCTGACTACGCCAAGGGCGTGCTGCTTGAATCGGCCAGCGGCTGCAATTTGTGCCAGATAATCATTGAAGAAGCCCGCCGCCTTGGCATCGCCGTGCTGGTTGATCCCAAAGGCAGCGACTGGCGGCGCTACGCCGGAGCGCACTGCGTTACCCCCAATGCCGGGGAGTTTGACGCAGCCTGCGGGCTGGACGCTGGCGTAACGCTCAGCAGACCCCGGCGCGAAACCCTTGCCGGGGAGCTGTGCTCCCGCTACGGCATTGAGCGTCTGCTCATAACGCGGGGGCCAAAGGGCATGGCCCTGTTCACTCCTGACGAAGCACCTGTTTACTGCCGCGCCGCCGTGCGCGAAGTGGCGGATGTTTCCGGCGCAGGCGATACCGCCATCGCCACTCTGGCAGCATGCGTGGGCAAAGGCTTGCCCTGGGCCGAAAGCATGCACCTTGCCAATGCGGCGGCAGGGGTCGCCGTAGGTAAAATGGGCACAGCACCCGTATCTATTGCAGAGCTGAACGAGGCGCTGCGTGAACAGGCCGACAATCCCAAGCTTTTCAGCGTTCAGAATCTTGTTGAAAAAATTGAAGAATGGCGCAGAAAAAACGAAACTGTGGTTTTTACCAACGGTTGTTTTGATCTGCTGCATCCTGGTCACATTTCCCTTATCCGGCAGAGCGCCGCTCAGGGCGACCACCTGATTGTGGGGCTCAACAGCGATGCCTCTGTGCGCCGCCTTAAGGGGCCGACCCGTCCCATCCAGAACGAAAACAGCCGCGCCTTGCTGCTGGCTGCTCTGTCAGATGTGGACGCTATTGTGCTTTTTGACGAAGATACCCCGTTTGAACTCGTCTCGGCCCTGCGGCCCGATGTGCTCGTGAAAGGCAGCGACTATACCATCGACAATGTGGTCGGGGCCGATGTGGTGCAGCAGGGGGGCGGCAGGGTCTATCTTGCCCGTCTGGTAGACGGTTGCAGCACTACGGGCATAGTGCGCAAAATTGATAACCAGCGGGATGTCACCTAGACCAGCAGCCGGAGTTTTCAGCCGTACATGCAACGCATTTTCGCAGCAGATATAGGTGGAACCAACGCAAGATTTGCCCTGTTCACAGAGTATGAGGGCAACCTCACGCTGATGGCTGCGGTGTGGGCAAAATCGGCTGATCTGGGTAATGCCCAGGATGTGCTGCAAGCCATGCAGCAGCTTTTGCAATCTCCATTTTCTGCGGGTGATTCGCTCGTCATTGCCCTTGCCGGGCCTGTGAAGGGCCTGCGCGGCAAACTCACAAACGGACAGTTGCGTGTAGACCTTGATGGCGTAGCGCAACAGTACAATCTGGCCTGCTGCCTGCTGCTCAACGATTTCAGCGCGCAGGCCTTTGCAACGCTGACGCCCTGCGGCGCAACGTCCGCAGTTGTGCGCCGCAGCACACGGTCCATTGACGAATCCAGAGAGACCCGGGCCGTGCTTGGCGCTGGCACTGGCCTTGGCGCTGCCATGCTGGTGCTCTCGGGCGGGCCTGATGCTGCCGGAAGCTGGCTGGCTGTGCCATCGGAAGCCGGACATACGGCCTTTGCATTTGTGGGGCCGGAAGAGCAGGCCTATCAGGCCTTTTTAGCGCGCGAGCTGGGACGCGATTATCCCACAGCGGAAAATGTGCTTTCCGGCGAGGGCCTCTCCGTGCTGCACTACTATCTTTCCGGCCAGTTTTTTTATCCCCCTGCCGTGGGCGCTGAGGCCTTGTCGCGCGAAACGCCCACGCTGTTGTGGTATGCCAGATTTTGGGGCCGTTTTTGTCGTCAGTGGATACTGACCACGCTCTGCCGTGGCGGATTGTGGATTGCTGGCGGCATCGCCGCCAAAAATCCCCTGTGCCTGACGCATCCGGCCTTTCTGCAAGAGCTTGGTCTGGTGCCCGATATCGGCGGCATTGCGGCCTCTGTTCCCATTTATCTCATCACCGATGGCAACAGCGGCCTGTGGGGTGCGGCGTGCGCGGCTGTGGAGCATTCATCCTGCCGAGTCCCTGTGCTGAAAGAAACGGCTAGGTAATCACACCCCTGCGGACCGATGCAATTTGGGCTTACGCCTTGACGCTTTTCTGAAAGTTATTTATTTACCCGCACTGCGATGGTATGTTTTTTATGCGCCCGCGGGAGCACGCGTTCTAGCTGAACTGGAGCCGCCGAAAGGCCTTTTTTTCTGCATGGGAACCATATTTCCGATAGCCATTGCGCACTGTTTTTCGCCAGGCAAAAGTCTTAGTCTTTTGGTTGAGTTTGGGCTTGACAGTAATCCGCGATAACAGTAATTTTTAGCAACACTGGAGGCTGGCATGGCTCAAACACAAACACGAATGACCCGGCAGCGGGCAGTTATTTTGGAAGAACTGCGCAAGCTCAAGAGCCATCC
>NZ_DASQOG010000221.1:0-17944 GCF_035644575.1 Desulfovibrio sp. | reverse complement strand
AAGCCCATCAACCTGCCAACCTTTCTTGTGCCTCAACCCCGGCCATATTTCAAGAACTCTTGCAGCGGCAGCGTTTTTCAGGCAAGAACAGGCTTGCTCACGCTCGTACTACATAACAGATACGGACAACCGGAGCATCGCAGCATCAAAAAAGTCTGCTCCACAGCTTTTGATGTGCCTTGCGCCCGGCTGCAAACGGGATTTTGCCTTCATCCGCACTCGCACAGGTGACTCACCCGATGCACGGCAGGCGAAGGGCGGCAATAATCCGCATGAACAGTTCCTATCCGGCATCAAGCCAGACCGGAGGCGAAGCCAGATGAATTTTTTCCAGGAAATGGCAGCGGCCCTGACAACTTGGATGGACGCGTTGCGGCATCTTGGACAGTCCTTTCCCATGGCGCGCATGGGCCTTGACGCCCTGAGCATTGCCCTGCCGCTCGCGGCCCTGCTGGCCTTTGCGGGCCTGGGTTTCATGTCTGCCGCCGCACGGGCGCTGGCGGTTACGCGCAAGCGCGCTTCCTATGAAAAATGCGCGCGCCAGCTGGCCTTGCTCTCATTGCTGCTTGGCTGGGCGCTGCTCATCTGCGGCAGAGTCTGGCTTTTCTTTACGCAAAGCTCCTATACGCCCGACTCCATCTCCGACTTCATGGTTGAAATGAGCTGGATCATGCTCGGGCTGGCCGTGCTCATCAACAGCATGTATTTTGCCTTGTGGAAATTTTTGCTCAAGCTGCCCATGCTGCATGTGGGCATGGGCGTGGTCAGCGGCATTCAGGGCATCATCGCCACAGTGGCGTCCCTGGCTGCGGCCCGCCTGCTCACGGCCCTGGCCCGCCCGGATGCGGACATGCTGACCCTTGGGCACATTTATGTTCCCGGTTTTGGCACGCACTTCTGGTGCGCCCTTTTCTGGTCGCTGCCCCTGATGCTGGCCGTGGCAGGCGGCATGGGCGCTTTCTGGCTTGTGCTGCGCCGCAAGTATGACGATTTTGGCCGCGACCACTACAATACCATGCTCCCCTGGTGCGCCACATGGGCGCGCAATGCCTGGGCTGTTTTCTGGGTTGTTTTGCTGGCATCCTCGGTGTTTGACGTGCAGAACGCCTGGCAAAACGACACCTTTACCGTCACTGACGCCATCATGGAAAGCGCAGAACTGCTGCTCTGGCTTGCTCCGGCCCTGCTCTGGACATTCGTGGCCCGCAGCGCCACCCCCATGCGCCACAAGATCACCCTGCTGGCCGCGCTGGCGCTGGCAGTTGCCATCATGCTGCCCTTCTACCTCAACATGACGGAAATCACCCTGCCCCCGTCCATGACCGATATTGTACAGTAACGGCATCTTGCCGCATTGATATGACGTAAAAACCCCGCCTCTACAGCGGGGTTTTTCATATCTGCGCGCTGCTGGCAAAAGCGGGCGTGGTGCGCAAAGAATTTTTCAGCAATAATCCTGTGATTATTTTTTGCCGTACTGCCTGCGCCATTCATCCAGAAAAAGCAGGGCGGCCTCTGTCTCCGTCAGCACGCCGCTACGGGCGCGTAAAGCATTGATGACATCGTCAAATCCGGCATTGGGGCCAAGGCCAAGCCCCTGCACCGCCGCCGCCATGTCCCTGCGAATCTCGGGCGAGAGCGCGGCCTCCACATCAGGCGGCATGCCGCCGGAAGACTCCAGTTCCAGCGGCCAGGGGCCGAGGCGCTGTTCCACAAAGTCAAGCAGTGCGGCCATGCGCTGCGCATACGTATGATCGCGCAACACCCGCTCCCGTGCGCGGGCCGCAAAGGCATGGCGCTCGTCCGGATGGGCCAGAAAATACTCGATACCCGCGTAAAATTCTTCCAGCGTGCCAAAGGTTGCCAGCTCATCCTGCGCAAACAGCTCAGGCATGAGCGCCCGCCTGTCCACAAGCTGAAAGGCCCCCATGCACGCCAGTTCAAAAGTGCGCGGATTGACAAAATCGCCCTTGCTCACAAGCTCCGCAGTGCCGAGGCTCGAGTGCAGATTCAGGTTGACGCGCGTGGCATTGTAGATTTTGACGCTCTCATCCGCATCAATGCGCGCGCCGCCGCGCTGCACGTGGGGCGCAAGCAGGCTCTCGCCGTCCCAGTCCGATCCCCAGATTTTAAAATCACGCCCCACCAGCTGACGAAAAGCCAGCCGCCGGTTGGGGTAACCCGCGCCAAGAAAGCCGATATCGGCCCCGTATTCGCGCTTTTCCTGCTCGGTCAGTTCCAGCGGTTTGTGGAAATCCGGCTGGGCCGCCAGCGGCAGGTACAGGGCGTTGCCCTGCCCGATGCCCGAGAGCATGGATAAAAAAGGCTCTTTCTGGATAACGGCAAAAACATCGTACAGTGACGCGTAGGCCTTCCAGTAGTCAAAAACCTCGTGGTCTTCCACAAACCACATGGCCGTGCGCACGCCCGACCTGCGCAAGCGCTGCAACAGGCTGCGCCCTATGGGAGCCTGCGCCATGGCCAGCACCAGATGCGGCTCCTGCGCCTGCACCTGCGCCCACACGGCCTGCGAAACCACCTGCAAAAAAGAATTTTCCAGCTGGGCGGTCTGCGCAGGAGCCAGCCCAAGGCCGCGCAAGCCGGTAAAGGCCGGGTGCAGCAAGGGGGCCTCAAACACGCGCACACTGTGCCCCAGCCCGCTGAGGGCGCTGGCGCAGTAACGGCCGATGGGCAGCGAGCCGCCGTACATGGGCAGCACCACAAGAATTCGCAGAGGAGCGGCGGGCATCAGCAGTATCTCCCTGGCGGCAACATCCAGTCCGCATCGTTATAAAGCCATTCGTCAAGATTCGGCGCTTGCGGGGCAAGAGCGGCGCTTTCGTCCAACATGGGCAGATGCAGGCGCGCAGCCAGAAAATCACGAACATGCCTGCGCTCCCGAGCATGTGGGTCACTGCCCGCGAGCAGGTAAGGCAACGTGCCCAAGGCGTCCATGTCCGTGCGCCACAACTGCAAATCCGCTGGCAGGGGCGGCCATGATTCCGCTTGTGCGGCGGCAGAGGGCGCGCCCGATTTTAGGCGGGCAAGTACAGCGGCAACGGAGCGCAAAAGCTCCACCTGCGCCAAGGGCCGACCACAGGCCACATCGTAGGGGCAAGGGGCGGTTTCAAGGCACGGCCCGCAGGTGCGCGCCGTCTGCCACACATGATGGCCCTCGCCGTATGGCCCGGTTTCGTGCAGCCAGGCCGAAGAAAGAAAAAAACCAAGCACAGGCACGCCAAGGTGCGCGCCAAGGTGCATGATGCCTGTATCCGGCGTGATCAGCGCATCCAGCCCGTATACGGCGTCCACAAGGGCGGGCCAGTCTGTTTTGCCGCTGCAATCTTCAACCCTGTCGAGCAGCTTGCCGGGCAAATGCCGCATGAGCTGACGGGCTGCGGGCTGCTCCGCCTTTGAACCCAGCAGGCGCACTCGCGGCCCCCCCAATGCCCCAAAGGCCGTGCGCACCACCTCGGCCAGCACTGGTACAGGCAACGAGCGGCGGGATTCCCGCCCTGCCAGCACCACGCCAAGCCCTCGCCCGCCGGGGGCCGCCACAGGATTAACCCTGCGGGACTCAACCGGCTCCGGTGCAAAATGCGCCCAAAAATCCACAAGATTCAGCGTTGCCAGCGCGCGCCGCTCACTGAGGCGGAAGCCAAGCCGCGCCCAGGGCGAGCGCGAAATCCCCCCGGACTCGGGCCGGTACCCCTGAACCTGTTCTGCCTCAAAAACTCGGCACAGGGCCGCAGTAGTGCCGGAAAAATTGCAGTTGTACACGGCTTCAAAGCGCAAGCCCTGCCAACGGTCCAGCACAGCGGTATTGCGCGCAAGCGCCTCTGCCTGGGGCCTGCCGTGCACCGACAGGGCGTGCAACTCGGCAAAGGGATAGAGCACCCTGGCCAGCGGAACCAGACTGACATCCACGGCAAGATGAACCTCGCCGCGCAAAGCCAGACTCAGCAACAGGCGCTTTGTCTGCACCAGATCGCCAAAGCGCGCCGCCTGTATGACCAGAAATTTGGGCATGTCGTTCCGTTTGGTTGTTGATGGCAGTAGCCAGTTAATGGCCGAAACATGCGTAAAACTGCCAATTGCCCACAATCTAAGGCAATCTGCCCACCTAGGCAAGCAATGCGGGGCGCAACTGCGCTGCACAACAATTGAAGCTGCGCAAAGACGGCAGCGCGCTGGCCCTTTGCAAAATATTTCGCGCTGCTGTATGCTCGCCTTCAAGCTTCTTTCACCATCTGGATCACACATGCGCGCACAACAGCCCACCGCCCCGCTCTACCCCATATTTATCTCGCTTTCAGGCATCCGCTGTCTGGTGATCGGCCTTGGTCCGGTGGGGCAACGCAAACTTTCCGGCCTGCTGGCCTGCAATCCGGCATCTGTGCTGGTGCTCGACCCTGCTGGGCCTGCGCCGGAATCAGCGCCGGAAGCGGCGGAACTGCTGCGCGACCCAAGGGTACGCTTTGAATGCCGCGCCTGCGAGGCTGCCGACCTCGATGGCTGCGGGCTGGTGTTTGCCGCTACGGGCAACGCTGCGGAAAACAGCCGCATTGCCGCCCTGTGCGCCGCAGCGGGCATTTTGTGCAACAGCGCGAGCAATCCGGATGAAGGTTGTTTTCAGGTGCCAGCCGTGGCCCGCAGCACCCCGCTGGCGGCAGCGCTTTCCACTGGCGGGGCGAGCCCCGCGCTGGCCCGCCGCTGGAAGGGCGAGCTTGAGCGCTGGCTTGAACCGCGTTCGCGCATGGCAACCCTGATGGGTCGGCTGCGGCCTCTGGTTCTTGCCTTGGGGCACGATACAGGGCAGAATACCGGATTGTTCCGCAAGCTGGCAGAATCACCTCTGCAACAGTGGCTGGAAGAACACGACCATGAAAACTGTACGCGTTATTTGCAGGCGGCGCTTCCGCCCGCACTGCACGCCAATATAGCGGAGTTGCTCCATGATCTCCCCTGAATTTTCCACCGCCGTAACACTGCTGCTCTATGGCTCCGCCAGTGTTGCAGGGCTTGCGGGCGTTGCCGCGCGCAGCGCCCTGTGGCGCAAGATAGGCTGTAGCGTGGCGCTGGCGGGCTTTGCCTGTCAGACGCTCATGCTCTTTCTGGGCTTTCACAAGGCCCTGCCCGGCGGCCTGAGCGCTGGCGCGTACTTTCAGCTCATGGCCTGGTTTGTGGTGCTCTGCGGCATTGCCGCCTGGGCCAAGCTGCGGCAGGAGATTCCGTTGGTATTCGCCACGCCGCTTGGGCTTATGCTCTTTGCCATGTCGGCCCCGTATCTGGCCTCTGTGGTGCAGGTTCCGGCCTCGCTCAACACCTCGTTTTACGCCCTGCACATCGGCTCGCTCTTTTTGAGCCTTGCCCTGCTGGCCTTGGCCTTTGCCGCCGGAGCGCTCTTTCTGTTCATGGAGGGGCGCATCAAGAGCAAGCTGACCATGAAGGGCTTTTGGCTCGACATGCCCGCCCTTTCCATGCTTGATAAAATCAACGCCATCACAACCATGATCGGCTTCCCCATGTACACTCTGGGCATCGTTTCCGGTCTTATCTGGGCCAAGCCGGTATTTGGCGGCACGGTGACGGGCGACCCCAAGGAAGTTATCAGCATTGTGATCTGGCTGTTCTACTCCGTGCTTTTCCACAACCGCCTCACCAAGGGCTGGAAAGGCCGCAAGCCTGCGCAACTGGCTGTTTTTGTATTTATTCTCTGCCTCTTTTCAATCATTGTGGTGAATACCTTCATGGAAACACACCACGCATTCATCCGGCGCTGACCGGGCTATCATCATGGACTGTGATATCTTTCTTGTCGGCCTGAATCATCGCACTGCCAGCGTGGACGTGCGCGAGCGCTTTGCCCTGGTCAACCACTGCGATGAAGAGCATTGGGCCGTGCCTTGCGTGGGCGCGGTGAGCGAAAGCGTGATCCTTTCCACCTGCAACCGCGTGGAGCTGCTGGCCGCCGGCAACGGCGACGTGGCCGGACAGGTGCTTGAAAACTGGGCCCTTGCGCGCGGCGCAAAGCCCGAGGAGCTCAAGCCCTACGTCTACGTGCACAAAAATCTGGAAGCGGTGCGCCATCTGTTTTCTGTGGCGTCAAGCCTTGATTCCATGGTGCTGGGCGAACCGCAGATTCTGGGCCAGCTCAAAACCGCCTACCGCAAGGCGGTCAAATGCCACGCCACGGGCGTTATACTTAACAGACTGGTACACAAGGCTTTTTCCGTTGCCAAAAGGGTACGCACCGAAACTGCGGTGGCCTCCAGCGCGGTTTCCATCAGCTATGCCGCAGTGGAACTTGCCAAGCGCATTTTTGGCGACATGAAGACCCACAAGGCCATGCTGGTGGGCGCTGGCGAAATGGCCGAACTTGCCGCCATGCACCTTTTGCAGTCGGGCATTGATGAAATTCTGGTTGCCAACCGCACCCTTGAGCGCGGGCAGGAGCTGGCCAAGCAGTTCAAGGGCCGGGCCATCCCCTTTGAAGACATGGCAGAGCATCTGACAGAGGTGGACATCATCATCACCTCCACTGGCTCGCAGGAACCCATCATCCGCGCGCGCGACATCCGCGCCGTGCTCAAGGCCCGAAAAAACAGACCCATGTTCTTTATCGACATTGCCGTACCGCGCGACATCGACCCGGACGTCAACGGCCTCGACAACGTCTATCTGTACGACATTGACGACCTCAAGGAAGTGGTGGAAGAAAACCTCGCCACCCGCCGCGATGAAGCCGCCAAGGCCGCAGATATCGTCAACGAGGAAGTGCTGCTGTTCTCCCGCTGGCTTTCAAGCCTTGACGTGCAGCCCACCATTGTTGACCTCATCCAGCGCGGCGAGCGCATGGGGCAGGAAGAACTGGCAAAAACCCTCAAAAGGCTCAGCCCGGTGGACGATGAAACCCGCGATGCCCTTGAGGCTCTGGTGGGTGCGCTGGTGCGCAAGCTCAACCACGACCCCATCATGTTTCTCAAGCGCGGCAGCATGTCCCAGGAGGGCAACGGCCCGCGCATCAGCATTGCGCGCCGTATTTTCAATCTGGATAAAACTGGCTGCCCTTATTCGGAGGAACACTGATGCGCTGGTACGGAATTGACGACATCACGGAAGAAGATACCGCAAAACTGAGTGCCACCCTCACCGAGATGGAGCTTACCTCGGGCATGGACGGCCTCTTCTGGCTGCCCGTTCCCGCCGACTTGCTCTCGCCCGTACAGCAGGAGCATGAGGAAAGCTGCGGCCCCCACGTCATGGGGCTGGAAATTGAAGAAAATTTTGTGCGCCTTGAACTGCTGGTGCGCGCGCGTGGCCGTATGCGCTGCGAATGTGTGCACTATGCCTCGCCCGAACTGCGCGACCGCATGATCGTATGGCTTGAGAACCTGCTGGTGGAACTGGGCATCAATCCGGCCTAGCCGCTGTTTTTCGACATGGCTTTTTGGGGGCGGCGCTCGCTGCTCCCAAAAGCCCTTCCCGCACTGGTCTTTCCCAACCATACAGACGCAAATCTCTCCGGGCCGATCTTCTGCCCATACATCCTTGCCGCAGGCATGTCATGATCAAATCCGCGCCTACGCTGCAAAACATCCCGCCCGCTGCGGCCCGTCTTTGCCTTGAGGTGGAGCGCTTCTGCTTGACGCGGCTTGGGCTTGCAAAGGGTTCGCGGCTGCTGTTGGCCCTCTCTGGCGGGGCCGATTCCACGGCGCTGGCCTTTGTGCTGCACCTGCTGGCTCCACGGTTGGAGCTGAGCCTCCACGCCCTGAGCGTTGACCACGGCTTGCGGGACGAATCTGCGCAAGACGCTGTATTTACACTCCAGTTATGCAACATCCTGAACATCCCCTGCATCGTGCGACAAGCCGATGTGCGTGGTCTGGCCGAAAACAGCGGCATTGGCATTGAAGATGCCGCCCGGCGGTTGCGCTATGCCCTGCTTGAGCAGGAACGCGTTGCCGTGAGGGCCGACTTTATCGCCCTTGGGCACCACGCAGGCGATGTGAGCGAGGACGTGCTGCTGCGCCTCACGCGCGGCACAGGCTGGCCCGCCCTTGGCGGCATGGCCGCCCGCGATGACGAGCGTCGCCTGCTGCGCCCCCTGCTGGCAACGGACGCGCAGGCGTTGAGAGCTTTGCTGGTCGATTGCGGCATTGACTGGCGCGAGGATGCCAGCAACCAGAGCCGTCACTACAAGCGCAACAGGCTGCGGCTGGATGTACTGCCCCTGCTGCGCGAAGAAAATCCATCCCTCGACCGCACCCTGCACGATCTCTGGCAAATGGCGCGCATGGATGAGGATTACTGGAACACGGCGCTGGATGCTGCTCTGGCAGAACATCCGTGGATTGTGGGGAAGGATGACGCGGAGCCGCGAAAGAATGAAGACGCCGCCGAAGGCCCCAGCCTGACCTTGCCCGCGAAGTTGCTGGCAGGGCTGCACCCTGCCGCCCGTTTGCGTCTGTATGTGCGGGCTGTGCGTTTTTTGTGCCGCCCTGCGGCAGGGAGTGGTGGTGAGGATTCTGACAGCACGGGTCAGATTCACGGTCAGGCCCGGGCGCGCACTTTGTTGGCTTTGGATGATGCCCTTGCCAAGGGGCGGGGAAATACGCGGTTTCAGTTGCCCGGCGGGCTGGAAGCGTATTTGAAAGGTGGGAGTGTTGTCTTTCGCCAGAAGGGCTTAAACTCTTAGAATTTTCTTGGTTTTCTGCCCTTCGGGCACTTGGTTTCGCCTTCCGGCGAAGTTTGGGACGCCTGCGCGGCGCGCGGCAAGGCGGGGCCGGTTATGGGGCTTCGCCCCCTTCGCGGCCCCCCTTGCATCCCCCCCGAAGCACCCCCATGAAGTTTTCAGCTTCCTCAAAACGGCGAGGGCACGCGGCTTACGCTGCGGGAGCTTCCTTCCCTCGCTCTGCTCGCTCAGGCGATCTCCCTCCGCGCCGCGTAAATGCCAGAACCCACTTTTGCTTTGAAAATAAGCCCGCTTCAGCCATCAACCAAAGTTGCATTACGACTTTAAGACTTCATGTGCTGGAAATCTCCAGCATTAGGAGCGCGTTGCCTTTTGTCTTTCTCAGCTCGCCATCAGAAGCTGGTCGTGGAGTTGCCTTCCTTAAACTCGCCGGAGCGGATGCGGAGGCGATGGCTGGTGTTGGGCGAATTTGCAAAATACGCTTTTTTCTGGCCTGACAAGGAAAAATCCTGTTTTTAAGCGCAGCGTACTCAAGTACGTGAGCATTAAAAACAGGATTTTAACGCAGTCAGGGCAAAAAAGTCGGTTTTGCGTAAATCAGCCTGACAGACTCTACCCAAACCGCAGAACAACCCAAAAGCAATCCGGCATGGCGAACTATTTCCCGGCGCAAGATGGATTTTGTTCTCAGGCAAGAAAGACAAGGCGGCTTTGAGGGAGTGTGCGTTTTGGCACTCGACCGAAAAAGCCGCCGCAGTCTGACGCAGCCTGAGAACAAAAGACGCTTGCGCCCTAGTGGGCAGAGCCCCAATCACGCCCCTGCCCCCAATCAACGACCAACGGCACAGACAAAGCCACGCCGCCCGGCGCAACCCCGCCCATAAGCGCCGCCACCCGCTCGCCAACCGCAGCCGCAGCCTCCGTAGGCACTTCCAGCAAAAGTTCGTCATGCACCTGCAAAAGCAACCGGGCATCCAGCCGCTTCAACTCCGCATCATGGGCCACAGCCAGCATGGCAAGCTTGATGATATCCGCCGCTGACCCCTGAATCACGGTATTGATAGCCTGCCGCCGCGCCAGCGCGTAGTTCTGCCCGTTGGCGGAATGGATATCGGGCAGCAAGCGCCGCCGCCCGCCAAGGGTGACCACATAGCCCTGCCGCTTGGCAACGGCCTCCACCTCTTCATAAAATTGCTTAAGGCCTGTGAGCCGCTCGAAATAACGCGCAATGAATTCCTTGGCCTCATTGGTCGTGATTTTCAGTTCCTGCGCCAGCTTTTGCGCGCCCATGCCGTAGATAAGACCAAAGTTGATGGTCTTGGCGTTGCGCCGCTGGTCGGGGCTGACCTCGCTGGACGGCAGATCGTACACAAGCGCCGCCGTGCGGGCGTGGATGTCCTCGCCGTTGCGGAAGGCCTCAATCAGGGCCGTATCCTGCGACATGTGCGCCAGCACGCGCAGTTCAACCTGCGAATAGTCGGCGGAAACAAGGGCGTGATCCGGCCCGGCGATAAAGCACGAGCGCATGCGCTTGCCCAGCGGCCCACGCACGGGGATGTTCTGAAGATTGGGATTGCTGGACGAAAGCCGCCCCGTGGCCGTGGCCTTCTGGTTAAAGGTCGTGTGGATACGCCCGCGCGGGTCCACAAGACGCGGCAGAGGATCCAGATAGGTGGAACGCATTTTTTCCAGTTTGCGGAATTGAAGGATGCTCTCCACCACAGGATGCTGCCCGGCCAGTTTTTCCAGTGTTTCCTGATTGGTGGATGCCTGCCCGCCACGGGTTTTGCGCGGCGAGGGCAGCTTGAGCGTGTTGAACAATACCTCGCCGAGCTGCTGGGCCGAACGGATATTGAATGTGGTTCCCGCTGCGGCAAAAACCTCCTGCGTGAGCCTGTCGATCTCGCCCTGCACGTCTGAAAGAAAAGACTGAAAGGCCGCTGCGTCGATGGCGACGCCGCGCGCCTCCATCTGGGCCAGCACAGGCGTGAGCGGTAGTTCAAGCGTGTGGTACAGCTCGAGCAGGCCGTCAGCCTCCAGCCGCTGCTCCATGGATGCGGCCATGCGCAGGGCCATACTGGCGGGGCCATTGCCGCCCTGCCCTTCGCGCAGGGGTATGCCCCAGCGCACAGCCAGACGGGGCCAGCCGTAATCGCTTTCCTCGGGGTTAATGAGGTAGGCGGCGAGGCCAAGATCAAAGAAGAACGGAGGATTGGCCTCGGAAGGCAGCTTGCGCCAGCAGGCGGCAGCAATCAGCTGGGCCTTGAGGTCAGACGTCACAAGCCTTTGCGCCCCGGCAAGCCACGTGCAGAGGTCTTCCACACTGCCGCCCCAGCGAAAATCATCGCCGCCAGCCACCGCCACGTGGGGCGGTTTGCCAGGCCCGCCGGGCCAGATGATTGCGGCCTCCAGCCCCGCGCAGGGGGGCAACTGCCCTACCTCGCTCAGCAGCGGAGCTTCGGGTTCGTCGGCCACATCCAGCAGGCTCATTTGCGGGCCAGCCCCAGCTGCGGGGCGGGATTTTGAAGAAGATCTGTCGGCGGCAGCCATCAGCGAACCCTGGGCAGCGGAGCGGGGCGCGCCAGCATCCGCAACAGTATTTGAGCCAGCATTCGATGCTGACCCCTCAGATGTAATGACAGACGGGGACGGGGACGGAGCCGCTGCCGAACCTGTGGGGGCGCTGCGCTGCAAACGGGCCAGCGTTGCCATGTCGCGGCGCAGGGCGTGCAGTTCAAATTCGTCCGCCATGCTGGCGCACAGGGCTTCATTCAGCGGATTGACGGTCATGTCGTCAATGGTCAGCCCGGTGCACACATCCAGCGAAAGGGACGTGAGTTGCCGCCACAAAAACATGTTTTCAAGGTGGTCGCGCAGTTTGTCCTGAATCTTGGGCCCAAGCAGGGCAAAATGGTCGCGTATGTCTTCAAGCGTGGGGCATATTTCAAAAATTTTCTGCGCCGTCTTGGGGCCGATGCCCGGTACGCCGGGGATATTATCGCTCGTGTCGCCCACAAGGGCCTGCACATCGGCCCACTGGTCGGGCCTGAGGCCGCTTTCCGCCGTAAATTCTGCGGCAGAGAGCAGTTTTTCTTCCTTGGAGGCAGGGTCCCACATGTACACGTTGGGGCCGAGGCACTGCTTGAGGTCTTTATCACCGCTCACAATAACCACGGGCCGCTGGGCGGAGAAACGCGCTGCCAGCGAAGCTATGCAGTCGTCAGCCTCGCAGCCGTCCGAAATTTCAACAGGAATGCCAAGAGCCTTGACCATGCGCACAATGGGGTCCATCTGCCGCACCAGGTCTTCGGGCGTGGCGTCACGGTTGGCCTTGTACAACGGGTACAGATCGTGACGGAAATTCTTGCCCTTGCCGTCCTTGACGAAAAGAAAATGTGAGGGCCGTTCGTCGCGCAGAATGCGCAGCAGTACACGCGTTACCACCACCAGCGCGTTGGTGGGAAAGCCGTCGGAGCGCTGCATGTTCTTGTTGGCAAAAAAACCGCGATATATAAAGGCAGAGCCGTCCATAAGGAAGACAGGTTCGGCAGAAAGATTGAGGCGTTGTTTCAGCGACATGACAGCCCGGTGGTTTGGGGTTTCAAAAAGATTTCAAAACGGTTCGCAGGCCAGGACGCTTGCGAAGATGTTGTGCTACGCGTATAGTATAGTGATGGAAACAAGTCCGCAAGTGACCGTATCTGTTCAGGGGCCGCTGCTGCGCGTGAGCGTTGGCGGACGCTGGAATCTTGACGAACCCTGGCCCCTGGAGGCCATGGCCGCCCTGAGCCAGATAACCGACCAGCGCATCCGCGAGGTGTGCCTTGAAAGCGCCGCCCTTGGACAGTGGGACAGCACCCTGCTGGTTTTTCTGGTGCAGATGGTCAAGGCGGCGCGCGCCCGCGATCTGCCGGTGCATACGGAACTGCCCGAAGGCCTCGAGCGTCTTATCAAACTGGCCTTTGCAGTTCCTGCCAAGGCAGGCTCCGAACGCAGCAAAACCGATGTGGGCTTTGTGACCCGCGTGGGCGAAAGCGTGCTGGCCCTGCGGCCCAAGATCGAGGACTTTCTTAATTTTCTTGGCGAAATTGTGCTTTCCATCTGGCGGCTGTTTCTTGGCAGGGCCAAGATGCGCCCCATGGATCTGTTTGCCGCCATGCACGAATGCGGCGTGGCCGCCCTGCCCATTATTTCGCTCACCAGCTTGCTGTTTGGCCTGATTCTGGCCTTTGTGGGCGCGGTGCAGCTCACCCAGTTTGGCGCGCAGATTTATGTTGCGGGCCTTGTGGGCATTGGCATGCTGCGGGTCATGGGGGCCATCATGGTGGGCGTGGTCATGGCGGGCCGGGTGGGCGCTGCCTATGCCGCCCTCATCGGCACCATGCAGGTCAACGAAGAGGTGGACGCCCTCTCCACCCTCGGCATTTCTCCCCACGACTTTCTTGTGCTGCCGCGCGTGCTGGCCCTCATGGCCATGATCCCCCTGCTGACCCTGTATGCCGACCTCATGGGCATTATCGGCGGTTTTCTGGTGGGCACCACCATGCTGCGGCTGAACCCCATGGAATACATCAACGCCACAATCCAGATGGTGCCCTTCAAGCATCTGATCATCGGCCTTGTGTACGGCACGGTTTTTGGGGCCATTGTGGCCGTGGCAGGGTGCTATCAGGGCATACGCTGCGGGCGCAGCGCCCAGGCTGTGGGCCAGGCCACCACCACGGCTGTGGTGCAGGCCATTGTGGGCATTATCGTGGCTACCGCCATCATCACCGTTATCTGCAACGTGCTGGATGTGTAACATGCCTGACGCCGCCCAGCCCTCCATTATCCTGCCCAACACGGACGCGACCAGCGCTGCTCCAACTTGCCCGGCCCCTGCCGTGCCGGATGAAGACGTGCGCATCAGGGTGCGCGATCTTACGGTGGCCTTCGGCTCCTTTGTACTCATGCGCAACGTGTCGTTTGACGTGCGCGTGGGCGATATTTTCATGGTCATGGGCGGTTCCGGCTGCGGCAAAAGCACCCTGCTGAGGGTGCTCATGGGCCTCAAGGAGCCGCAGCAAGGGCAGATTTGCTATAATGGCGAAGATTTCTGGGCTGGCACGGAAGAAAGCCGCAGCCGCATCATGCGCAATACGGGCGTGCTCTTTCAGGGCGGCGCACTGTGGAGCTCCATGACCTTGGCGGAAAACGTGGGTCTGCCCCTGCAACAGTATACTGACCTTACCGATGATGAAATCAGGGAGCAGGCCTCGCTCAAGCTGGCCCTTGCGGGTCTGGCCGGATTTGAGGATTATTATCCCTCGGAGATCAGCGGCGGCATGCGCAAACGCGCGGGTCTTGCCCGGGCGCTGGCGCTTGATCCGCAGATTCTCTTTCTGGACGAGCCATCCGCAGGGCTTGACCCTGTCAGCTCCCGGCTTCTGGACGACCTGATACTGGAGCTGCGCGATAGCCTGGGTACAACTTTTGTCATTGTTTCTCACGAGTTGCCGAGTATTTTTACCATAGCCAGAAACAGTATCTTTCTGGATGCGCAGAGCAGAACGGTCACTGCCAGCGGTAATCCCAGCGAGTTGGTGAAAGACCCCAATACAGACCAAAGCGCAAAGCTCTTTCTGACCAGAGGCGGCATGCGCGACCAGAATGAAGACGCAGGCGAAAACGCTACGGCGGCAACTTCGCACAAGGAACAATCCCGATGAACTCGCAGTCATACAAAACAACTGTCGGCGCTTTTGTGCTGGGGGGCCTGGCCCTGCTGGTGCTGGGCATCATGCTGCTCGGCGGCGGCCGCCTTTTCAGCAATGATCTTGAATATGTGATGTACTTTGATGGCTCGGTCAGCGGCCTTTCCACAGGTGCCCCGGTTGTGTTCAGGGGGGTGCCCATGGGCAGCGTCACGCGCATCAATCTGGTTGCCAACGCCCGCGATTCCAACGTGACCATCCCCGTCTATATCCGTATTGACGAACGCAGCTTTGTGCGCGCCAGCGGCAATGCCGCGCCCTCCGAATCATTCCAGCAGGAAATCATACGCCGCATGGTGCAGCGCGGCCTGCGCGGGCGACTGCAGCTGCAAAGCCTCATCACCGGGCAATACCGCGTGGAGCTTGATTTTTATCCCGCCACGGCGGCCAACTTCCGCTCCGCCACGCCGGATATGGAAATCCCCACCATTCCTTCGCCCATTGATACGCTGCAAAGCACGCTCTCGCAGATGCCGCTGGAGCAGATGGTAAATTCTTTCAGCGCGGTGCTGCAAAACCTTGCCCTCGGCCTTAGCGAGGACAAGCTGGGCAAGGCGCTTACGGCGTTCACCAACACCTTTCAGGAAGCCCACGGCATCTTGCACGAGGGCTCCATGCGCACCAATACGGAGCAGGTTCTCAAGAGCCTGAGCACGGCCAGCGCCTCTGTTGAAAAGGAACTGCCAGCCACGCTGGTTTCCTTCCGCGAAGCCATGCAGAGCATGGCAGTTGCGGCAGATCAGTTGCGTGTGGTCACTGCTTCGGCCCAGGGCATTCTGGGGCGCGATTCACCCACCATGAACGACCTGCGCCGTCTTCTCAAAGAGAGCACCGATACCATGCGCTCCATGCGCGCCCTGGCCGAAATGCTTGAACGTAATCCCGAAGCTCTGCTGCGGGGCAAGCAAGGAACACGCTGATGCAACGCAAAATCTTTCTTCTTTCCCTGGTGCTGCTCACACTTTTGAGCGGCTGCGCGCGCAGCACCCCCACGCGCTATTATCTGCTTGAAAGCGCCCTTGACCCGGTCAAGGCCGACACGCTGCCCACCAAAAACCTGCGAGTGGCGCAGGTTACCGTGCCGGATTACCTTGACCGCAACAGCATTGTCAGCCGTGTGAACGGCGAAACCGAGCTTGTTGTTTCGCAATTTCACGCATGGGCGGAGCCCGTGGGGCATGGTGTGCGTCGCGTGGTGCAGGAAGTGCTGACCCCGCCCTTGCTGGCCGTGGGGCTGAACGTGCTCGCGCCGGGCGACGACACCCGCGCCGACTATGTGCTTCTTGTGGATTTGCAGAGACTGGACGGAAATTTCGACTCAAAGGCCGTGCTTGAGGCGCGCTGGACACTCAAAAACCGCCACGATGACGTCATCGCCCGAGGCATTTATGCCGATGCAGAACCGGTGGCGGGCAAAACCTATGACGTACTCACGGCGGCAGAAAGCCGCATGGTGCGCCGCATGGGCGAACATCTAGCCGCCCGCCTGCCCGTGCTCACACGGGGCAAGTCATGAACTGGGCAGAAGAAACCGCCGATCCATCCCAGGTACACAGGCGCAACGTCATCCTGCTTGTGGACGACGCGCCTGAAAACCTGCGCATTCTCAGTGAATGCCTGCGCGACAAATACACAATCATGTTTGCCAAAAACGGCACGGACGCCTTGCGTCTGGCCCTGCGGCAACCCCCGCCAGACCTGATCCTGCTTGACGTCATCATGCCCGGCATGGACGGGTATGAAGTGTGCAAACGCCTGCGCAGCGATGCGCAGACCCGCGACATACCGGTTATGTTCATTACGGCGCAGAATGAAGAAACAGATGAGGCCAAGGGCCTCTCGCTGGGCGCGCAGGATTACATAACCAAACCTTTCCGCTCCTCGCTGGTGCGCAACCGCGTAGCCAACCAGCTCAAGTTCAAACTCTACCGCGACCATCTGAACGACCTGGTGCTTGCCCGCACACGCCAGCTTGCCCTCACGCAGGAAGCCACCATTCACGCCATGGCAAGCCTTGCGGAATGGCGCGATACGGAAACCGGCGCGCACATCAAACGCACGCAGAACTATGTGAAGGCTCTGGCCGTCTATATCTCGCAACTGCCCGAGTACAGGGACGAACTGGACGCCGATGCCATTTCGTGGCTCTACCTTTCTGCACCGCTGCACGATGTGGGCAAGGTCGCCATTGCAGACACTGTGCTGCACAAGCCCGGCCCCCTCACCGATGAAGAATACGAGGCCATGAAGGAACACACCACGCTCGGGCGCGCGGTGCTGGCCTCGGCCGACAAATTTTTGGGGGAAAATTCCTTTCTGCGTATCGCCAGCGACATTGCCTACTGCCACCACGAGCGTTGGGACGGCAAGGGTTATCCGCGCGGTGTGGCGGGCAAGGATATCCCGCTTTCCGCCCGCCTTATGAGCGTGGCCGATGTGTACGATGCCCTGCGCAGCAAGCGTGTCTACAAACCCGCCATGCCGCACGAAACAGCCATGCGCATTATTGTGGAAGGACGCGGAACCCAGTTTGACCCCGAAGTTGTGGACGCCTTTTTGGCCATGCAGGAGCAGTTCCGCAGCATCGCCGCGAAATATTCAGACATGTAAGCACGTAGCAACCCGCCTAAAATACACCTTGCGCAGGCCTGCCTTGCCTGACGCCCGCCATTACCAAACTCTTGTCGCCTCTTTGCCAGCCCTGCCCGGAAGGCGGGCATGCCACACCATCTCCCCTGCCCAAGCGCGGCATGGCCAGCGCAAAAAACAGAAAAGCCCGGCAGCCGAAGCCGCCGGGCCCAAAAGCCGCGCAAAAAAAATTTACTGTTTTACCATCACCTTGGCGGGGCGGAGCAAGCGCTCTCCCAGCTTGAAACCCCGTTGCAGCACACGCGCAACAGAGTTGGGGGCAAAATCGGGGCGGTCTTCAAACCCCACGGCTTCATGCACGTTGGGATCAAATTCTTCGCCTTCCTCGCCCAGAGGTTTGAGGCCGTGCTTTTCCACCGCATCAAGCAGGAGCTTGTGGGTCATGGCCACGCCCTGCAACATGTCCTTGCAGGCTTCGCTCTTGCTGCCGTAACGCAGAGCCAGATCAAGGTTATCGAGCGTGGGCAGCAGGTCGCCCAAGACCTTTTCAGCCGCGTAGCGCATCTGCTCTTCATGCTCGCGCGTGAGGCGCTTCTTGAAATTGTCCATTTCTGCGGCATTGCGCAGGCGCATTTCTGTCAGCTCCGCCTTGCAACGTTCTTCAAGGCTTTCAGCTGAAGC
The DNA here is from genome assembly GCF_035644575.1 of Desulfovibrio sp. Classification (GTDB taxonomy): domain Bacteria; phylum Desulfobacterota; class Desulfovibrionia; order Desulfovibrionales; family Desulfovibrionaceae; genus Desulfovibrio. The sequence continues at coordinate 226 of NZ_DASQOG010000221.1, read as the reverse complement.
CGCCTTGTCTGCCGGGGCAGTATCAGACTCCTGCACGGAATCGGCAGCGGGATTTTTGCCCGCATTTTGACCGAACAGAATACCTTCTTCTTCAAGAAAACCATCTTCCGGTCTTTCGGGCTGGCATTCTGCCCGGTTATCCGCCTGGCCGCCCTGCTGACTGCCCTGCTGTCCGAATGAGTGGTTCATTTTATGACGCTGCATGCTTCCTCCTGAATCGACCCCG
>NZ_DASQOG010000220.1:0-23257 GCF_035644575.1 Desulfovibrio sp. | reverse complement strand
TACGCTGGAAGTGCTTGAAGCCGCAGGCAGCAAGTGGAACTTCCTGCCGTTCCGTCCGGGTCTTGTGGGCGGGCACTGCATTGGCGTGGATCCCTATTACCTGACCTACAAGGCCGAAGAAATCGGCTGCCACCCCGAGGTCATCCTTGCCGGTCGTCGCATCAACGACGGTATGGGCAAGTATGTGGCAGAAATTTGCGTCAAGCGCCTCATCAATGCGGACAAGCACGTCAAGGGCGCACGCGTGGGCCTGCTGGGCTTTACATTCAAGGAAAATGTGCCGGACATCCGCAATACCCGCGTGGTGGACATCATCGCAGAGTTGAAGGAATACGGCATCACAGCTCTGGTGCATGACCCCGAAGCCGATGCTGCGGAAGCCCATCATGAATACGGGCAGACACTGCTGCCCCTGAGCGATCTCAAAAATCTGGATGTTCTCATCCTGGCTGTATCGCACGAGAGTTTCCGCGAGCTTGATCATGCGGCCATACGCGCCATGTTTGCAGGCGATGCGGTCACGCTTATGGATATCAAGGGGTTCTGGAACAAGCAGGAAATGCTTGATGCCGGGTTTGATCTCTGGAGGCTGTAATTTGAACGCATGCAGGCCTTGTCACATGGTTACCGGTGGTTCGGGCTTTATCGGCTCCTGCTACGTTCTTCAGGCCCGACGGCAGGGAGTGCGTGTAGTCAACCTCGACAAACTGACCTACGCTGGCAATCCCGCCAATCTTGAAGCGCTGAAAGACGATCCGGATTACGCCTTTGTGCGCGGCGACATCGGCAATGCCGAGCTGGTTGCCTGGCTGCTGGAAACCTTCCAGCCCGATGCCATCGTGAATTTTGCTGCGGAAAGCCACGTTGACCGCTCCATTGTCGACCCCGATGCTTTTGTGCGCACCAATGTGCTGGGTACGGCCACGCTGCTGAGAATGGCTGTCCAGTGGTGGCGCGCGCTGCCTGCGGAGCGCGCTTCAGCCTTTCGCTTTCTGCACGTGTCCACCGATGAGGTATATGGTGCGTTGCAACCGGGCGATCCGGCTTTCACTGAAGCGACCCCTTACAGCCCCAACAGTCCATATTCTGCGTCCAAGGCCGCCAGCGACCACATGGCGCGCGCCTTTCATGAAACCTACGGCCTCCCGGTGCTGCTCACCAACTGTTCCAACAATTACGGGCCGCGCCAGTTCCCTGAAAAACTCATTCCCCTGATGATTTGCAATGCCCTTGATGGCAAACCTTTGCCTGTCTACGGCAAGGGGGCCAACATCCGCGACTGGCTGCATGTAGAAGACCATTGCGCAGCCATAGCCCGAGTGCTTGACGCGGGCAGGGTGGGGCGGTGTTACAACATCGGCGGGCATGCGGAAAAGACCAACCTTGAGGTTGTGCAGGCCGTGTGCGCCATCCTTGACCAGTTGGTTCCATCGGCTCGCGGGCCTTATGCCGATCAAATCGCATATGTGGCCGACAGACCCGGGCACGATTTCCGGTACGCCATAGACAGCAGCAGAATAGAATCGGAGCTTGGCTGGAAGCCGAGCCACAAGTTTGATTCCGGCCTGCGTGATACCGTTCGCTGGTATCTTGAAAATACCGTGTGGGTTGAAAATGTCCACAGTGGCGCTTACAGGGAATGGATTGCAGCCAACTATGCCCATCGCGCTTGCGGCGGGGCCAACTGAAAGAAGGGGGCGGCATGAGCGGCTGGAAAGGCATTGTTCTTGCGGGAGGCTCTGGCTCGCGCCTGCATCCATTGACCCTGAGCGTGAGCAAGCAGCTCATGCCCATCTATGACAAACCCATGATTTACTACCCGCTGTCTATTCTGATGATGGCGGGCATTCGAGATATCTGCTTTATTTCCACCCCTGAGCATCTGCCCCTCTACAAGGCTTTGCTGCACGACGGCTCGCAACTGGGCTGCAATTTCAGCTACGTTGTGCAACCCCGCCCTGATGGGCTGGCCCAGGCTTTTTTGTTGGCGGAAGATCACATTGCGGGGCACAACACCTGCCTGATTTTGGGGGATAATGTTTTTTTCGGCCATGGTTTGCTAGCACTTGCACGAGCTGCCATGGCCCGCGAATCAGGAGCGACCATTTTGGGCTACCATGTGCGCGACCCTGAGCGTTACGGCGTAGTGGAATTTGACGATGAGCGGCAAGTGGTCAGCATAGAAGAAAAACCCGCCCTTCCAAAGTCCAACTTTGCGGTGACAGGCCTGTATTTTTATGACCAGAAGGTGCTGGATATCGCCCGCGCAGTGCGCCCCTCGGCACGGGGCGAACTGGAAATCACAGATGTGAACAATGCTTATCTGCAACAGGGCGATCTGCATGTGGAACTCATGGGGCGGGGCATTGCCTGGCTTGATACCGGTACGCATGATTCCCTCATGGATGCCGGAGCCTTTGTGCAGGCGGTAGAAAAGCGCCAGGGGCTCAAGGTGGCCTGCCTGGAGGAAATAGCCTGGCGTAACGGCTATATTGATGCGGACGCTGTGCGCGCACTGGCAAAGCCCATGGCCAAGACAGGCTACGGGCAATATCTTCTTGAACTTGTGGATGCGGGGATTGGGCTGTGGAAGTAGTTCAGACGCCTATTGCCGGGTTGCTTTTGGTCAAACCCAAGGTGTGGGGCGACCAGCGCGGCTATTTTGTGGAAACATGGCAGCAGCAGCGCTACGCGGCGGCAGGCATTGATCAGCCCTTTGTGCAGGATAACCATTCCATGTCCGCCCGTGGCACTCTGCGCGGCCTGCATTATCAGAAAACCCGCCCTCAGGGTAAACTGGTCTATGTTTCGCTGGGCAGCGTATTTGACGTGGCTGTGGATATTCGGAGAAATTCCCCCACGTTCGGCAAGTGGTTCGGCATAGAACTTTCACAGCAGAACCAGTGGCAGATGTGGGTACAGCCCGGCCTTGCGCACGGCTTTTTAGTAACCAGCGAAATTGCTCATTTTCATTACAAGTGCACAGATTACTACTGTCCCGAGGATGAAGCTGCCATCCGTTGGAACGACCCGGCCCTCGGCATAGACTGGCCCGTGGATGCCCCGCTGCTTTCTGCCAAGGATCAAGCTGCTCCCCTATGGGCTGAGGCTATGCAGGCCGCAGGCCACTGAACCGTTGGCAGTTGACTGCGTCCATACCCCATTGTGTTTTACCCGCTTTAGCATGTGCCCGCTGTGTTTAATCAGGCGGGCATTTCAAGATAGGGGTCGCTCTGGGCCAGATAGTTGCCCACATAATCCGCAATGCCCTGTTCCAGCGACGCAAAGCTCACAGGGCAGTTTTTTTCCTGCATCCAGCTCATATCCGCCTGGGTGAAGTTCTGGTATTTTCCGCGCAAGGCTTCCGGCATGTCCATATATTCAATCTGAGGTTCTTTGCCCAATGCGGCAAATATGGCACAGGCCAGATCGTTCCAGCTTCGGGCCTTGCCCGTGCCCACATTGAGAATGCCGTTTATTGCGGGGTTTTCAAGCAGCCAGAATATCAGTTCCACGCAATCCTTCACGTAGACAAAATCGCGCATCTGGCCGCCATCGGCAAAATCCGGCGTATTGGATCTGAAAAGCCGCAAACGCCCCGTAGCGGTGATTTCATGAAAGGCCTTGCAGGCCACGCTGCGCATGTCGCCCTTGTGGTATTCATTGGGGCCGTAGACGTTGAAAAACTTGAGGCTGACCGCGCTTTCTGTAAGTTTGTTATCCAGCAGCCACAAATCGAAAAGGTGTTTGGAGTAGCCATACATATTGAGGGGCTTGAGGCGTCTGGTCGTTTCCGGCCTGTCAGAGAAACCCTGTGAGCCATCCCCGTAGGTAGCAGCTGACCCGGCATTGATAAAGCGCGCTCCGTGTTCCATGGCAAATCTGCACAGCTCCACAGTATAGGCCGTGTTGTTGGCCATCAGAAAGTCTGCGTCTTTTTCTGTGGTGGAAGAACAGGCCCCCATGTGCACAATTGCCTCGACCTTGCCGCCCAGCGTGTTGCCGCGCAGCATTTCCAGAAATTCAGACCTGTGTACATAACGGGCATATCGCCGGTTAACGAGATTCTTCCACTTTTCCGTTGAACCGAGGTTATCCACCACCAGTATGTCGGTTATGCCTGCCTGGTTCAGCCGCCAGAGCATGGCGCTGCCGATGAAGCCTGCGCCACCAGTGATAATATACATACAAACCTCATTGATCCAGCTTGTGGGCTCCTTGCGGAGCAAGGCAGGGATCCGGTATTGCGCAATTGCGCACGCCAATCATATCCCCAGCATGATAGTCGCGTCAAAGCGGGGCTGCCCGCTGATCTGGGCGGGGGCCATATGTATCTTCGTATTCTTCCAACCAGATACCCAAGGATTTTTTGCAAGAAATATTCTGCCGATAGGGCAATGGCAAGGGGAGAATATTGCAATGCGGCTGTTACTGCTATAAGAAATTAAGTATAATTCCTGCAAGAGAACCAGCGAGGTAGCCATGGTCAAATTTTTTCACACCGCATTCTGCTGCCTGCTTCTGCTGTTTCTCGCCTCTGCGAATCTTGCACTGTGCGCTACGGATTCTTCTGTGGCAGCCAGCGCCAGCCCCATCACCATTGTCTGCATGAAAGATAACGAGCCGCTGTCATTTGTTTCAAAAACAGGAGAACCTGTTGGCCTGATGATTGATCTGTGGCGTCTGTGGGGCGAAAAAGTAGGCAGGCCCGTGAAATTCATCATGGGCGACTGGCAGGATTCGCTTGATGCCTTGCAGTCGGGGCGGGCCGACATTCACTTCAGCATGTACATCACTCCCGAAAGAGCCCGCTGGGCAAAATTTGGCCCGGCCATTTCTCCCGGCATGGGGGGGCTTTTGCTCTCAACCTCTGCCGGGCAAAGAATTACAGACCCAAGCCAGTTGGGGGATGCGACCATTGTCGTGCTTGAAGGCTCGTTGCAGGAAGATTACATGCGGGAGCACTTCCCCAAGGTTCAATTGTTGGTGGTGCGCAACGGGGCAGAGATGTTCATGTCTGTGGCCAACGGCCTGGCAGATGGCATTTCGAGCAACTTTCCTTCGGCTTATGGCACCATTGACCGGTTGGGACTCAACAGCTTTTTTATGCCACAAGCCATGCCCCTTTTTACGCGCAACCTTCACCCGGCTGTGCTGCGTAACAGGGATGATCTTGCCCGTTTGATGGACGAAGGGCTTTCGCGCATATCCCGCGCTGAAATGGTGGCCCTTGAAGAACGCTGGGTGCGTAATCCGGCACACCGCGTTTGGGGCGACATGCCGCGCTCCCTGCTGCTAACCCCTGCAGAGCGGGAATGGCTGGCAAGCCATCAGACCCTGCGGGTTGCCATGGAAGAAGACTGGCATCCCATTGAATTTATGGACAGTGAGGGTACTTACAACGGTATTGGCATGAACCTCATGCAGGTTGTGGGGCGATACCTTAATGTTGCCATACAACCGGTTTCTTCCGACGTGCTGAAAGAAAGCACAGGCCCTCGCCGTGCGGACGTTGAGCCTTTTCTGGAAGGGACGCCGCCAGAGGGCGGCCCCTGGCTGTTTACCAATCCTTTTTTGCAGCTGCCGCTGGCGGTTGCCACGCTTGACTCCGAGCGTTTGGTCACCAGCCCTGGCGATCTGGCTGGCAAAAGTGTGGCAGTGCATGATCACGCAGGCCTTGCAGGGTATTTGCGCGCCCAGTTGCCGCGATCAAAAATTGTGGAGGTCTCCAGTCTGACAGAGGGGCTGTCTGCCGTGCAGGGCGGGCAGGTCGACGCCATGGTGGGCATCGCACTTTCTGTGGAATATGCGGTGGTGAACAAAAACCTGCGCGATCTGCGCGTGGGCCTGTTGCCTCAGTTGCAGTATTCCGCCCGTGTGGCCGTGCGCTCAGACTGGCCGCAGCTTGTCGAAATCATGAATAAAACACTGGACAATATCCCCCATGAGCAGATGTCCGCGATCATGAAGCGCTGGGCCAATCTGCGCATTGAGCGCTCCATGAACTGGATGCTTGTCTTGCAGATCGGCGGGGTGGCGGCGGTGTTTCTTGGCAGCCTGCTTGCGGTCATTTTGATCTGGAACCGCAAGCTCGCGCAGGAATCTGCAGAGCGGCAAAAAGCTCTGGAAGCGGCCAGAGCAAGCGCCTCAGCCCTGTGGCAGCGCAAACAGCAATTGCGCAGTATTGTGGATAATCTGCCAAGCCTCATGATGCTGAAGGATTCGCAAGCCCGCTACATAATGGCGAACAAGTTTTTTGAAACATTCACTGGTTATGCCGAATCCTACGTTGTGGGAAAAAACATCGCCGACCTGCTTTCCCCGGAGCATGCAGAACAGGGAATGCGATTGGATAAACTGGTCATAGAAACCGGAAAAGTTCATAAAACTGAAGAAGTCCGGTATGATGCAGTGGGAGAGGAGCATGTCCTGGATGTTGTGCGGGTTCCGCTGTTTGAGCCGGACGGTACCGTTTACGGCATGGTCTACATGGGGACAGACGTGACGGAACGCCGGGCCGCAGAACAGGCCCTGCGACGTGCCCAAATGGAAATGTCGCAGATATTCAATGCCGCTGGCAGCGCCATGCGGGTTATTGACCGTAATCTGATAGTCAAGGAAATCAACGATACCTACGTAAACTGCTTTGGCTATTCGCGCGAAGAAATGGTGGGGCACTGGTGCGGCGAATACCCCAGTGGCTCAGAATGCGGCGCAGATTGCGTGGGCAAGCGTATTCTTAACGGCGAGCCTCGGGCTGCCATCCGTCAGCAGCGGCAAAAAAAAGACGGTACATGGGTATTTTGCGATCTGGTTGCTACGCCATTTCTTTCGCCTGATGGCGAGCTTCTCGGCATTATTGAAGATTGTCGGGATATTACCGACCTTGTGGAAAGTCAGCAGGCGGCGGAACAGGCCAGCAAGGCCAAGAGCGAATTTCTTGCCAATATGAGCCATGAAATCCGCACCCCCATGAATGCCGTTGTGGGCCTTACCCATTTGACCCTGCGCACGCCTCTTAATGCAACACAACGCAATTATTTGAAAAATATAGACAGTTCCGCAAAATCCCTTTTGCGGATCATTGACGACATCCTTGATTTCTCCAAGATTGAAGCTGGCCGCATGGACATGGAATATCTGGACTTTAACCTGGAAGAAGTTCTTCTTGGCCTCTCGAGTCTGGATACAACCAAATCTGGCGGCAAAAATATTGAGCTTTTGTTGCGTATCGACCGGGAAGTCCCCCTGTTTTTTAAGGGCGATCCCTTGCGGCTGGGGCAGGTACTGGTCAATCTTGTGGGCAATGCCATCAAGTTTACACCTTCGGGCGAGGTTGTGGTGCGCGTTGCGCTTGAGGAGCAGAAAGACCAGAAGGCGCAGTTGCGTTTTACCGTCACCGACACAGGCATTGGCATGGGGCAGGAGCAGCTGGACAAGCTGTTTCAGGAGTTTACCCAGGGGGATTCATCAACAACACGGCGTTTTGGCGGCACCGGCCTTGGCCTTTCCATCAGCAAGCGGATTGTGGAGATGATGGGCGGCGAAATAGGCGCAGAAAGCGAACTCGGCAAGGGCAGCACATTTTACTTTACCGTCAGCCTGGATATGCAGGAAAACCCCCAGCGCAAGCCCGTCCCGGCCATGAAAAATCTTTCCGAGCGCAGGGTTCTGGTGGTGGACGATTCCTTCTCAAGCCGCGAGATACTCCGGCAAGAACTGGAAGATATGGGCCTGCGGTCAGGCACGGCCGACTGCGGCGATGCTGCGCTGGAAGAGCTGGTGCGCGCCGCCGAAAGCGGCGACCCCTATGATCTGGTGTTGATGGACTGGAAGATGCCCGGCAATAACGGCATTCAGGTGGTCCGGCTGCTGCGCGGCTGCCGCGAGCTGCCCTACATTCCCACCGTTATCATGGTCACGGCCTATGGGCGGGAAGAAATCATGGAAGAGGCTCAGGCCGAGGGCATCAGCCATTTCCTTATCAAGCCTGTCAGCCCTTCACTGTTGCAGCACGCCATCCTGGATGTTTTTGGGCAGCGGGTAGTGGAAGAAGATGCATCCGGCCTGCCCCAGGAATTGCGTATCCCTGCCAAATACAGAGGCCGCAGGGTGCTGCTTGCCGAAGATAACGAGGTAAATCAGCTGGTGGCCAGGGAACTGCTGGAATCATCAGGTTTTGTTGTAGATATTGCCAGTTCCGGTCTTGAAGCGCTGCAAATGGCGGAAGACACAGATTACGCCATGGTGTTTATGGATATCCATATGCCGCAGATGGACGGCATCGAAGCTGCAAAACGGCTTCGCGACCAGACGCGTTATGCCAATACGCCGATCATTGCTCTCACCGCCGACAGCATGGTGGGCGACCGGGAAAAAAGCCTTGCAGCGGGTATGAACGACCATCTTGCAAAACCCATTGATCCCTACCGCCTGATTGAAGTGGCCGTGCAGTGGCTGGAATGGCGGGCAGAGCAGATTGCCCAGGATGCTAATTCAGGCCAAGCCGGTCAGCCTGAATAAGCCAAACAAGCTGGAAATGTTTTGTAAAAAGCTGCTGCGGTCGGCTTGCCGACCGCAGCACAAAAAATGTTTGTTCTCACAGTAGCAACGGCTACATCAACGGCAGCCGCTGCACTATCCAGACTGCCACAGGCGCCAGAGCCGCAGTAAGAATGCCTGCCAGAATCATGGCCAGGCCGCCCATTGCCCCCTGTTCCTGTCCTTCCTGCAAGGCAACGGCTGTCCCCTGAGCGTGCGAAATTGTGCCCATGGTCAGGCCCCGCGCAAAGGGATCCCTGATGCGTATGACATTCAGCCCCCACAATCCCAAAAGGGAGCCGAGCGTACCGGTAGCCACCACAAAGGCCGCAGTCAGGGACGGGATGCCGCCATACATGGACGCCACCTCCACGGCAAAGGGGATGGAAACACCTTTGGGAAGAATGGAAATTACCACGTCATCCGGCAGGCCGCCCAGTTTGGCAATAACCCCGGCAGAGAGCATGGCCGCAAAGGCCCCCGCGCAAACGCTTGCAAGAATGGGCAAGGCATTGAGCAGCAGCAGGTGGCGATAGCGGTACAAAGGCAGCGCAAGGCTGACCGTTGCCGGGCCAATAAGCAAGGTCATGACCTGCCGGGCTGGCTCATAGGTTTCATAGGGAACATCGCACAGCACCATCACTGCAATGACTATGGCGGCGCTGCCAGCCACGATATTGATGAGCGGATGCTTGTAACGCATATACAGGCTGCGCACCAGCGCGTATGCCAGCACGGTGCCCGCCGTGCACAAAAAAATGTTTATGATCTGCATGGTGCTTCTTCCTCTTTCTTTTCAGGCGTAGCGCGGCGCAGGGCCCGGGCCATAAAGCCCACAATCACCAGCGGCAGGGCTGTACTGCCCACAATGGCAGCTGCAAGCACCCATCCGTAGTCATAAAAAACGCTCCCCCATTGCATCAGCCCCACCGCAATGGGCACAAAAAAGAACACGAGATGTTTCAGCAGAAATTCTGCCGCCATGCTGATGTGGTTTTCTTTTACAATGCCGGTGAGCAGCAGAAAAAACAGTACGATTATGCCCAGCACGTTGCCGGGGATGGGAATGCCTGTCAGCCGTGTGAGCTGATCGCATCCCCAGAATATGGCTGTCAGAAGTGCGGTCTGCCAAAGCAGTTTCCATGTTGCGCGCATAGGGTATTCCTGATGTTCGAGGTTTCTTCCGCCTCCCGTTGCCGTTGGCAGAAATTTGGCAAGTGAGGGTTTTTCCTGCCAACGGCAACGGGCGGCTTGCGGCATACGTTATGAGATGATAGTCATCATGGCAAATGAATAAAAATGAAAGAAACAGTCATAAATGGTGAACAAATGGAAGTGTCAGACCTGCGCACATTCATGGCAGTCATGGAAACCGGCAGCATAAGCCACGCCGCCAAGGCTTTGCACCGGGTGCCCTCGGGCGTTACCGCCCGCATCATGCTGATGGAAGAAGAACTGGGCATCCAGCTGTTTTTACGGGAAAAAAAGCGCTTGCTGCCCACGGCGAGGGGGCAGACGCTTTACACCTATGCCCGCCGGATAACCGCGCTGATGGATGAAGCCGAGCTGTGCGTAAAGGGTATGGAACCGGGCGGCAGGCTGCGCATTGGCGCACTGGAAAGTGCGGCTGCGGCGCGTTTGCCCGAAGTTCTGGCCCGCCTGCATGCGGAATACCCCGGCATCGAGCTCGAACTTGTGATCGGCACCAGCAGTTCCCTGTACGGGGATATCCTGGAAAACAGGCTGGATGCGGTATTCGTGGTTGATGCGCCCAGTGATGAACGGCTGGAGAGGATGGAGGCCTTTGCTGAACGGCTGGTGCTGATTGCCACCAGGGAGCATCCGCCCATCCATACGCCGGACGACATAGGGCGCAAGGCCGTATTGGCTTTTCAGGGAGGCTGTGCTTACAGAAACAGGCTGGTGAACTGGTTTCGGGCCTACGGGTGGGAACCGCAGCATATCGTTGAGCTGGCTTCGTACCACGCCATTGTGGGGGGCGTTATTGCGGGCATGGGGGTTGGGGTGGTTCCGGCATCGGTTCTTGAGCTGTGCCGCACCAACGGCATGCTTTCCGTGCATGCGCTCGAACACCCCCTGTGCGATGCCGTAACCGAGCTTGTTTGGCGTAAGGGCATGGCGTCGGCCAACGTGGCGGCGGTCTGTCGTTGCCTCACAAGTTGTGAGCAAAAACAGCTGCCATTCCCGCAGGATATCTGACGGGGACACTCTTCATTCGCCGCCGGGGCTGCACGGCCAGCAGCAAGGCTGAATCCCCCTTGCGCATTGTCTCAAAACAGACTGCGGCACGGCCAATGATTGTTGTCATCTGTCCAGTCTGAACTAAACCGAACCTGTCGTGCCTGCTGGGGGCCAGTTCGGGCTTATGTCAACGGCGCGGTTTCAAAAAAGGTATACGTGTCCTTGCCCTTCAGCTTGGCGTGGTACAGGGCCGCATCTGCACTTGCATACAGCTTGCTGAAGTTTTTGCCATGCAGGGGAAAGAGCGCCACGCCCATGCTCGCGGCAAGGTGGTGTTGCCCCTCGCCTCCATATGTGGTGTGGCGAATGCGATTGCAGAGTTCTTCAAGCTTTGTGGTCAATGCCTCACTGCTTTGCTGGCATGTGAGAACAATAAATTCATCACCGCCGATGCGGCCCACCAGATCACCGGGCGCAAAGGCCGCCCGCAGGCTCTGGGCAAACTCCTGAATGATCCTGTCGCCCGCAACATGGCCCAGCGAGTCGTTGAGTTCCTTGAAGTTGTCTATATCGAGCATAATCATGGCAAGGGCGCCTGCATCGCACGGATGCTCTGCCAGGCGTCTGTCAATAAGCGCTTCTGTGGTCATTTTGTTGTAAAGACCCGTCAATCCGTCCTTTTGGGCCATATCCTGAAGGCTGAGTTCCTGCCTTTTGTCGTGGTCAATGTTCTGGCGGCAAATGACAATGTGGATGGAATCATTCTCTGCCCAGCGCAAGATATAGCCGGTTTCCCTGAACCAGATGTATTGGCCGTTGCTCTGCATGCACTGGAAATCGCAACTCAGCTTGTTGCGCTGCTCCTGCAGGGCTGTGCGTATGGATTCGGGGCTGAAGGTTTTCAGGTACAGGTTCACGTGCTCGGGCAGGATATGCTTTGCCACAATGGTTTGCAGCATTGTGCTGTATGATGTGTTTGGCTTGAGGCCCAACTGTTGCATAAACTTTTTGGTGCCCTCGCCGCAGGCAACATCATTGGTTATGTCAAATTCAACAATGCTTTCATAAATTTGTGATGTGGCATTTTGAAGTATGGCATGATACTTCAGTTCTTCAGCAATGGTGAGAGAAATTATCTTGTTTTTGTATCGACGTATTATTGCTGTTACAATAAAAATGACAATTATCATTGTAAAGCCAACAACAATAGCGCCAGTGTAGTATTTTGTTCTTATCTGTCTGATTATTTCAGAGGTGTTTTTGTCTGTAATGAGGAAAAGATCAGGGGCAGGAAGGTAGCGCGTGACGGCATAGCCATCGGTGCCATGGCCAGAATACCATGTATCTGAAATTTCTGTGCTGTTCTTTTTCAGGGTATTTTTTACTGCGGCAAAGGTTTGCGCGGAATAAATATCTTCGGCAGACCTTCCCTGAGCGGATGAAGATATCTGGACGGCCCCGCCTGCGTTCACAAGATAGGATTTAACCGCAAATTGCTGCTCATACTTGATAAGCATGGCCTGTATGCTGGTTACAGTAAAACCAACGCCTACTATGCCCACGGTTTCATTATTTTTGTTTTTTACAGCACAGTTTACAAATACCGTGATGGTGTCGTGCGCAGCTTTGTCGTTATCAATGTTGAGTGAAAATTCCTGATTGCTTGCAATAAATGCCCGTACCCATTTGTTCTCAGGATTAGAATGGTCAACAATGCGGTCAACACCAGAAAAATTGTAGTAACGGTCTGTCTGCATGGAAACAAGAAAAACAGAGTCATAATTGTATTTCTTTCTGTAGGCGGCAAGGTATTCCCTGATGTTCAGCGTATACGCCGGGTTTTTCAGGTTTTCCCTTTCCTGCGAGAGAAAATTGATCAAAAAACTGTCGTGCGCCATCGTCAGCGAAATATGTATGGATTGGGCAAAAATGGCGTCAATCTGATACATCATGCCTTCCGAGGCCAGGCGCGTCACGCTTTCCGCTTCTTTTTTCAGGGTGTCCACATTGGAACGGTAGCCGATTACAGAAGTAATGGAAAAGCCGATAACAATAATCAGGCAGATTATGAAATTGGTTCGGAAGGCATAGTTCTTGTGCATGGAACGTCCTGAAGCGTGAAGGCAGACATGTCTGCGACGAGTGATAAGACGGGATCCGGATGTGCCGAAAGTGAATGCGCCGATGCTGGCCGGGCAAGGCCTTTGCCCTGTGCGGGGCATGGCCCCTCCCTGCAACACGGAATGCCGTTTTGTATATCGTATTGCAGAAAGGAAGCCAAGGCATCTGCTTGGAAATATGCCGATGGGTACAAGAAAAACCGCCACGGCACAGCAGCCGTGGCGGCACTTTTACCGCGTGTTACGGGGCCAGTGCCCCGCAGCCAGCGCACCCTGAACCGGGCAGGGTGATGCTCAGCCCAGGTTCACGTTGGACTTAAGATAAAATTCGTCCTCGCGCGCCCAGTAACGCAGGCCGGGATGGTCGCGGAACTGCTCAAGCGCAACATTTTGCGACAGGGCATCGGGGCCTTTGAAACGTATCTTGACCTGACGCATGCCATCGTTTGAAGCCGACGACAATACAGAAATGATGCTCATGCCTTGCGCCTTGAGCCTGTCGAGCAGTTCCCGCAGGGTGCCGGGCTGGTAGGGCACCACAAAGCCCACCTCAACGCCGGGCTGCTCAGCACCGCTCATGTCGAGCAGGGCCTTGAACACATCCCAGCCAGTGATGATGCCCACCAGTTTTTCCTCATCGTTCACCACGGGCAGGCAGGCAACGTGCTTGTCTATCATCCTTTTGGCAGCCTGCTCAATGGTGCTTTTGTACGTGATGGTCACCGGGTCGACCACCATGACATCCCTGACCTTGGTTTCGCTCATGATTTCCAGAAGCTCAATAATTTCGAGACCCGTGGACTTGTTGGGAGCGAAACTGCGGACATCGGAGGACGAGATAAGCCCAACCACAATATTGTTGGAGTCAACCACAGGGAGTCGGTTTATCTTGTGTTCCTTGAACAGCTTCCGGCTCTGGAGCAGGGTTGCGGTCGGCGGAATGGATATTACCTTGGATTGCATCCAGTCGAGTACTAGCATGGCATCCTCCCTGAGGGTTGTGCGAGGGTTGCCCCTCCCGTCTGGTGGAAATGGAACGGGCGGCTTACGCCAACCCATTCCATGAGGGAAGCGTTGTTATTTGGAACAGCCGCATCCACAGCCCTGCAATTTGTTACGTATAAATTCAGGCAAAATACCGCGCACAGATTCCATGGTCACCATGCGGCGCATGATACCCAGTTGATCCTGAAGCGGCAGTTGTTTGGGGCATACATTGTCGCAGGCCAGCAGCCCCATGCAGCCGAATACGCCACTATCGTCGCCGATCAGTTCGTAATAATCGGCTGGGGTGCGGTTGTCGCGCGGGTCAATGTAGAAGCGCGCCATGCGGTTGATGGCCGTTGCGCCGATAAAGTCCTCGCGCATGCGGGCCGTGCCGCAGGCCGCCACGCAGCAGCCGCACTCAATACAGCGGTCAAGTTCGAATATCTGGGTGGCCAGTTCATTATCCATGCGCTCTTCCTGCGCCTTGGGGTCAAACTCTTTTGTGGTGTGTATCCACGATTCGATCTTTGCTCCCACATTGCGAAACCACGTGCCCGTATCCACCGAGAGGTCGCCCAGAAGCTTGAACACCGGCAGGGGATGCAGGGTGATGTGGCTTGGCAGGTCGCTTGTCTGCGTGTGGCAGGCAAGGCCGGGCCGCCCGTTGATGACCATGCCACACGAACCGCAGATGCCGGCGCGGCAGCAAAAGTCGAACTGCAAGGAGGCGTCCTGCGTTTCGCGGATCATGTTCAGCGCGATAAACAGCGTCATGCTGTTATGTTCTTCAAGCTGGAATGTCTGCATATGGGGATGCGAGAGCGGATCCAGCGGATTGTAACGGAATATTTCAAACGTCAGATTGCGTCCCATATGGCTCTCCTTACCCCTGTTGTGCGTACGGTACGATTTTTTCCGGGCTGATGTCGGCGGTTATGATCTTGCCGCCGCCGTATCCACGGTCGCCGGGGGGCAGAATATAGAACGGCGTTGCCGGTTCGTACTTGAGGGTGGGCAGGGTGTCGCCTTCCTTCCAGTAGGCCAGGGTGCGGTTGAGCCATTCCTTGTCGTTGCGCTCGGGGTAATCCTCGCGTGCGTGCGCGCCACGGCTTTCTGTGCGCATCAGCGCGCCGTAAGCCGTGCACAGGGCCAGCTTGAGCATGCCCGGCACGCGCAGGGCCATGGAAAGCTCGGCATTGGGGCCGGGGATGTTGCCGCTGGCAAGGCGCATGTTCTTTGTGCGCTCCAGCAGTTCCTGCAACTTGGCAACGCCTGCTTCCAGATCCTTGCCGTTACGGAAAATACCCACGTGCTCCATCATGATGTCCTGCATGGCGTTGCGCAGGGTGTAGCAGTCGTCGCCTGTGCCGCGCAGCAGGGCAGAGATGCGCTCTTTGACCTTGGTGGCGGCGTCCTTCATGGCCTGGGTCGAGAACACGGTTTCGTAACCTTTGAGGAATTCAACCAGTTTTGCGCCAACAATGCGGCCAGAAACAATGGTTTCTGCCAGTGAATTGCCGCCAAGGCGGTTGAAGCCGTGCATGTCCCAGCAGGCTGCTTCGCCAGCGGAGAAAAGCCCTTCAAGGCCGTAGGCGTGGCCGTCCTTGTTGATGCGCACGCCGCCCATGCTGTAGTGGTGGGTGGGCCGTACAGGAATAAGCTGATGGATGGGGTTCACACCCAGGAAGTGCGTTGAGATGTCGTACACTTCGCGCAGGTTTGTGGTGATGTGCTTTTCGCCCAGATGGCGGATATCCAGCCACAAGTGCTCGCCATAGGGGCTTTGTACGCCAAGGCCCTTGCGCATGTGCTCGGTCATGCGGCGCGACACCACGTCGCGGGAGGCAAGCTCGGCCTTTTCCGGCTCGTAATCGGGCATAAAGCGGTATTCATTCACGTCCAGCAGGGTGCCGCCGTCGCCGCGGCAGCCTTCTGTGACCAGAATGTCCGTGGGCACGGTGCCTGTGGGGTGAAACTGCACGGCTTCCATATTGCCAAGGGGTACAACGCCCGTTTCAAGGGCCGTGATCTGCCCGCCGCCGTCGCAGATGATGGCATTGGTGGTGGCCCGGTAAATGCGGCCATAACCGCCCGTGGCGATAAGTGTGGCCTTGGCGAAATAGCCTACAAGCTCACCGGTGCGCAAATCGCGGGCAACGCAGCCCATGCAGCGTTCTCCATCGTGAATCAGAGCCTCGGCCTGCATGCGGTCATGCACGTCAACGCCCAGTTGCAGCAGACGGTTATCAAGGGTGAACAGCACGGCGTGGCCTGTGCCGTCAGAGGTATAACAGGTGCGCCACTTGGCGGTGCCGCCAAAGGCACGGGAATGGATCAGCCCCTCGTTTTCTTTTTTTTCCGTTGCCTGAAAGGGCTTGCCGCCCTTGTAGTAGGTGTGTTCGCCGGGCACAACGCGGCTCCAGGGCACGCCCATCCAGGCCATTTCGCGCATGGCGATGGGGCCTGTCTCGGCAAAAAGACGGGCCACTTCCTGGTCACAGCCCCAGTCGGAACCCTTGACCGTATCGTTGAAGTGCACTTCGGGGCAGTCGCCCTCGCCCATGATGGAGTTGCCCAGCGCCGCCTGCATGCCGCCCATGGCGGCTGACGAGTGCGACCGCTTGGGCGGCACCAGTGAAAGACAGATAACGCTGAAACCCGCCTGCGCCGCTTCCACGGCAACGCGTTCCCCGGCCAGGCCGGCGCCTATGCAAAGAACATCGCTTTCAAAAACTCGCATACGCACCCCCTATCCCAAGAACCACACGCGGGTCAGAGCCGCCGCGCCGAGCAGAAGATAACAGCCCATGACAATCCAGGTCCACTTGCGCCACGCCGGGCGCGTGGCCTTGACGCACACGCCGAATTTGACGGCCAGGCGGTACACGCCAATGCCCGTATGCAGAATGACGCAAGGCAGAAAGAACACGTAGAAGGCCAGCCAGCCCGAGTGCAGGCGCTTGGCGCTGCCCGCCACATTGATGGGCAGGTCTGTCATGACGCTGTATACATGGTAGAAAGCGCCTGCCAGAATAACGATGGCCGTAAAAACCTGCACCAGCCACAGCCACGTATCCGCTTCCTTGAGGCCCTTGCTGTGCTGCACAAACACGCCAAGCTCATTGGCGCGGAAGGGCATTTTGCGGGCCGCAATGTAAAAGTGGAAAAGGATCAGCAGCATGATGACGGGTGCCGCCACCTGTGCGAGCATGGTGACTTCAAGCAACCATGCGATGCCGTTGGTAAGTGCGGGGCTGAGGACAACGGTTCCTTCCAGCACAAGATGCACACATACAAACAGCGCCAGTACAGCGCCAGAAGCCGCTTGCCAGAAATCAAGGCGGGTTCGGTCATCGACAGGGGATCTGCTCAAGGCCATACCAACTCCTTCATAAAGATATCAGGCATTATTAAACGGCGCGGCAGCCCGCGCCACTTTTCAGCACTCGGCATGCACAGGGACGGCCGCAGGTCAGGATCTTCTGTATGGAGCCTGCCCGGTCTCGTAGTAGTTGTCGCCCGTGCTGTCGATGACCACAATGGCGGGGAAATCCTCCACCTCCATGGCGGCCACGGCTTCAGGGCCAAGGTCTTCGTAGGCCAGTACCGTATATTTTTTGATGCTGCGGGCGATCAGAGCGCCTGCCCCGCCCACGGCGGCAAGATACGGCACGCCATGTTTTTTCATGGCTTCCACCACTTCGGGCTTGCGGTAGCCCTTGCCGATCATGCCTTTCAGGCCTTGATCAAGCAGTCGGGGCGTGTAGGCATCCATGCGCCCCGAGGTGGTTGGCCCGGCAGCGCCGATCACTTCGCCCGGTTTGGCCGGGCTTGGCCCCACGTAATAGACCACTGCGCCCTTCAGATCCACGGGCAGGGGGTCGCCCCTGTCCAGAGTCTCTACAAGACGTTTGTGGGCCGCATCGCGTGCGGCAAGAATGGTGCCCGAAATCAGCACCCGGTCGCCTGCGCGCAATGAACGTGCGGTGGCTTCGTCAAAAGGAGCGCGTATTTTTTTCATCTGGTTTTCCGACATGGCGGCCTCCTACAGCGTAACTTCGGCGTGGCGCGCCGCGTGGCAGTTGATGTTCACGGCCACAGGCAGGGAGGCAATGTGGGTGGGCGCCCACTCCACATGCACTTTCAGCGCCGTAGTCAGCCCGCCAAGGCCCTGAGGGCCGATGCCGGTCTTGTTGATAAGCTCAAGCAGTTCTTCTTCAAAGGCCGCGTAGCGCGGATCATGGTTGCTGCTTTCAAGGTCGCGGGCGGCGGCGCGCTTGGCGCAGATGGCGGCCATTTCCATGGTGCCGCCAAGGCCGACGCCCACCACCATGGGCGGACAGGAATTGGGCCCTGCTGCCAGCACGGCATCCAGCACAACCTTGCGCACGCCTTCAATGCCGTCGGCAGGCACAAGCATTTTGACCACGCTCTTGTTTTCAGAGCCTGCCCCCTTGGGGGCCAGGCGCAGGCGCAGCGAATCACCGGGCACAAGGCGGGTGTGGATGACGGCAGGGGTGTTGTCGCGCGTATTTTTGCGTTCAAACAATGGCTCCGCCACGCAGGATTTGCGCAGGTACCCGTCTACATAGCCCCGGCGTACGCCCTCATTGACGGCGTCTTCAAACGCGCCGCCCACAATGCGCACATCCTGCCCCACGTCGGCAAAAACCACAGCAAGGCCGGTATCCTGACAAATGGGGATGCCGTCGCTGGCTGCGATTGCCGCATTTTCCAGCAGTTGCTCAAGAATGTTTTTACCCACGGGCGAGGGTTCCGCCTCATGCGCCTTATGAATGCCGTCCACCATATCCTGCGGCAGGCGGCAGCAGGCGCGCACTGCAAGGTCGGCAACGGCGCGCGCTATGTCCTCAACATTGATTTCCTTCATGTCTTCCTCTTTATAAGTACGACTGCTGCTGGCCTATCAATGGAAAGGCCAGATCAGCGGGATAAGCAACCAGCACATAATGAGCGAAATCAACTGCAAAGGCCAGCCAGCCTTGACATAATCCATAAAGCTGTATCTGCCGGGGCCAAGCACGATGGTGTTGGGTGGGGTGGCAATGGGCGTCAGGAAGCAGCATGATGCCGACATGGCAATGCCCATGGCGATGGGCAAGGGCGAAATTCCGCTGGCCATGGCGATGGGCAGAGCCAGCGGGGCCATAAGGGCCGCCGTGGCGGTATTGGACATAAAGTTGGTGATGGCGGCGGTGAGGGCGCAGCACACAAACATGAGCATCCACGGATCATTGACCGTGCTCACCACGGCGTTAGCCACAATGGCGGCTGCGCCGGACTTGTCCATGGCGGCCGACATGGAAAGCATGCCCGCAAACAGAAAAATTGTTGTCCAGTCAACGCTGCGGAAGGCTTCGCGCATGGTCATGCAGCCAGTTATGACCATAAGGCAGGCACCTAAAATGGCGGCGGTGGTCAGGGGCATGAGTTCGCTGGCCATCATGGCGACCACGAAGGCAAAAATCAGCACGGAGTGCCACATCTTGTGTTCGCGGCGGATCTTGGCGTCAACTTCAATGTCGTCTTCGCTGTCGTCATGCAGTTTTTCCGGCAAAAATTTGTGGCCGATAACTGCATAATAGAGCAGGCCAACGATCAGCAGGGGCATGCCGATAAGGCCAAATTCAAAAAAGCCAAAGGGGCTTTGCCCGGTCTGGGCCAGCATGGAGTTGATAATGCCGTTGGGGGGCGTGCCTACAAGCGTTACCGTGCCGCCCAGTGAAGAGGCAAAGGCAACGGGCATAAGCACCTTGCCGGGCGCGAGCTTGGCCTTGATGCACATGCCAAGCACCATGGGCACGGCCACAACTGTGGTGCCGGTGTTGGATAGTACGGTTGAAAGCAGGCCGATGGCCGCCATGGTGTATACGATCAGTTTAACCGGATTGCCCTTGGAAAGCTTGACGGCCAGGCCGCCCACCTTGTCTGCAAATCCTGTAATGAACGTGGCTTCGCCCACAATGAACATGGCCATGAAGAGCACAACGGTAGGATCGCCAAAGTAGCCAAAAGCAACTTTGGATGAAACCACATTTGTGAGCGACAGAGCCACCGGCACAAGCAGGGCCGTGATGGGCAGGGGGACAATCTCCGTAAAAAACATCACCGCGGCAACCAGCAGAATGCCCAGGGTGATGTATGCCTTGGTGGGGTCTTCAGGGAGTTTGATGCCAAGGGTGGAGGCGGCAAAGGCTTCGTGTCCGGCTAGAAGAACAGTCACAAGCACAAGCAGCATCAGTATCCACGGAGATAATCTTTTCATCCGCTAACCTCCTGCAGCATAAAATTTACGGTTCCCTGCACTCTCTTTGAGCAACGCGGTAGGCAATGGCAGGGAAAACAAATGGATATCTTCAACAATGCCAGATATGAAAAATCGTGGCAACAATATTATGCTGAATGATTGATCAATCTTCATAATTTATTCAGCGTATGCAGTATGAAAGGTAAGAAAATTTTTTATGTACAATAGTATGTAATAAAAATCACAAATATGCATATTATGCTGTATGAATATTTATCAAACAAAAATATTGTAGTAAAATGATCTTCATTAGTTGTCATATTGTATAAAATTTATATTGCTATTTTAAGTGAAGGTGTCCCTTTTTGTACAAGGCGCTTATTCAGCGCCAATGAACATGTATATGGTCCCAAAGATAAATGGTAGATGAGCGGATAAAACTTTATCAGCTTTGCCGGGGCCATTGAGGCTACAACCGTCTGTGCGCAGCGTGTGTGAGGAGGCCTGCCAGAGTGTGCAGAAGGCTTATGCGCGGCGACCATCCTGTCTGAATATACTGTTGCATGAAGCAGGGGTATGCAAAATGGGCAGACAGGCAATAAAAAAAGGCTGTCCGAAATATTTCGGACAGCCTTGATCGCTGGTATCTGCCTGTTACTGTGCATGTGCGGTTGCCCGCAAACGGGTAGATAGGGCAGGAATACCTGCACGGTATCTCACACAGTGTCTGGTTCTAGCGAATAAAGTTGGTGGGGTCCCACGGTTCAGGGGTTGGGGTTGCCACGCCAGCGGCCTTGCCAGCGGCAATGCACTTGAGCAGCCACGCCATGTTGTCGCCAAGGGTGCGCATGATCTGCAAGCCTTCCTTGTCCTGCATCACCTGCTCCGGCGTATTGCCGTGCACGGCGTTCCAGTACTGGGAAGAAACCACGGGCATGCGCGCAATGGTAAAGTACTTGTTCAGCCGGTCAAAGGAGGCGCTGGCCCCGCCACGGCGGCAGCTCAGCACAGCGGCAGCGGGCTTGAAGGCATAGTGGAGGGACTTGCCATAGAACATGCGGTCAAGAAAGGAGCACACGCCGCCGTTGGGGCCGGCGTAGTAAACGGGAGAACCCACAACAAAGCCGTCTGCCTCGCGCAGCAGGTCAATGGCCTCGTTAACGTGGTCGGCATTGAACACGCAATGCCCGGTGTCCTTGCACTTGCCGCAGCCAATACAGCACTGTATGGGCTTTGTGCCCAACTGGAGCATCTGCGTTTCAACGCCGTTTTTTTCCAGCTGCGCCGCAACCGTGGACAGGGCGGTAAAGGTACAGCCCTTGGGATGCGGGCTGCCATTGAGCATGAGTACCTTCATGAAAATCTCCTTCCGGGTGCGAAATGCCAGCCCTCGCTGCAAGCGGAGCGGCGAGGCCAGTGAACCCGCATGATTTTGTTGGTAAAGCCAGCCAGATTTGACGCTTGGGGAGCGTCAGGCCAGCAGATGCCGGACTGCGCAGGCTCGGCGAATGTGCTGGTAAGCCTGTGCGTAAATTCGTCCATGATTTCTTGACCTGCCAAGAGTACGCAATGCCTTTCACGTGTGCAAGCCACGCTGGAGTCTGCCTCCATTGGCCCTTGCGGGTTTTACGTGTTTACCGGCTCTGTCGCAGACTTGGCTCCTGAAGAAACCATATCTGCAGGGCAAAATCAGCCAGCAATATCCTTTGCGGCCAGCCGCAGGGCGTCCGGCGAAAGGTTTTTAAGAAAGGTCAGAAAGTCCGGCACATTGTTTGCGCGGCAGGCCATGTAGCACAGGGTATATTCCCTGTGCGTGAGCAGGGAGTGGAAGATGGGCCAGCGTTTGTCCGCATTGGCGAAGGGCAGGCGCAGCGCGCTCCCCACCGCCGGATGGATGGGCAGCCAGAAATCTTCAAGTGGGTGAACATATGCCCCGCGCGTGGAAGGGGGCAGAGCGCCAAGGCCCAACAGGCGCAGCAGGCTGTCTGCCATGTGGAACAGCAGTTCGCGGCCTGGGTGGTTGACCGTAATGAACATCTGTGCGTCACGCCAGCGTTCGCGCAGCAGCGGCGCGCAACGTATGGGGGCGTCGGCCTCCTTGGCTTCCTCGCGGGCAAGCGATTCTTCAGCCTGTGCGTTGAGCGCGTCCACATTGCCCAGCAGCGAGGCTGCGCCGCGCAGATAGAGGGTCAGCGCCTCTTGCGGCGTGACTTTTTGCAGCAGCGTCTCCAGCAGGCTGTCGGCAAAGTTGATGCGTTTATCGCGGGACCAGAAGGGCCAGTAACCCTTGAAAAACAGATTGGGAATCTCAATGGTCTGGCAGTGTTGCGGCAGGCGCGGCAGCATCTGTTCTGTGGAAAGGTCGCCCCACTTGGGCGCAAGGCGCTGGTAGAGAAAAAGCTCGCAGCGTTCAATATCGCTGTCTGCAATACTCTGCCGCGTGTAATTCACATACTGGCGGATATAAAACCGGCTGGCAAAGGCCGGGGTGTTTTCCAGCAGGGGCCGCAGGGCATCGCCCTGGCAGTTGGCGTGCAGAAGACACAAAGCCTTGGTCATGCGGGTTCCGTCTGTCTTGGGTGTGAGGGTGCCGTATTCTTGGGGGGGGCAAACGTCCGACCCCATGCGCGACCTGAATCAGTCGTCCACTTCCATATAGGTGGCGCTTTGCGCGGCTTTTTCAGACACTGTGACGCTGTAAAGCCGCACTTGCCGGGCCTGTGGGTCGTCGTGTGTTGCCAGCAGTTCTGCCATGCCCCGCCAGATATGCCGGGCAAGATTTTCTGAAGAAGGATTCATGACGTCAAAGGGCGGCGTTTCGTTGAGCAGGCGGTGGTCGAGCGCGTCAAGCACTGTTTTAAGGCCGCTCTTGAGCGTTTTAAAATCAAGCAGCATCTCAGTGTCCGGGGTCAGGCGCTGCCCCTGCACGGTCAGTTCCACCGCAAAATTGTGGCCGTGCATGCGCTCGCACTTGCCCTCGTAATGCCGCAATGCATGACCAGCAGAAAAATCGTCCCGCACGGTCAGCCGCCAGAAAGCGCCCTTTGTCATGACAGTATCCAGTAGACCACGAAGGCCGAAATAATGACAACAATGATCGCCAGCATGATGCGGGCGTTCTGGTTCCATTCAAAGCCTG
>NZ_DASQOG010000219.1:0-15094 GCF_035644575.1 Desulfovibrio sp. | reverse complement strand
GTTGCCAATGATTGATCTTTTGAGCAACTTTGATGCCTTCACCATGGCAGTTCTCGTGGCGGCTCTCTATTTTTCGCTGTCTTCCGTGCTTGTGTACACGTATCTGTACCGCCGAACCTATCCTGGGTTCGGGAGTATGACGCTCGGGCTGGTTTGCTGGTCTGTAGGGCTGTTTCTTAACTACTTCCGTCCCTTTGATCTGTTGCTTTCCCTCTACATTGGCGGAGTGCTGATGCTGCTCTCCGGGGTTTTTCTGTTCCGTGGCCTGTTGCTGTACGGAGGGGTCAGGCCGAGGCGTCGCATGGCAGTGAACTATGGTGTTTTTGCGGTTATTTCAGCCGCAATAGCCTACTATATGTTTGTTGATTTCGACACCTGCACAAGGGTTGCCGTATTTTCCCTTGGCATGGCTTTCATGTTTTTCCGCATCGGGTTTGAACCGTATGTGGTCAAGGGCTGGAAACGATATGCGACGCAATCCCTGCTGTCGGCGATGTTTGTTGTTCTTGGGGCGGTGTTTGTGCTGCGCGCATACAAGGCCTTCAATGCTGTGCAGTGCCTTCCCTCCGGGCCGGATGACATGGCCAAGGCCCTGTTGCTCATGGCAATGTTCATTGCCTCAATTTTGACTTTCAGCATCATCACCATGACATTTGCCAGAATGGAAGCGGAACTGCGGGTCGCCAACGAAGAGCTTCAGGATATGTCTGAGACGGACGCCCTCACCAGCCTTGCCAACCGGCGCAAGTTTGATGCCGCGTATGAGAGCGAATGGAAGCGGGCCGTGCGTGCGCGGCTTGGCATGGCGATTGTGATTCTGGATGTTGACGACTTCAAGAATTTCAATGATCAGTACGGCCATCAGGAAGGCGACGAATGCCTGCGCAAGCTGGCGCAGGTTCTGCAGGCTCATGCCCGGCGCACCACGGATGTAGCCGCCCGTTATGGCGGGGAGGAGTTTGCCCTGATTCTGCCCGGCATGGGCGCTACAGAGGCGTTTGCGCTGGCGGAGGATGTGCGGCAGGCCTTTGCAAAGATAGGCATTGAGCATGCCACAGGCAGGCACGGCAATGTTGTCACCGTGAGCGCCGGAGTCGCGGTGCTGGAACCTGCGGGAAAGAAAAACAGGCGTGAGCTGCTGCGTGCGGCAGATGCCGCCCTGTACGCCGCAAAGGCCAAGGGCAAGAACACCGTGATGCACTCCGCCAGAGCGGAGGGGGCTACTGGTCGCGTGTGATAATTGTTGGCCCGGTGCTGACGAATCCTCTTTTTTCCAGTTCTTCCACAGAAAGCGCTTTTGCGAAAAAGAATCCCTGCCCGATATTGCAGCCCATCATTTTGATTTTGGTGAACTGCCCTTCGTTTTCAATGCCTTCCGCAATGGAGGCGATACCCAGATATTTTGCCAGATCAATAACCGTCTGCGTGATGGCGCAAGCATCCGGGGCCTCGTCCAGATCCCGCACAAAAGACTGATCGATCTTGAGCCTGTTGATGGGGTAGTGGCGCAGGGACGACAGCGAAGAAAAGCCGGTGCCAAAATCGTCAATGGAAATTTCCAGCCCCATATCGCGGAACTTGCCCAGAGCGCGGCGAGCCTCCTTGGGGTCGGTCATGAGGGCGCTTTCCGTCAGCTCAATGGCAAGCAGATACGGCGGGATGGAATATTTGTTGAGGATGCGCTCAATCATGGGCAAGGCCGCGCCACGCAAAAATTGCGATGGTGAAATATTTATGGAAACCTTGGGCGGGTTGAGCCCTGCGGCGCGCCATTGCTCGATCTGCGCGGCGGCACTGTCGGCAACCCATTCGCCCAGTTTGTCGATAAGGCGTGTTTTTTCCGCCTGGGGAATAAATTTGCCGGGGAACAACAGCCCGTCATTGGGGTGTTGCCAGCGCACCAGGGCTTCAAGCCCGATTATGCGACCGGAATCCAGTTCCACTTGCGGCTGGTAGTGCAAAACCAGCTCGTTTTCTGTAATGGCGCGCGGCAAGCCGCTTTCTATCTGCAGCTGGATTGCCGCCTTGATCTGCAACTCGTCATTAAAGAAGCTGAAAGTATTTTTGCCCTGCCCCTTGGCATGGTACATGGCAATATCGGCATTTTGCAAAAGAGTGCTTATGTCGCTGCCGTGCTGCGGGTACACGGCTATGCCGATGCTGACCCCTGCGTAGATTTCAAAGCCGCATACAGAAATGGGCTGGCGTAAAGATTCAATGATGCGCCGTGCCGTGGCCGCAGCCTTGGCATCGTCCACATTTTCCAGCAGCAGGGTAAATTCATCGCCGCCAAAGCGTGAAACAACGGCATCCGCCCCAGCTGCGGTGGTGAGGCGGACGGCCATTTCTTTAAGCAGGCTGTCGCCCGCCGCATGCCCAATGGAATCATTGACTATTTTAAAATCATCAATGTCGATAAAGGCAACAGCAAACTGGCAACTGGTGGGCGGGTAGCAATCCAGCGCTTTTTGCAGGCGGTCGCAAAAAACAGCGCGGTTGGGCAACTGCGTCAGTTCATCGTGCGTGGCCAAAAATTCAATGCGCCTTTGGGTTACGGCAATTTTTTTGATGTCGGCAAACACGCCGATATAGTTGGTTATTACGCCGCGCAGGTTGCGCACTACCTTGATGTTCAGCCATTCAAGATAAAAGGTGCCGTCCTTTTTCTTGTTCCAGATTTCGCCTTCCCACCAGCCGTTGGAAAACAGCTGATCCCACATGTGCTTGTAAAATTCCGGCCCGTGACGGCCTGAGGCTAGCGCGCGCGGGGTTTTGCCGATAATTTCCGGCTGCGAAAAACCCGTGAGGCGACAGAACGATTCGTTGACTGCCAGGATATTTGTTTCGCTGTCTGTTATGCAGATGGCTTCGCCGGTGAAATCAAATACCTGTCCCGTAAGTTCCAGCTGTTTTTCGGCTTCATCGCGGCGGCGGAGGCTGTCGTAGGCAAGAAAGGCCAGAGCCACCAGCAGGGCTGATACCAGCGCCGCCGCGCATAGCGTGGCGGAGCGTATCTGCTCAAAGGGCGCAAAGGCGTTGCCCACAGCGCTGCCAACCACAAAGGTCAGCCCATATTGACCAATTTTGTAATAGCCGAATATCCGTTCAATGCCGTCAATCTGCGATGGGCGGCGAAAGTTGCCGCTGATGGGGGAGTTTGCTTTCAGGTAGGCTGTGCCGCTGATGATGTGCCCGTATATGAGGCCATCGCCGGTGGAGCGCACAAGCAGTGTGCCGTCCGAGCGGATGACATCAATGGAATCTTGCTCATCAAGGCCAAGGCTGCGAAAGAATGAGGCAAAGTAGTCTGGCTCAACAGAAATGACAATGACGCCGACAAGCTTGTCTTGCCGAATAATGGGGCTGGAAAACTGGATGGTCCATTTGCCGGAAACGCGGCCCAAAACTGGCTTGCCAACATAAATTTCCCGCCAGGGCGGGGTGATGTGCACGCTGAAGTGTTCTCTGTCGGCTATGCTTATGCCCGCAATGTGCGGCAGGGTTGAATAGGAAACAAGACCGTCAGGGTCAACTATGGAAATTTGCAGCGCAAGATCGCCGATGATTTTTTTCAGCCCTTCAGCCTCTGTGCGGATATCCTTTTGGTCAGGAGTCCATGCTGCATCCAGCTCCTTGATGGCAAGTTCAAGTCGCTTGATTGTGGACATCATGTGCTCGCTCAGGGCGCGAGCCAGGGTACGCGTGGTAATTTCAACGGTAGATTGGACTTCTTTCTCTGAGCGCGCAATGTCCCACAGGGTTGCCGACCAGATGATCGTCAGCAGAAAAAGAAGGGACGCCGCCGTGATGGCAAGCATGCGCCGATTGCAGTTGCATAACGCGCCTTTCTTCTCTCTGGTGCTTTGCTCTGCAGTGGGCATGATCTCACCATTATTTGAAAGGAATTCAGCCGGGTGCAGTGAAAGCCGATTCGCTCGCCCGCCGTGCCGACGCAACACCAAACACTCGCTGTTGCATCAAGTTTACATGAAGCCGTATGCTTTTTGAATAAAAATAGTTGGATAAAATATAACCATATAGAATAGCAGGGTTTATTGTTGCTTTAGGCGGCAGCGCTGCACTGGCGCTCCGGCATGTAAAACACACAAAGACGGTTGCAGCCCTGTGCACGGCCTGGTCTTGATCAAATATTTGCAGGTTAGGGCCACATGATTGAACTGGAAAAATACATGCCATGTTTCGCAATTCTTTGCAGTACATATAAAATATGGTTTTGAATAGTGCATTCATTGTGCGATATGTATTTTTTTTAAATTCGGACTTCTATAGCTGCGATTCGTAGCAACAATATGTCGTGAGAGGTAGTTTTCAATAATAATTTGTGCTAACTTTTTTGTTTTAACTAGGATAGATGTAAGCAAATTTTATGAAAATTATGGAGATGCTATGGCGAATAATTGATATGAAAAGTAGAATATCAGTGTAGTTGATATGTTGTATTTTATGTCGCTATAACAATTTTGTACTGAAATGATACTGCAGTAATGCGATATAAAAATAAAATTTATAGAATTGCTGTAGTTATGAATATTGTGGAATTGCAATATTTTTATCTAGTCAAGCAGTATTTACAATGCTATTTTCTGAACATCTTCAGCTAAGCACTGTTGTTCGGAGGAAGCATGGATAAATTCTTGCGTTTTATCTGTTTGTGTTCTGCCCTGACCCTCATGCAGCTGGGGGCAATGGCGCTTGTTTCAGGAACTGCCCTTGCGCAAAACGACAGGGGCACGTCATCCGGCCCCGTGCAAGCCAAGGGGTATCCTCACCCCGACCAGTATCTCACAGTCCCCGGTGTTAAAATCGCCGACAATCTGGAACCTGTCATTCCCCATCCAGAGCAGGACAAGGCAGTTCGGGAAAAACTGGCTGCGCTGGAAAAAAAGTTTGGCAAAAAACCCAACATCCTGGTTTTTGTGCTTGATGACGTGGGCTGGATGGATGTGGGCTTTAACGGCGGCGGCATAGCCGTGGGCAACGATACTCCCTCGCTGGACAAATTCGCTTCCGAAGGGCTTATCATGACCTCGGCGTATTCGCAGCCAAGCTGCACGCCGACCCGCGCCACCATAATGACCGGGCAGCTGCCAGTGCATCACGGCCTGCAATACCCGCCCATGTATGGGCAGGGGGGCGGTCTGGACGGGGCCATCACCATTGCAAAACTGCTTTCCGATCAGGGGTATGTGACCCAGGGCATAGGAAAGTGGCACATGGGTGAAAACGAAGGCTCCCTGCCAAATAGTGTCGGCTTTGACGATTTCCGTGGCTTTCTGTCTGTTTCTGACGAATACACGGAATGGCGCGACATCAATGCTAACCCAGAGATTGCCCTCAATCCCCCCAGATTTGCCGCTTTTGAAAACGCCCCCTTCAGCCACAGCGAAGTGCAGTGCAAAAAAGGTGAAAAAGGCTGCAAGGATCTGCGGGTTATTGATCTCGACAGCATCAAGCATCTGGATGACGACCTGACGACCTACGGCGAAAATTTCATCAAGGCCCAGGCAAAAAATCCCAAGCCTTTCTTTCTGTATTTTGGCACGCGGGGATGCCATTTTGATAACTATCCCAGCGACAAGTATCTGGGCAGATCCCGCGCCTGCACGCCGTATTCCGACTGCATGGTGGAAATGGACGATGTCTTCGCCCGCCTGATGAAGGCCCTTGAGGATTCCGGTCAGATCGACAACACGCTGGTTATTTTCACCTCGGATAACGGACCGGAAGGCGAAGTCTCCCCATATGGCCGATCGCCTTTCCGCGGGTACAAGGGCACCACCTGGGAAGGCGGCACCCGCGTGCCTACGTTTGCCTATTTCAAGGGCGTAATCTCTCCCCGCAAGACGGAAGGTCTCTTTGACCTGGCGGACATCCTGCCCACAGCGCTTTCTCTCGCTGGCAAGCCCGGCGCAGAGCTTGCCAAGCTGCTGCCCCCAGACCGTTATGTGGACGGCATCGACCAGCTTTCCTTCCTGCTGGCGGACAAGGGCAACTCCAACCGGCGCAGCATCCTGTACTGGCTGGGCAGCATCTTTGCGGCTGTGCGCATCGACGAATTTAAGGTGCACAAGGCCGTGCAGATTACCGACATGATTACCCACAAGGGCTACAATGGCGGCTTTACCGGCGGCATCGTTGAAAAAACTGGCGGCCTTGTGATGTTCAACCTGTATACCAATCCGCAGGAAGACGATTCCGTTGGTATTCGTCACATTCCGGTGGGGAATGTCATTAATTCGGAATTTGGCCGCTACCGTGGCGTGTTGCAAAAGTACCCGCCCAATTTCCGCCTGCCAGGGTACTAGGCTTGAAAATAGCGGAGAATATATGCAGATGCGGGCAGGCCCTGGTGCTGGGGCTTGCCCTTGTCTGCGGGCCGGACGCGACCTTTGCAGCGGATGCCTCGGATGGATTTGCCGGTTCGCAAAGCTGCAAGAGCTGCCACGAAAAATTTTATTCCCTCTGGTCCACATCCCGTCACGGGCTGGCCATGCAGCCGTATGCAGATGCCACGGTTGGGGCGCAGCTGGCCCCGCAGGGTAAAGGCATTGCATCCGGCGGGCGGGTGTACCGCGCCTATTGCGGGCCGGGGCAGGGTTTTGTGCGAGAGACTGGCCCGGACGGCGAGCACGACTACGCCATTGCGCAGGTGCTTGGCGGCAAAAACGTTTATTACTTTCTTACAACTCTCGAGCGCGGACGCTTGCAGACCCTGCCTCTGGCTTTTGACGTGCGCAACCGCCAGTGGTTTGCAGTTGCAGACAGTGCAACGCGGCACGGCCCCCACTTTCGGGCTGGCGGGCACGAGGGCCTCAACTGGCGCGACCGCGCCTATACCTTCAATACATCCTGCCACGCCTGCCATGTCAGCCAGCTGGCCACCAATTATGATGCGGCAAGCGACAGCTACCGCACCACATGGCGGGAGCCGGGCATCAATTGCGAAACATGCCACGGGCCGTCGCAGGCCCACAATGACGTTTGCCTTGCCGCGCAACCGGGAAAACTGCCTTCAGATCTGAAAATCATTCGTATAAAAAAAGACCTCGATCACCAGCAGCGCGACGATTCCTGCGCCTCGTGTCATGCGAAAATGTCGCCCATCACGGATTCGTTCCGCCCTGGCGAGCGTTTTTTTGACCACTTTGATCTGATCCTGTTGGAAAATGAGGATTACTATCCAGACGGGCGCGACCTGGGGGAAAACTTCACCTTCACTTCATGGCTGTCTGCCCCCTGCGTGCGCGCGGGCAAACTGGAATGCATCTTTTGCCATACCTCCAGCGGGCGCTTCCGTCAGGCCAAGGATCCGGATCAGGCCTGCCTGCCTTGCCATAAAGACAAGGAAGCCGGGCTGGACAAACACACCAGGCACAAGCCGGAAAGCCCCGGCTCCCGTTGCATTGCATGCCACATGCCCAAGACGGACTTTGCCCGCATGAGCCGGAGCGACCACTCCATGCGCCCGCCAACGCCTGCCGCGACTGCCAGTTTTGGCTCGCCAAACGCTTGCCTTGGTTGCCACCCGGATAAGGATGCCACATGGGCAGATGCCCTTGTGCGCCAATGGCGGCCCAGAGACTATCAGGCCCCTGTGCTTGCCCGCGCCCGGCATATTCTGGATGCGCGGCAGCGTAATTTCAGCCAGTTGCCAGCCATGCTTGCCTCCTTGACGGAGCCGGGACGGGATCCCGTCTACGCCGCGTCCATGTTGCGCCTGCTACGCGCCTGCCCGGACAGCTCCAAGTGGCCGGTGGTTCGCGCTGCCCTGAACGATGAATCCGAGCTGGTCCGCGCCAGTGCCGCTGCCTCGCTGGCCGAAAATCGCGAAGCAGTCACAGTGAACGCCCTTGCCAAAGCTTGCGCCGATTCCTCCCGGCTTGTGCGGGTTCGGGCCGCTGAGGCCCTCGCTGGCGTGCAGAGCCAGGATATTCCGGAATCCTCGTTGCAGGTCGTTGGCAAGGCCAGAGAGGAACTGGAGCAATCCTTTTCTGCCAGAGCCGATGACTGGACGGGCAGTTATAATCGCGGCAACTACCTGCTGCGCTCGGGCGAACCTGCTGCGGCCCTTTCAGCCTATGAGGCCGCCTTGCGTCTGCGGCCGGACGCCAGCGCCGCACATGTCAATTCCGCCATGGCTCTGGCCCGTCTGGGCAGCATGGCCGGGGCGGAAGCTTCCTTGCGCAAGGCATACGAGATTGATCCCGACAATGCCGCCATTGCCTATAACCTTGGCCTGATACTGGCAGAGCGGGGCTTCAGGGCGGAGGCGGAGCAGATGCTGCTCAAGGCTTTGCGTCTTGCGCCGACCATGTCTGACGCCGCCTACAATCTTGGCCTTCTTGCTGCCAGAACTGATCGGGCCAAAGCCCTGGGGTATTTGTGTCAGGCCGCCGGAATGCAAGTCAGTAATCAACGTTACGCTCAGGCCATCCGCCAGATCAGCGGCGATTCCGATATCGGGAGCGCGTGCGCGAAAAGTTCTGCCAATCAGGCGCAGTGAGTGCGGTATTGTTTGGCAGATGGCTGTGATTTGCAATATTCGCTGCCGTATTTGCGGGCATCAGTAATTTTGACGGTAAGGTTTGAGACGTTCAAAAGTGGAGAGGGGCAATTGTCCGTGTAAGATGAGCAATCAACAAGGTGGGTAAGTTATGGCGCCAAGAATCTTACTGGGGTTGGTTCTGGTCGCGGCGATTACAGTTGGTGCGGTTATGCAGTCGCAGGCCTGCACCAGCCTCAGGGTGAAATCCACGGAAGGGCATGTTTTTTATGCCCGAACAATGGAGTTCTCCACCTCTGACCAGCCGCAGGTTGCCGTGATGCCCAAAGGCACTGTCATGAGGGGCACGCTGCCCGATGGCAGGCAGGAGGGCGCCACATGGACGTCAAAATATGGCTTTGTCGGCATGCGCGATTACGGCCCGCCCCTGGTCAGCGACGGCATGAATGAAAAAGGCCTCGTGGTCGGCATGCTGTTCTTTTCCGGGTATGCCGGGTATCAGCCTTATGACCCAGCCTTTGCAACCAAGACCATTGCCAATTATGAAGTGGCCAACTGGCTGCTTTCCGGTTTTGCCACGGTAGAAGAAGTGCGCGAAGGCCTCAAAAACATACGCGTTTGCGAAGCGCCCTCGATCGTGCCGATCAGCCTGCCCATGCATTACGTGGTGCACGACGCCGGGGGAAATTGCATCGTTATTGAATACATGGAGGGCCGCCTTAATGTTTATGACAATCCCCTGGGAGTCATGACCAATTCGCCGCCCTTTGACTGGATGGTCATTAACCTTTCCAACTACGTAAATCTCTCCGCCAACGGCGTACCCAAACTTGATCTGAAAGGTTTTTCCATCTACCCCACGGGGCAGGGCTCCGGCATGCTGGGCCTGCCCGGCGATTACACTCCTCCCAGCCGTTTTGTGCGTTTTGTGGCGCTGACGCAGACCGCCCTGCCTGTCAGCGGCCCCGATGCTGGCGTGAATCTGGCCATGACGCTTATTGATAACGCAGATATCCCCAAGGGGGCTGTGCGCCAGAAAACCCCCGAAGGCGACAAGTATGACATGACCATCTGGTCTGTGGTGGGCGACACCGAACGGCTGCGCTACTACTTCCGCACCTACAACAATAAAAACTGGTCGATGGTCGATGTGGTCAAGGCCCTGTCAAATGCCTCAGGGCCTAAAGTCATTCCCATAATGACCCAACCCGACTACAAGGACGTGACAGATTCGGCCAAGCCAGCCCCGTAGCCGCAAGCCGCCGTTGGTAACGTACACAAAAGGGAAGCACTATGAATATAAAACAGCGTGCGGCCTCACTGGTTTTGTCTCTGTCAGTCTTGGTTTTTATAGTGTGTGCGCCTGCCTGCGGTGCTCGGGCTGCCGAGCCTGCTCTGGCAGAGGCGGATGAAGGCGCTCAAAGCGACTTCAAGCTGGTGCTGATTCCATACGGCTGGCTTACGGGCTTTACCGGCACCCTGGGGGCAAGGGGACATGAAACCCACGTATCCAACAGCTTCGGGCAGCTGGAAAAGTACCTGAATTTTGCTGCCATGGCCCATATGGAAATGTTCTACCGGGATACGGTGGGCCTGATAGCCGAGGTCAATTACGCGCGCATGGGCGAGCAGACCTCGCGCAAGGGTGTTTCGCTTGATGGGCAGATGACGTCCACAATGTCTGACGTTGCGGCTTTTTATCGCTTGGGCACCGTGCCGCTCAACGACAATGGCGGTAAGATAAGCTTCGACATTCTGGGCGGCGTGAGAATCTGGACTATGGAAATGGGCTTGAGCGCGGAATATCAGCAACTGGAAGCCTCGAGCCGCATTTACAGAAGCTGGGTCGACCCCATTGTGGGCGCGCGAACGACCATTCATCTGGATAAACACTGGTTCATTGACTTGCGCGGCGGGGTGGGCGGCTTTGGGGCTGCCTCAACCAACACGTGGGACGCCATGGGCGTCGTGGGCTATAATTTTTGGAAAAACGCCACCGCCATCTTGGGGTACCGTGCTGTTGGGCTGAACTATGAATCAGGCAGCGGCAGGGATAACTTCAAGGTCAACGCTGTTCAGCATGGCCCTGTTGTGGGGCTGGCGCTGACATTCTAGGTAAAAACTCTTCTGGCGCAGCCTGAAGGGAAGGTGGCCGCCCCCTGATCTTTTTTGCAGAAGATCAGGGGGCGGCTTTTTCGTATGGGTAGCGCAGGGCTTGTTCGTGACCCGTTAAGCGAAATAATTCCAATCAATACGATACGATATCAAAGTGTCATGCCAAGCAGAGAGGTTTTTTCCTGAGCATTTTGAGGACGAACTTATAAAGATCCTCGTTTCTGTGATTAAAGCGGAATTCGCATTCTTTCAAATGAAAGTAAAATGTGTGTTTTGCCAGCCCACTAAAGCGCACAAGGCGCGTCTTGGCGAAGGCCAAGAGGCTTTCAATGCCATTAATATATGAGTGTTTATTGCAAATTCATTGTTGCCATGTTGCACTCTGAAGTGCTTATGATACCCCTCCGCCATGTAGCGTGTGCGAGGCTTTAATGGTGCGTATTTCTCTAAATTTTTCAATTAGTTGCATCAGGAATGTTTCGTTATAGAGAGTCCGTCAAGTTGTCGCTTGGCGGATTTTTTGAAGTTTTAGTATGGGTATGGGATGGCACGCATATTCCCGGAGTTTTGTACCATCCTTCAGTGCGTTTGAGGCGCGAGTGCAACAGAGGAGTTGGGAAAAGGGAAACACTGGCGTTGCTGACAGCGGCGGCGCAACCTGCTACTCTGGCTTTGAGAAAAAACATGCGCAATCACTTGACCCGCCAACAACTCGAAGGCCTGACCCTGTGCTGGGAGCAGTGGGAGGCCGAGGCCGCAACCCGCACGCAAAAAAACATGCGCGCGCGTCTGCACCTGATTTTTTTACTGATGCGCTACGGCGGCTTGCGGCTGGGCGAGGTACTGGCGCTGGAGCCTCGTTCATCCATAGACACCGTCACGGGCATGCTGCGTGTTTCTGGTTCCAATGCGCGCGAAATATTGCTGCCCGTAAGCGCCATGCGCAATATCCGGCGCATTCTTGGTCTGCCGCAGGCGGCGGAGCCTGATTTTTTACAGTTTGACCAGAGTTTTCTGCGCAAGAAATTTTATGCCGTGGGCAGCTTGATGGATCTGCCGTCTGCCTGCGTTGGGCCACGTGCCATACGTTATTCACGCGGGCTTGAGTTGCTGGAACTGCATGTGCCCATGCCGTTGGTGCTTAAATTCCTCGGGCAGCAGGATGCTGACCAACTGCTGGCTTTCCTGAACTTTTCTGACGGCGAAGCGCGTAAGCTGCTCACCACGCAGGCCCAGGGAAAAGACACCTCGGCAAGCGCCTGCCACGGCGGCGAGGCCGATGATGGAACCAATCTTTTTTGGGGCATAGTTACCCGCATATTTGCCGGCATGCGCAAGGTATATGTGGAGATAACCACTTTTTCTGATTTCAGGCTCGCGGTGGCCTGCACGCCGGAAGAAGCCGCCCTGCATGAAGTGCACGAAAATCAGGTGCTGAGCGTGAGGGTAGACCCGGAACGCATAGTCCTGAGTCCTGAAAAATCGTCCATGAGTCTTGCCAACTGCGTCAAGGGCGTGGTGGAAAGTCTGCACTCTGACATGGTGGAAACCTTTGTCTGCGTTGGTCTGTCAGACGGCACAACCCTTCGGGCAACTGTCGACACCTGCACGCTGGACACCATGCATCTGCGCGACGGCAAAAAGGTGTACGCCCATTTTGCCTCCAGCGCTGTTCGGCTGGTGGCTGAGTAGTTTTTTCAGATATTGCTGCGGCCCGTATGAAGCTGGTTTGTTGCCTCCCTGTTTTGGCCTTCTTTTGCAATCTTTTATGTCCCGATTTTTCATGATAGCGTGATTAAAGTCGCGCTGAACAGAGTTGGTCTTTTAAGATTACCTCTTCAAAAGGAGTCTGATCCATGTTCCGTTTCCCCCGTTTTCTGCTCCTGGCTTGCGCTGCGGGCTACATGGCCTGCGCCGCGCCAGTTCTGGCCGCTGATACTCTCATGATGGCAACCACCACCAGTACGCAGGATTCCGGCCTGCTCGAATATCTGGAGCCTGTCTTCAAGCAGGAAACCGGCATTGAGCTGAAGTGGGTTGCCGTGGGCACAGGCAAAGCCCTTGAAATAGCCAAAAATTGCGATGCCGACGTGTTACTGGTGCATGCGCCTTCGGCTGAGCTTGAATTTGTCAAGGCCGGGCATGGCGTGGACCGCCGTCAGGTCATGTACAATGACTTTGTGATCGTTGGCCCCGTGGCAGACCCCGCTGGCGTGAAAGGGCAGACCACTGCCGAGGCGCTCAAGCGTATTCTGGATGCCAAATCGGGCTTTGTGAGCCGTGGCGATCAGTCCGGCACGCACAAGGCGGAGCAGAAGCTGTGGCAGCAGAGCAACATTGTGCCCGACAAGGATCCCAAATATTTTTCTGCCGGGCAGGGCATGATCTCCACCCTGAACATGGCTGCCGAAAAGCAGGCATACGCCCTCACTGACCGTGGAACCTGGATCACCTTTGCCGACAAGATGGGCGACAAAAACCCGTTGGCTATCGTGGTTGAAGGTGACAAGGCCCTGTTCAACCAGTACAGCGTCATTACGGTCAATCCGGCCCAGTGCCCCAAGGTCAAGACCGACCTTGCCAAGAAGTTTGAAGACTGGTGGGTTGCCCCGGCCACACAGCAGAAGATCGCCGGGTACATGCTCAGGGGGAAACAGCTTTTCTTCCCCAATGCCAACAAGTAGCGCACCCCGGTAGCGCAGGCATGTAACACGCATTCGCCCGGGGCCGGTGGTGTGCCCCGGCTTCGGGCGAATGCTATTTTGACCAGCAGCGAGCGGCAGCAATGGATTATCTCCTCAACGGGTTCAGCAACGCGCTTTATCTGCTCACGCACATGGATGAGGCCACGCTTTCGGCTATTTACGCAACCGTTGCGTCCACCTGCTATGCCATGGCGGCAGCTCTGCTGCTGGGGGTGCCGCTGGGTTTTCTGCTTGGTCATTGTTCCTTTCCCGGCAAAAGGGCGCTGCGGCTGGTTTCAGATACTTTGCTGGCCTTTCCTACAGTGCTGATCGGCCTGCTGGTCTATGCCTTTATTACCGCGCGCGGCCCCCTTGGCGAATATGGCCTGCTCTTTACCCTGCCGGGCATGGCCATCGGCCAGGCGGTGCTGGCCCTGCCCATTGTGGTTTCATGGACAGCACAGGCTCTTGAAGACCTAGATCCCCGCTGCCGCGAGACCCTGCTTACGCTTGGGGCCAACGGCAGGCAGCTTGCCATGTACGCGCTGTGGGAGTGCCGTTACGCCGTGGGCATGGTCTGCGTTACGGCCTTTGGCCGTGTCATTACAGAAGTGGGCGTGGCCATGATGCTTGGGGGCAACATTCGTTACGCCACCCGCACCATGACAACGGCCATTGCCCTTGAAACCAGCAAGGGCGATTTTGCCCAGGGTATTGCCCTTGGCCTTGTGCTGTTGCTCATGGCTTTTGTGGTCAATCTGGCGCTTGCATTTTTCCGGCGCAGGGGGCGGGCATGAGCGGCAAGCTGTATGAAGCCCGCAACCTTGTACAGCGCTATAATGGGCGCGAAGCGCTCAATGTTCAGCACCTTGCTATTGAAGAGGGCGAGGCAGTATTCCTCACAGGCCCCAATGGTTGCGGCAAATCAACCTTGTTGCGGCTGCTGGCCTTTCTGGAGCGCCCTGCTGCTGGCGAGCTGCGGTATGCTGGTGGGGCAGAGGGCCGCAAGGAAGCAACCCTGCTTTTGCAGGATCCCTATCTGCTGCACATGAGCGTTTTCAATAACGTGGCGCTTGGGCTGAAATTCCGCAACCAGACGGGAGAACTGCGGCAAGTCTTTGAGTGCTGCATGCAGGCCGCAGGTTTTGCCGATCCCTGGAATTTTGCGGATCGCGGCCCGCGTGAACTCTCTGGCGGCGAACTTCAGCGGGTTGCCCTGGCATCGCGCCTGGCCTTGCGGCCAAGGGTGCTGCTGCTTGACGAGCCAACAGCCAATGTGGATGCTGCAAGCGCCCGCGCCCTGGCCCAGGCCGTAAAGAATTGCAATGCAGACGGTATAACTGTTGTCTGCGCCACACACGATCCTGCCTTGCTGCGTGCCATTGATGCCCGCGAAATCAGGCTTGGCACATCGTGGGACATGGACGCCTGCGCCTCGCCATTATAGATCCTGCCTGCATTATCCCGGTTTCCGCTTACAGCACGTTCACCTTTCCCTCTCTATTACACAAAAACTCCCTTTTCCTCCCCAATTTTTTCTCTTGCGGGAGAAAAGCGAGACGTTTTTTTTGCCCGCTTGCACTTTTTTTCCTCACAGTGGTATCGAAGGATAAACACAAACAGGCGTAACTGCGCCTTGTTTAAGGAGGCTCCATGTTCCGTTTTTTGCGCGTCAATATGGCAACCAAGACCTGTGTTTTTGAAGAAATCCCTCAAGAATACGCTGGCCTTGGCGGCCGTGCGTTGACTTCTACCATCGTTGCGCGTGAGG
>NZ_DASQOG010000218.1:0-24919 GCF_035644575.1 Desulfovibrio sp. | reverse complement strand
GGGCAGCATTGAGGGAAAAAATTTCCTCTACCGCTATGCCAACACCCCCAAGGAACTGCAGGACAAGTACATCGAAGCCTGCACCAATCTGACCGTGGCCGGCGGCCTCGGCAAGATGCAGTTCAGCTCCGAACCCTTTGGTGGTTCCGGCAGCGGCCTTATCAAGTAATTCAAGAAGAACTCTTGCAGCAAACCCCTTTGCGCCCGGCGGCTTTGCCGACTCTGACGGCGCAATACCCGAGAAACGGGGTTTGCCATCACTCTTGGGGCGGCGCAACACGCCGCCCTTTTTGCACCCTTCGCCTTTTCTCCAACCCACACAAGGATAGACATGCGCCCACTGCTGCCCCTATTGCCCAAACCCAGCCGCTATGCGGGCATTGAGGACAACGCCTGCCGTAAGAATCCCGAAGACGTGCGCCTGCGCGTGGCCCTGGCCTTTCCCGATACCTATGATGTGGGCATGTCCTACCTTGGGCAAAAAATTCTTTACAATATCGTCAACAGCGAGCCGCGCTGGTGGGCAGAGCGCGTCATGGCTCCTGAAAAGGAAGCCGCAGATATCCTGCGCGCCCACAACACGCCGCTGGCCACGCTGGAATCAGATACGCCCCTGGGCAGCATGCACTGCCTGAGCTTTTCCATCACGCATGAGCTCTGTTACACCAATGTGCTCTACATGCTTGATCTGGCGGGCATTCCGCTGCGCACGGCAGACAGGCCGCAGAGCCTCACCCAATGCCCCCTGGTGATCGCTGGCGGCGGCGCGCTGCTGAGCGCGGAACCGCTGACCCCCTTTGTGGACATCATGGTGCTCGGTGACGGCGAGGAAAGCCTGCCGGACGTGCTGCGCATGCTCGAAAAAGCTCTGGATCAGGGCTGGACGCGCGATGAAATGCTGCTGCAATCGCGCACCATTCCCGGCGTATACGTGCCGTCCCTTTTCCAGCAGGAATTTGACGCCGCAGGCGCTCCCGTATTCCCGCTCAAGCCCCTGCGCGACGACTACCAGCGCCCCACCCGCCGCATTGTGGCCGACCTCAACAATGCGGCCTACCCCACGCGGCAGGTTGTACCTGTGGGCGCGGTGCACAATCGCCTCTCGCTCGAAATTGCGCGCGGCTGCACACGCGGCTGCCGTTTTT
This sequence comes from Desulfovibrio sp., assembly GCF_035644575.1. Taxonomy (GTDB): domain Bacteria; phylum Desulfobacterota; class Desulfovibrionia; order Desulfovibrionales; family Desulfovibrionaceae; genus Desulfovibrio. The sequence goes on along the minus strand of NZ_DASQOG010000218.1, from coordinate 23,774 downwards.
GCCATGCGGGCATGGTTTACCGCCCCGTGCGCGAACGCTCGCTCGACAATATCAATGAACTCCTGAGCAAATGCCTGAACGAAACGGGCTTTGACGAAATTTCCTTCCTTTCTTTGAGCACGGGCGATTTTTCCGCATTGAAAACCCTGAGCTTCGGCGTGCTTGACCGCTGCGCCCGCGAACAGATCAGCCTCTCCCTGCCCTCGCTGCGTGTTGGCTCCATTGATGACGAAATCATCGAGCGCATGGCCGATCTGCGCCGCACTGGCGTGACGCTCGCCCCCGAGGCTGGCAGCCAGCGCCTGCGCGATGTCATCAACAAGGGCGTTACCGAAGAAGGTCTGCTGCTGCACGCGCAGAAGCTGGTCGAGCACGGCTGGCGGCTTGTGAAGCTCTACTTCATGATCGGCCTGCCCACAGAAACGGATGAAGACCTGTCGGCCATTGCGGATATCTGCCGCAAGGTGCGCGATGCCGCTGGTCGCGGCAATCCCCGCTTACAGGTGACAGCCGCTCTATCGCCCTTTGTGCCCAAGCCCTTCACGCCCTTCCAGTGGGTGCCGCAGATCGGGCAGGATGAGATCCAGCGCCGCGTCAATCTGGTGCGGACGCAGTTCAAGGGACAAAAATTCCTCAAGCTGCGCTGGCACGAACCCGCCATGAGCCACCTGGAGGGCGTTTTGTCGCGTGCCGACCGCCGCATGGCCGATGTGGTGGAAAAGGCCTACCGCAAGGGTGCTGTGTTTACGAGCTGGATGGAACATTTTTCTCTGCCGCCCTGGCTTGAAGCTCTTGAAGAGTGCGGCATCAGCGCGCAGGAATGCACAGGCCCGCGCGAACCCGGCGCGGCCCTGCCCTGGAGCCACCTTGAAGCTGGCATCTCCGAGGAATTTCTGCTGCGTGAACGCGAACGCGCTCTTTCGGAAAAAATTACCGATGATTGCCGCTACGGCGCTTGCCGCCAGTGCGGCGCATGCGACACCAAGGCTGGCCCTTCGCGCATGCAGCACGCATCCGCCCCGACAGACTCGGACGAACCCGGCCAACCCTTGCACCGCAACAGGCTTATTTTGCCGCAACGCGATCAGATGGCACACGCGCCCACACTGGACGAGGAAGGCCGCCTTGTATGCCGCCCGCAAACCAGCCGCCCGCCCAAGATCACGGCGGAACTGACCGTCAAGGCGGCCCAGTACCGCCTGTGGCACAGCAAGGCCGGGGGCAGCGCATATCTGAGCCAGCTTGAACTGCAGGCCGTGCTTGACCGCGCCCTGCGCAGGGCTGCCATGCCCCTGGCATTTTCGCAGGGTTTCCACCCCATGCCCCTGCTTTCCTTTGGCCGTGCGCTGCCTGTGGGCGTGGAAAGCCAGGCGGAATGGTTTGCCCTTACCCTGCACAAAAATTTGCCGCCGGAAGAAGTTGCCGCGCGCCTTGCCCCACTGCTGCCCCCCGGCATGAACGTACTGCGCGTGGAGCCTGTGGAAAAAAGCCGCCGTACAGAACAGGCCGTTGCCGAGGCCTTTACCCTGCGCATGCCCACTCAGGAAGAAACCGCGTCTGCGGCTCGCTGTTTTGCCGAATTTGCAAAGCTGCCCGAGCGCATGTTTACCCGCGATACCAAGAAGGGCCCGCGCACAGCAGATATCCGACTGATGTTGCGCGACTGGTCTACAGAGACCAATGCAGCGGGTCAGGTGGAGGCCGTGACATTTGTGGCAGACTGGAGTAACGGTTACTTGTCTCCTCTGGTTTTCTGCATGGCAGTGCTTGACACCCTGGGGACAGCCGAAATTCTGCGCCAGCGCATAGGCTTGCTTAAAACAGCGCAGATATTTGCGGACGGTCAATCCTATCCAGAGTAACCATATGCCGCATACGACACCTGCCTGGTTCTTTTTTGGCGATTCGCTGACGCAAGGCGTTAACGATTGCCTCATGCCGGGCGGATGGGTAAGCAGGCTGGCGGTGCTTGCGCACAAAACAGGCCTTTGCCCCATACCACGCGCCACCTTTTATAATCTTGGCGCGCGGCGGCACGGCACGGCCGACATTGCCGCCCGATGGCGTCCGGAACTGGAAAACAGGCTTATACCCGGAATGAAGCCGCACCTTGTTTTTTGCGTGGGCGTGGTGGATATGGCAGCCCCAGGCGGCGGTCAGCCCGCAGACCCGGCATCGACGGCAGCGCTGCTGCTCCCCGTGCTGGAAGAAGCGGCAGCAATTGCCCCCACACTGGTGATCAGCCCGCCGCCCGTTGCGGCAGCGGAAGCGAACGCCCGCATCGCGCAACTGTGCAAGCTGCAACAAAGGCTGTGCGACCAGCACGGCATTCCGTTTGCGCAGGTGCATGAGCTTTTGCTAACCAATTCCGTCTATATGGACAATCTGAGCGATGGGCTGCACCCCGGATCACAGGGTTGCGCCCAGATGGCGCAAACGCTGCTGGCGCAGCAATGCGTAAGTGAATTCATGCGCGCCGCGCAGTAGGAGAACACAATGGGTTCATGTATTCCCTTTATTGATGAACAGCCTTTTGCAGAACGTGTCAAAACAATGGCGGATGACGAACTGCTCGAAATCTGGGAAGAAACCCAGCAGCTTGAAAACATGCTGTGCAACGCCCTGCACACAGATCTTGCCCTGGCCCCTGATTACGAAAAGGTCATTGTGGAAGAGCTGTTCCTGCGCTCGAGCCGCAGGGTACGGCAGCAGCCGCTCGGCAAATAATTCTCTTTTTTCTGTTGATGCGGCTCCTGCACACTATTGCCGGGGCCGTTCTTCTCATTACGGCGTTTGCCTTGTCGTGCGTTCCCTGCGCGCGGCAAAACCCGCCAAACGGACAGTCCCGCCACAAGACAAAAGGCCTGCGTGCTTTCTGCAGCAGGCAGCGGCAGGCGCTGACGCGCCCCCGCGTTTCCCCTCTTTCCCGGCTCACCACGAGATCAAATGCAGTGTTTGACTGCGCCACGAGTTAAAACAGGCCGAGCTTGCGCCCGGCCTGTTTTAAATACCCTTGCGGCACTGTTGTCATAATCTGCTAACACGGCAACCAGGCAGCCATGGTATACATGGCTACGCTACGGATGCCGGGCACTGCGGGCGCAGTCAGAGAAATCCGGTGCAGGCATGCCCACACGCAACTCTGCTGGCAATGCAGCGCCAGATGCCGGGCTACGGGCTAGACGGACGTCAACATCTCCAGATCGTCGCCAGAAAGCAGCTTATCAAGGTCAAGCATGATAAGCAGGCGATCCTGCAACTTGCCAACGCCGCTGATGTAGTCCGAGTCCACCCCGGCAACAACCGGCGGCGGCGGTTCCACCGTGCTTGCGGGAATGCGCAATACCTCAGAAACGGCATCGACAACAAAGCCCACGATGATGTTGTTGATTTCAATGACGATAATCCGCGTATTTTTGTCATGCCCCTTGGGTGCAAGACCAAAACGCCGACGCAGGTCAATGATGGGGATCACCTTGCCGCGCAGATTGATGACGCCTTCCACAAATTCCGGAGCACGGGGCACCTTGGTGATTTCCATGGTGCGGATGATCTCCTGAACTTTCAGGATGTTCACCCCGAACTCTTCTTCACCGATGCTGAACGTCACCAGTTGCAGAAGTTCGTCTTCCTGTTTTTTTTGACTCAGATCCATGTCTGCTCCCTTGTCGCAAGTAGGCCGCAGTCGTGTGCAGAAAAATTACATGAGGGACAACCGTTGGGCCGTGAACCTCTTTTCCATTTCAAGCACTGCTGTATGGTCACACATTAGACAATATCGGCAGGGCAGTAAAGAACCATAGGGCAATCTACGAAAAAGGCCATTATTTTTCATAAGTTTCGTTCAGGGCCTGCTCAAGTGTCCGGGCGCTATACACATCGCGCAGCACAAGCGGCTGACCGGCTTCATCCCCGGCGGGAAAAATGGCTGTGAGCGGAATACTTTTGCTGCCCAGCGCGTCCAGCAGGCGCACCGCATAGGCATTGGCGTTAGTCAGATCCACGCGCACGAGTTCCATGCCGTAGCGGGCCTGAAGCTTGCGCATGCGCTCGTCCGTCAGCACTGTGGCTTCCATAAATTTGCAGTTGGGGCACCAGTTGGCGGTAAATTCAAGCAGCATGGGCTTTTTGCCAAGGTTGGCCTCAAAAGCCTCCGGAGTGAATTGCCGCCATTGGGGCAGGGGCGCAACCGGGCGCAGCACCCAGAAAACAGAGGCCACAAGCAGGCCCACGCCCAGCACGCCCATGATCTTGCGCCTCAGGGGCGGCGCGGTTATGCCGCAATATTGCCCCCACAGCCAGGCGCAGAGCGAAAGCACCAGCAACACGGTGAGCACCTGCATATGCCGCTCAACAGGCAGCACAGAAAGCAGGTAAAGGGCTGTGCCCATGAGCATAAAGCCCACTATGCGCTCAAATACGTGCATCCATGCGCCGGGTTTTGGCAAAATACGCGCCAGATCGGGCCAGAGGCAGAACAAAATGTACGGCAGGGCCATGCCCAGCCCCACAGCCCAAAAGACCACAACAACAATGATGAGCGGCTGGGTAAAAGCCCAGCCCAGCACGCCTCCCAGCAGCGGGCCGCTGCATGGCGTAGCCAGAAAGGTCGAAACAAGACCTGTAAAATATGCCTGCAAGCAGGGATTTTTACTGTTGGCCCCGGTCTTGAGGTCAATGACCGGCAGGCTGAACACGCCAAGGGTGGACAGTCCCATCAAGAAGACCACCAGCAGCATGACCATGAGCACAGCCTGATTTTGATAAAGCTGCCCCCACATGAGGTCTGCAAGCCCCAGCACAAGAGCCAGCGCGCTGAACAGCGTCATAACCCCAGCTGCAAAGCAGAGGTTGTGCTGCCGAAAACGCTTGAGCCCTGCGGCATCACGCCCGCCAACCATGAGCAGTCCGCTGACCTTGAAGGTAAGCACCGGCAACACGCAGGGCATGGCGTTGAGCAGCAGGCCCGCGAGTATGCCAAACAGCAGGGCCTTGCCCAGGCCGGAAATTTCCATGGAATCATCAAGAAAACGCGGCGAAAGGCGCACGTCAAAACCATCCGGCGGCGGCAGCTTTTCCATGCTTTCCTCGGCCCATCCGCCAGTGGTGGCCTGCGCGGACTCTCTGGCCCACGCCTCTCCCGCCGCATCATCGCTACCCTCCTCCGCCTGGGTTGCTGGCGGCGCCGCAGGCGCGCGATGCTGCAATTCCTGCCACTGTATGCGCCAGGGCATGCCGCTGAGGGGCGCGGATTCGCGCACAACCATGCCCGTCACTTGTTCATTGACGGGCATGCACTTGCGGCTGGAGCATAACAACATGCTCAAATCAGCCACAAAGGGCTTTCCTGCGGCATCGGACGGCAAGGGAATGTAGAAGGTCACGTTGCCTTCGTACACGTTCACAGTGGCCGCTGGATCGTAATAATCGCGCTGAACTGCTCCATCGGGGTAATACACGGGCAAGGCCCGGCCCCCAGCTACAGAAAAAGTCACAGTGGTGGGTCTGCCCGCCTCGCCCGGTTCGTGCCCGTAGGCGTGAAATTCCGCCGGGATAACAATATGCAGGGCAGCAATCAGGTTTTGCCCGTCGCGGGCAGTTTCAAGCCTTGGTTGCAGATCCTCGGCCCGCGCCCCAAAACTCATAAGAACAGCGGCGCACAGCACTACGAGGCCTGCGCACAGCGCTCGCCAGACCGGGGCAAGCGGCATGGCGGAAGCTACGGCCAGTTTGTCATATTTCAATGCATTATCTCTTTTTAGCTGATTTTTTTCAAATTGCTTGACAGGCAGGGCCGCATGAGCGTAAACACCTTTTCACGCAATGCGGGTCATTAGCTCAATTGGTAGAGCAGCTGACTCTTAATCAGTTGGTTCGGGGTTCGAGTCCCTGATGGCCCACCAGAAAATTCAGGTTCGCGGTTCAACCGCGAACCTTTTTTTGTTGTTGCTTTATGTTTTTTCATGGCGTTCACCTGTTGCAAGACAATAGCCGCTCCTCGAAGGCAAGTCTAGACAAGCGCTTTCCGGCCATGTCACTTGTGAAAACCGCAGCTTACGGCTTTTCCTCCTCATTTACCCGCTCCGGCCCTTTGCCAGCCATCACAGGCTGATTCTGCCCATTCTGCTATCGAATTTTCCTAACAGTCTTGCAGGGATAAACATTTCAGCCGCGCACAGGGCTTGAAACCAGACAGACAGGCACAGGCGCACCGCCGCAGCTACGAATTTTTTGCCCCAACACGCAACTCGCCGCTCTTTCATCTTTCTGCTTGTGCCAAAAAAAATTTTCAACACCTTGCTGCGCACTGTCCAATTTGCTCGGCTGGCAGCGGCGGGAATCCCCTGCCCCAAAACAAAGTATTGCACCACAAAAAACAAGGCCCGCTGTCATGCCGTCCCCGGAGGAACGCGCACGCCAAGCGGGCCTTTACAGCCAGAAAGGGCGACTACAGCCTTATTTGCTCATGCTGGGCGGCAGATGTTTGCTCTGCTTTTTCAGCCTGTAGCCCAGCCACACAAAGGCAATCCAGATGGGCGCAAGCATTACCGCAAGGCTTTCACCAATAATCACGAGGACAACAAGCACCATAGCCATGACCAGCAGGCACAGGTAGTTGGTGAAAGGATGCCAAGGCGCTTTGAAATAAATGAGTTCGCCTGCACGAACCATAGCCGCACGGAATTTGAGATGCGTCAGGCTGATCATGGCCCAGTTAATGACCAGAGCGGCAACAACAAGCGACATGAGCAGGCCAAGGGCCTTGCCGGGCATGACGTAGTTGATGATTACGCAGATCAGCGTGGCAAGGGATGAAATCAGCAGGGCATACACCGGCACGCCGCGAGCGCTGACCGTACCGAAGGCCTTGGGGGCGTTGCCCTGAAGCGCCAGACCAAACAGCATGCGGCTGTTGCAGTAAACGCAGCCGTTATATACGGAAAGGGCCGCCGTAAGCACCACAAAGTTCAGCGCATGCGCGGCAAAAGGAATGCCAATGAGGTCAAAAATCTGCACAAAGGGGCTGGCTACCATGGCCTGAGCCCAATGGCTCTTGTCCACGGGTGCGCCAAGCTGGCTCCAGGGGTGCAGGGTCAGCAGCACAAGCAGCGCGCCGATGTAAAAAATAAGAATGCGGTAGATGATCTGGTTAACAGCCTTGGGGATGGTCACACGCGGATTGTCGGTTTCCGCAGCGGCAATGCCCACAAGCTCAAGCCCGCCGAAGGAAAAAGCCACAACCCCCAGTGCGGTAAACACGCCTTCCCAGCCATGCGGCAAAAAGCCGCCGTGCGTCCACAGGTTGCTCACCGCCGCGTCAGGGCCAGCATGGCCGCTGAACAACAAAAAAGACCCCAGCAGAATCATGGACACAATGGCCACAATCTTGATGGAGGCGAACCAGAATTCCATTTCGCCAAAAAGGCTCACATGGCAAAGGTTTACGCCAGTGATCAGCAGGAAGAAAAAGGCCGTTGTCTGCCATGGCTGGATGCTGGGAAACCAGTATTGCACATATACGGCAACTGCCGACAGCTCGGACATGCCCACCAGAACATACAGAATCCAGTAGTTCCAGCCAGAGAGCAAACCGGGAAAATCACCCCAGTACTTGTGGGCAAGGTTGCTGAAAGATCCGGCAACGGGTTCTTGCGCCATCATTTCGCCAAGCTGTCGCATGATCATGAAGGCAATGAAGCCGCCAAGCGAGTAGCTGATCAGAACAGCGGGGCCAGCCATCTGGATGGTGCCGGCCGAACCAAGAAACAAGCCGGTGCCAATGGCTCCGCCCAGGGCAATAAGCTGTACGTGCCTGTTTTTCAAGGCTCTTTTCAATTCTGGTGTTTCGTTTTTCATTTGCAGCAATTTGTCTATGCGGCCACTCCCCGCCAGAGTCGCCCTGTTGCACAAAATCCGGTATGCGGCCGGCCAATCCTCTTGTCGTTAAAGACGAAAGGCGGCTTCCACAACAAAACCGGCCTTTCGCGTACATTCGCCTTTTGTCCGGCCAACAACAGACGGCTGACCAACATTGCGCAGGACGCAATACAGCCCGCCGCAGCTATTGGCACTGCGGTGGGCAAAACGCTTATGCGGCCCTGCGCCTGGCACAATAACAAAACGCCGCTCGAAAACAAGCGGCGTTTTGCGTCAGACCACCTATTTGGGCTGTTCGACAGCGGCACCCGTACCGGAGCCGCCCTGCTCAGACACATCCCTGGCGTCAATGATCCTCACGCCAAACTCGGCCACGCCATCGGGCGGCGCGTAAAACAACACCATAAACGGCACTTCGCCGCCGCGCGGCACATTGGTATTGTTGGTGAGAATCTCAACCTTGTTGTTGAGGAAGGATTCCATTTCCTTCTCGCTCAGCACCTGGAGCTGAAAAAGTGAAAGCTGCACGCCACCGAGCTGTTTTTTGACAGCCAGGGCTTTCTTGTCTTTGTCATAGATAGCGGCTTCAATGGTAATGAGTTCCTTTGGCTGCGGAAACTCGTTAACCACCCTGCCCTCTATCACAAAAACCTTACCCACCTTTTCATTATCAACATAATACTGCCGCACGTTGCGCATGGTCAGCAGTTCAACCTGCTTGGCAATTTCCTGCTCATTGGGCTGCTTGGCAGCATTCTTGAGCGAGTAATAATACCAGCCGCCGCCTGCACAGGCCAGCACCAGCACAAAAATCAGCGCCAGCTTGACCAGTGGCAGCTTCTTTTTGATGGGCATTTCCGGCAGCGGCCCCTGTTCGGCCAGGGGAACTTCCGGTTCGTAGGTGAAAACCGTCTTGCAGACCGAGCAACGCAGCTTGACGCCCGGCTTGGCAAGCTGATCCGGCAAATTGAAGCGGCTACCGCAATTGGGACACTTTATTTCCATGCCATTACTCCAAAACCCACCGGCTGCCGGAGCCGGGAAAAGCCTATTCGGGAATCACTTCAAACACGCCGGGCAACATACGGTAATGCTCGGCGTAGTCCAGGCCATAGCCCACAATGAACCCCTGGTTCAGCTTGAAGCCCGCAAAATCGACCTTGACGTCAACTTCCCGGCGTTCATCCTTGTCCACCAGTGCAGCCAGACGCAGACTGCGCGCCTTGCGCGCCGCAAACTGCCCGAGCAGAAAACGCATGCTGTGCCCGCTGTCCACGATATCTTCAACAATCAGCACATGCTTGCCGCAAATGTCAATCTCCACATCTTTGCTGAAGATCACATGCTTGGAGCTGGAAGACCCTTTGCCATAACTGGACAAACGGACAAAATCCAGTTCCAGATTTTTGTTATGCAAAAAGCGAACCAGATCGCTAAAAAACATGAAGCCACCCTTGAGCACACACACTGCCACCATCGGCTCATCACCGTATTCGGCGTTGATCTCTGCGGCCAGTTCCTGGATCCGGGCTGCAATCTGCTCCGGCGTGAATACCGGTTTCAGTTCTTTTACCTTGATGTCGTTAGCCTTGGACATGCACCTCTCCTAAGTCCTTTGCAGCGGAATCCAGTTCAAAATAGACGGCCGTTTCGTCGCAGTTGGGGTACTTGGCGCAGTGCACGCAGTCGGCCCAGATTTTTTGCGGCAAAACATCCTTGTCCACAACCCTGAAACCCAGGCGGGCAAAAAACGCCTCCTGGTATGTAAGCGCAAACACTTTCTGAATATGCAGATCGCGGCATTCACTGAGGCAGGCGTCGACAAGCTCCCTGCCTGTTCCCATGCGGCGGGCATCTTCACGCACCACAAGCGAGCATATTTCGGCCAGGTCTTCCCACACCGGGGCAAGGGCGCAGCAGCCCACTATCTCGCCAGCCGTATTTTCCGCAACCATAAAGTTGCGCACATGCCCATAAAGATGGATCAGCGCGCGGGGCAGCAAAAGCCCTTTCTGGGCGCATTGCAGCAAAAGCCCATGCATGGACTTTACATCGTCCATGTGGGCTTTGCGCACCACAAGGGTATTCTTCATTATTTCTGTTCCAGCAGCTTTTTAAAGACCATTTCGACCATTTCGGCGTCCGCCATGCCGGGTTCAGAAAGAATGAGCTGGCCATCCTTGCTGTAGAAGGCATTGTGCGGAATCTGCGAGATCTTGAACGCCCGCGCCACTTCGCGGTCAGCGACAAAGACGGGGTATGTCATCTTCATCTTTTCCACAAAGGGGGGCACAACCTTGGAGTCTTCATCAAGGGAGATGCTCACGATAAGCACGTCTTTTTCCGCGTACTTTTTGCGAACGTTCACAAGCTCGGGGATCTCAACGCGGCACGGAGGGCACCATGTGGCGAAGAAATTGAGCATGATGACCTTGCCCTTGTTTTTGGCAAGCATATCCGTCAGCCCGGCCAAATTCAGGGTAGGAACCGATGACGAGGCCGCCAGCGCCGAGCACGGCAAAGCCAGACACAGCAATAAGGCCAGGATGAGTTTCTTCATAGTTTACCCGAAGTTTTGAATGAGGAGCAAAGGCCGCGCCGGGGCGCGGCTAAACAAACTGCTTGGCGGCCTTTACCGCACCTACGGCGTCAGCGCAATACGCATCTGCGCCGATGGCATCGGCAAAAGCCTGCGTTACGGCGGCCCCGCCCACCAGTACCTTGATGGGCAAAGCGCGCTCCCTGACGATTTTGATGGTGTCTTCCATGCGAACCATGGTGGTGGTCATCAATGCCGACAAGCCGATGATACGCGCGTTGTGCTTGAGTGCGCAAGCAACAATGGCTTCTGCCGGAACGTCCTTGCCCGCGTCCACCACGTCAAAGCCGTGGTTGCCGAGCAGCAGCGAAACAATGTTCTTGCCAATATCATGAATATCGCCTTCAACCGTGGCCATCACCACAACAGGGCGCGTTTCCGGGCCTCGCCCGGCCTCCAGCAAAGGCTTGAGATGCGCAAAGGCGGTCTGCATGGTTTCCGCCGCGCGAATAAGCTGGGGCAAAAAATACTCCCGCCGCTCATAGCGCGCGCCCACTTCCGTAATAGCCGGAATGAGCGTTTCCTGCACAAGGGTAAAGGGGTCGGCGCCCGCGTCAAGCTCTGCCGTAAGCAGGGACAGCACATTTTCCTTGTCGCCGTTGAGCACGGCCTCGGCAAGGGTTTTGGCAGCCGCCCCGCCGCCCTGACGCACCTGCACGGAGCCTTCGCCGGGCTTCCAGCCGGAATAGGAGGCTATAAATGAAGATGCGTGGGCATCGTGGTTGCACAACACCTTGAGCGCGTCTGCCGCCTCGCGCAGCCGCTGGGCAGAGGGGTTGGCGATGCACGATGTAAGCCCCGCGCCAGCCGCGAGAGAAAGAAACGTGGAATTGAGCAGTTCGCGCGCCGGCAGGCCGAAAGAAAGATTTGAAAGGCCAAGCGTTGTGGGCAGGCCATTGGCAGCGCACCAGCGGGTCATTTCCAGGCACTGGAGCGCGCTGTCCGCGCTGGAGGATACAGCCAGCGCGAGAATGTCCACCATCATCAGCCGCCGCGAAATACCCATGCCCTCGGCCTTTTCGATCAGGCTCTCCACCGTGCGGATGCGCTCTGCGGCTTTTTCCGGCAGATGCGCCCCCTGGAGGGGCAGCAGAATAAAGGGCGCGCCAAAGTCGCGGCACAAGGGGCCGAGCGCTTCCATGCGCCCAGTCTCGCCGCTGATGGAATTCACCAGAAATGAGCCGGGGCAGTAGGGCAAGGCGTTGGCAATGGCGTCGGCATTGGAAGAATCTATGGAAAGCGGCAGGGGCAGCCGCCCCACAAGGCGCTGCACCAGTTCGGGCAAAAGCTGGGTTTCGTCCACCAGGGGCGCGCCTACGTTCACGTCAAGCACCGTGGCCCCGGCGTCCACCTGAGCGTCGGCCAGTTGCATGGCAACGTCAAAAGCTCCAGCCTGAAGCTCCTGCGTAAGAGCCTTTTTGCCCGTGGGGTTGATGCGTTCGCCAATGATGGTCAGGGGCTGGCCCACAGCTATGCGCACCATCTGGGAGCGGTTGGTCAGGCAGATGCCCTTGCGCGATACCGGGGGCGGCGTAACGCTGTCCATGCCGCGCAGGGCCTGCGCAAGCGCCGCCAGATGCGCGGGCGTGGTGCCGCAGCAGCCGCCAAGTATGCGCGCGCCAAGGTGGGCGAAGGGGGCGGTTTTTTGCGCAAAATCTTCCGGCCCCAGAGGGAACACGGTTTCGTTGCCGCGCAGCTCGGGCAAACCGGCATTGGGTTCGGCCATGACCGGGCATTCGCACACGCCAAGCAGTTCCTGCACCACTGGCAGCATCTGATCCGGGCCGAGGCTACAGTTGGTGCCGACCACATCCACGCCCATGTTCTGCATGGTTTCGGCAAAAATCGCAGGGGTGGAGCCGGTAAGGCTCACGCCCTGTTCAAAAGTCATGGATACCATGACGGGCAGGTCGCACTCCTGCCGGGCAGCCGCCACGGCGGCTCTGGCCTCGGCAAGGTCGAACTGTGTTTCAATAAATATGAGGTCGGCCCCGCCCGCCACAAGCCCGCGAATCTGATTGGCAAAGGCCGCGATAAGGTCGCGCGGCTCCACCGGGCCGAGGGGCTTGGCAAAATGTCCCGTGGGGCCCACATTGCCCGCCACAAAAACAGGGCGGCCAGCCTGCGCGGCGGCTTCCTTGGCAATTTCGACCATGCGCCGGTTGAACGAAAAAACATCCAGACTTTTTGGCAGCTTGTAAATATTGCCGCCAAAAGTGCACGATGTCAGCAGATCAACGCCCGCGTCCAGATAGGCCTTATGAATGCCGCGCAGGGTGTCGGGGTTTGCCATGCAAAATTCTTCGGGAGTCGCGCCAGCGGGCATGCCCGAGGCCTGAAGCATGGTACCCATGGCACCGTCGAGCAAAAGAGGCCTGCCAAGGCCGAGGGCTTGTCGAAATGTCATCGTCGTCTCGCTCTGTTCCCAGCACAGTCGCCGCAAGCCAAAGTGCACCTTTGCCTTCCGCCTGCAATACCTGTATGCTGGGGCTTCCGTTGTTTGAGGCCGCTGATTCCGTAAGGATTTTGCGAACCGGAACATGCGGGCCGAACCGGGGCTGAACGCCGCCGGGGCCGCAAAACCGCGCCGCGCATTAAACCCGGCAGGCCTTTTACTACTGAAAAACACTGAAAAGAACAAACCAAAACTATAGCATTAAACATTGCGGCCCGTTACAGGCAGCGATGCTCAGACATAAATATCATGAAAAAAGATAGTCCGATAGCTCCCAAAAACCCGCGCAGCGCGCAAAAAGCGGAAGAAACAGAAATTTCCTCGCCTGAGGTGGAAATTCTGGATGCTCCCCCTTCGCGCAAGCGGGCAGCCCCTGCCGGGGGCGGCACACGTGGCGCTGCCGCAAAGGCGCGCTCCCGCTCGACTGAAGGCAAGGCCGCCAGGCAGAGCATTCTTGATGTGGATGGCTCCGCCGTGCGCGAGGTTCCAGCAGATTCCGTATCTGGCGATCAGGACGATGACGACGCGCTCGCTGATTCCCCAGAAGATGTGGACGTTGAGCTGGACGCCAGCGATCACGATATCGACCCCATTGTTCTTGAAGACGACCATGAGGGCCTGCCTGCGCCGTCCACAACGCGCCTGCCCGCAGTTGGCCCGCGCGACAGCCTGCACCTTTACCTGCGCGAAGTAAGCCGCTTCCCCCTGCTCAAGCCGGATGAAGAACACGAGCTTGCCCTGCGGGTGCGCGATCACAATGATGCGGACGCGGCCTTTCGGCTTGTTTCATCGCATCTGCGGCTTGTGGTGCGCATTGCCATGGACTTTCAGCGCAGATGGATGCAGAACGTGCTCGACCTTGTGCAGGAGGGCAACGTGGGCCTCATGCGCGCGGTCAACAAATTTGACCCCGACAAGGGCATCAAGTTTTCGTACTATGCTTCGTTCTGGATCAAGGCCTACATACTCAAGTTCATTATGGACAACTGGCGCATGGTCAAGATCGGCACCACCCAGGTGCAGCGCAAGCTGTTCTACAATCTGAACCGCGAGCGCCAAAAGCTGATCATGCAGGGCTTTGACCCCGATGCGGCCATGCTTTCCGAGCGCCTTGGCGTTACGGAAGACCAGATCAACGAGATGGACCAGCGCCTTGCGTCCACCGATATGTCGCTGAACGTGCCTGTGGGCGAGGATGCCGGCGGCGCAACGCGCATGGACTTTTTGCCCGCGCTCGGCCCAGGCATTGAAGACACCCTCGCGCGCGACGAAATCGCTGGTCTGGTGCGCAGCAAGCTCAAGACCATACTGCCCAAGCTGAACGAAAAAGAGCTGTATATTCTGCAAAATCGCCTGCTCACGGATGAACCTGTAACCTTGCGCGAGATAGGCGAACGGTATAACGTCACGCGGGAACGAGTCCGCCAGCTTGAGGCGCGGTTGCTGGAAAAGATCCGGCAGCATCTGGCTGTGGATATCAAAGACTTTTCAGACACATGGATACAATCCTGATATGAAACGTAACCACGTTGCGCTGCTATGCGCCCTGGCCCTGACTGCCGCCACCTCCTTTTCCTTGCTGGGATGCGGCGGCTGTTCCGGCGCCAGGCACCAGACTGCTGAAAAATCGGACACGTCCGCTGCAGAATCTGCAGCGCCGTCTGCCACAGCAAAGGCCCAGCAGCACGACCTCAAGGGCGTATCGCTGCGCCCGGTTGAGGCAGAGCTTTCGCCCAATGCGCTCAACACCTACGCCTTTCTTGTTTTTGCGCAGGCCATGAACAATGAGGACGACAACGCCCTTGCCGCCGCTTCGCCCCTGCTGGCCAAGGCGCACATGCCGGTCAACATCTGGCTTGAAGGCGGCGTGTGGCTGCTCAGCCGCAAGTCTCCCCATACAGCTATGGTCATGGAGCAGGCCTTGAGCGTCTGGCCCGATGATATTTCGCTCAATCTGCTCTATGCCGAAGCCCTCATGGAAAAAGGTTCGCCCGAGCTTGGCGTCAAGCTCATGCGCGAATACCTTAAAAAGCATCCCGATTCCGTGGATGCCCGCATGGAGCTGGCCCTGCTGCTGGTCAAAACCAAGCAGTATCCCGAGGCCGAAAAGCTGCTCAACAGCGTTACGGGCAAGCAGCGCACCCCGCTGGTGGATTATTACCACGCCCGGGCGCTCATCGGCATGGACAGGCCCAGCGAAGCCGTGGCCTATCTGCAGCGCGCCATCAAGGATACGCCCGATTTTGTGGAGGCTCTGGCGGAACTGGCCTTCATCTACGAGCAGAAGCCCGACCTCAAGGCCGCGCGCGGCGTTTATGAAAAGCTGCTCAAACTTAATTTTTCGTCGCAGGACGTCCTGCTGAGGCTCATCAATATCTCGCTGCGCATGGGCCAGCCCGAACGGGCGCTCAAGTACATGCAGCAGGGGCCGGACAGTACGCCTTTCAAGCTGACCGTCGCCAGCATGTTTATGGATTCGCGCCACTTTTTGCAGGCGGAAAGTCTGCTCAAGCAGATAGTGGCCCAGGGCGATGCGCCCCACGATGTGTATCTGCTGCTGGCCGAGCTGGCATACGACCAGCGGCGCGATCTGGACATGGCTTTCTCCTGGCTGGATAAAATCCCGGCTTCCAGCAAGGCTGCCGTGCGGGGCGTGCTGCTGCGCATCCAGTTGCTGGCAGAGGCTGGCCGTGATGCCGAGGCACTTGACGCCGTGCGCAAGGCCACAAGCGCCAATCCCGAATCCTCCGAGCTTGTGGAGGTCGAGGTGCGACTGCTTGCGCGGCAAAAACAGATGAAGCAGGCTCTGGACGTTGCCCAGAATGCCATAAAACGCTGGCCCAACAATGCGGAAATGTTCTTTCTGCTCGGCTCTCTTCAGGATGAAACCGGCGATAAAAAAGCCGCTTTCAAAACCATGGAGAAGCTTCTGGCCCTGCATCCTGACAATTATCAGGCCCTCAATTACGTGGGCTACACCCTGGCCGAGGAAAACCGCGACCTTGACCGCGCCCTGACGCTTCTTGTGCGGGCCAACGATCTGGCCCCCAACCAGTCCTATATTATAGATTCTCTGGCCTGGGCCTATTTCAAGGCTGGAAAACTCGATGACGCCCTGAAGGAAATCCGCCGCGCCGTTACGCTGGACGAGCATACGGATGCCTCCATATGGGAGCACTATGGCGATATCGCCGCGCGGGCTGGCCTTAAGGATGAAGCCCGCACCGCCTATCAAAAGGCCATGGAACTCAAACCCGACAATGCGGAAGCATTGCGGCAGCGGCTTTCACATCTATGAAAAAATTAGTTATTTTTTGTTGCCTGGCGCTGCTGTGCGCCTGCGCCCGTCAGCCTGTACTGGAAACTTCGCCCGAAAACCGCGCGGTGCTTGAACAGCGCTGGCAAAAATTTGCGGCTGTCAGCTCTGCCGACAAGTCTGAACCCTATCGCCTGCAACTGAGCCTGCGCTTTGGCACCGAGGGCGATACGCGCCGCGTCACGGCCCTGTTCTGGGGCAACAGCCAGCGCCAGCTGCGGCTGGACGTCATGGCGGGCGTGGGCACCACTGTCGCCAAGATACTTGAAGACGGCCAGCATTTTCTTGTGTACAGCCCCAGCGAAAACAAGGCCTACTTCTATCAGGGCGCTACCAAGCCCCTGCTTCAGGTTGGCGTGCCGGTTCCCTTCAACCTTGTGCATCTGGCCGACCTGCTCAATGGCCGGTACACGGCGGTATTTGGCAACCAGTTTGACAAAACCGCCTTTTCCGCCGACGGCAAGGCCCTGTACGACCTTCAGGGCCAGCCCGGTGGCCGCCTGATCATCAACGAGCAGGGGCTGCCCGTGGAATGGCAGGAACAGGCCAACGGCAAGGGCTGGAGCATGGAAATCCTCTATTCGGATGATCCCAAGCCGCTGCCCCGCCGTCTGAACCTTGCCCACAGCAACGGCAAACGCGCCATTGTGCTTATCAAGGAAAGAGAAAAGGTTTCCCAGCCCTTTACAAAAGAGCAGATGGCCTTACCCCTTCCTGATGACGCACCTCTGCTGCCACTCGCCAAGTTCAAGCAGCAGCAATAGTTTTGGCCTGACGGGCCGCGCCTGACGGCTGCGGCCCGGTATCGGGGCAACCCGCCTTAACCGCCAATACAGAAGTGTTAAATGCTCTAGCGGTGCGTCCGGCCAGTCCGGGCGCACCGTGCGTACCTTTGCAGGAGTATACATGCAGACCATTCATATTGCCTCAGACCACGCTGGCTATGCGCTGAAAGAACACCTTGTCCAGTTTCTTGCCCAGAAGGGCATCAACGTGGTGGACGACGGCACCCACTCCACCGAAAGCTGCGACTACCCCGTGCTGGCGCACAAGCTTTGCGCCGCTGTGGAAAAGGAGCAGGGAACAGGCATTCTCATTTGCGGTACAGGCATAGGCATTTCCATTGCCGCCAACCGCCACTCCGGCATCCGCGCGGCCCTGTGCGCCACAGAGCTTCAGGCGCGCCTTTCGCGCCAGCACAACAACGCCAATGTGCTCTGCCTCGGTGCGCGCATCATCGGCGTGGAACTGGCTCAGGCCATTGTGGAGGCATTTCTGGGCGCTTCCTTTGAAGGCGGCAGGCACCAGCGCCGCATCGACATGATCAATCTTCCCGGTCAGGCCGGGTAAGGGATATACATGCTGCTCTACAATACCCTGGGCCGTAAGAAGGAAGAATTTGTCCCCGTTCATCCGGGCAAGGCAAACATGTATGTTTGCGGCATAACTGCCTATGATCTTTGCCATATCGGGCATGCGCGTTCATCTCTTGTTTTTGACGTGCTCGTGCGGCAGTTGCGCCATACAGGGCTTGAAGTCCGCTTTGTGCGCAATTTTACGGACGTTGACGACAAAATCATCAACCGCGCCAACAAGGAAGGCCGCGACTGGCGCGAGGTTGCCCAGACCTACATAACCGCCTTCCATGAAGACATGGATCGGCTGGGCGTGCTGCGCGCTGATGAAGAACCCCGCGCTACCGACTTTATCCCGCAGATTCAGGCCATCTGCTCCACGCTTATTGATTCGGGCAAGGCCTACTCCACTCCCTCCGGGGACGTGTATTTTCGTGTGCGGGCTTACGAACCCTACGGCAAACTCTCTGGCCGCAGCCTGGACGATCTGCTCTCCGGTGCGCGCGTAGCGCCCGGCGAAGAAAAGGAAGACCCCCTGGATTTCGCCCTGTGGAAGGCCGCCAAGCCCGGTGAACCTTTCTGGGAAAGCCCCTGGGGCAAGGGCCGCCCCGGCTGGCATATTGAGTGCTCGGCCATGAGCCAGCCCTATCTGCCGCTGGATATCCACGGCGGCGGGCAGGATCTTATCTTCCCGCATCACGAGAACGAGATCGCCCAGTCAGAAGCCGCCTGCGCCTGCTCGCTGGCCCGCTACTGGGTGCATAACGGCTTTGTGCAGGTAAATGCGGAAAAAATGTCCAAATCCCTGGGCAACTTCAAGACCATCCGCGATATTCTTGAAAACTATCTGCCTGAAACCCTGCGCTTTTTCCTGCTGGGCAAGCACTACCGCAGCCCCATCGACTTTACCGCCGACAGCATGGACGAAGCGGAAAAAGCCCAGCACCGCGTGTACACAGCCCTGCACGAAGCGGGCAAGGCCCTTGCCCGCGACAAGTGGAAAAAGACGCCGCTGCCGCAGGAAATGGCCGAGGAATGGGCCGCGCTGCCCAAGGCTTTTGATGCCGCCCTTGAGGACGACATCAATACGGCCCAGGCCCTTGGGCAGGTTTTTGCCCAGGTGCGCCTTGTGAACCGCCTGCTGGAAGACAAGGCCCTGCGCGCAGCCGAAGCCGGACGCGACCTCTTGCAGGAATTTCTTGCCCGCGCGCAGGAATGGAACAAGCGCCTTGGCCTCTTTGGGCAGGCCCCGCAGGCTTTTCTGGCTGATTTGCGCAGCCAGCGCGCCACACGCAGCAAGATTGACGTGGCCCGAGTGGAAGAGCTGATGCTCGCCCGGCAGGAAGCCCGCGCCAGCAAGGACTTTGCCCGCTCGGATTCGCTACGTCAGGAAATTCTTGATCTGGGCGTCAGCGTGCGCGACACCCCGGAAGGTCAGGTTTGGGATCTGGAATAAGCCGCTGCCCGCGTCGGTCTCCGGCGCGGGCGCTTTTACTGCGGCATCATGAGGACGCCATGTTGCATCGTGTTGCCCTGCGCCGTTTTATGGCGCTGTTTGTTCTGCTGGCATTTCTGTCAGCCCAGCTTGTGGCCGTACCGGCCCAGGCCTTCTTTTTCGGCGGCGTCACCATCAAGGACGAAAAGGAGATGGGCCACAAGTTTGACGTGATGATCCGCGCAAACATGCCCATTGTGGAAGACCCTGAGGTAAGCCAGTACGTCAACCAGATCGTGGACCGTCTGGTCAAGAAGATTCCGCCGCAGCCCTTCAATTTCAAAGCCGCCGTCATCCTGCACAATTCGCTCAACGCCTTTGCCATTCCCGGCGGCTACGTCTACGTGTTCACCGGCCTCATCATGAACATGGAAAAGGAAGAAGAACTCGCAGGCGTTCTCGCCCACGAACTGGCGCACGTAACCCAGCACCACGTGGCCTCACGCTTGGAGCGCGCGCAGTTTGTGACCCTTGGTTCCCTGCTGCTGGCCATTGCGGGCGTGGCGGTGGGCGGCTCCAGCGGCGGCGCCATTGCTGTGGGCGCGCTGGGGGCCGGGCAGTCGGCCATGCTCAACTACAGCCGCATGGACGAAACCGAAGCTGACCAGATTGGCCTGCAATACCTTGTGGCTGCGGGTTATCCCCCGCAGGGCATGGTGGGCGGCTTCAAGGTGCTGCGCCAGAAAAGCTGGATGAGCGGCACCAGCGTGCCGACCTATCTTTCTACCCACCCTGCCATCGGCGACCGCATCAACGGGCTTCAGGCCCGCATTGAGGGTATGGGCAAATCTGTGCAGGGCCGCACGCAGGACAATACCAAATTTATTCGAGTCAAAACGCTCCTCTGGGCGCGCTATGGCGACGCGCAGGCTGCGCAGCAGCGTTTTTCGGGCAAGGACGGGCTTTCGTGCATGGGGCGCGGCATTGTGCTGGCCCGTACCAACCGGGTTAACGAAGCCAGCAAGGCCTTTGACGAAGCCCTCGCCGCTTCGCCCAATGATCCTCTGGTGCTGCGCGAGGCTGGAGCCTTCCACTACCGCAAGGGCGATATGAGCCGTGCTGATGGCTTGCTGCGTCAGGCCATGCGCCTTGACCCGCGCGACTACATGGCCTCTTTTTTCTATGCCCGCATGCTTGACGAAACGGGCAGGCAGGCGCAGGCCGCGCAGTATTATAAAGATGTGCTGCGCTACGTGCCGGAAGACGCCGAAGTGCACGAGGCCTATGCCCGCTCGCTCGGTAAAACGGGCGACACCGCCGGGGCCTATATCCACATGGCGTACAGCGCCCTGTATTCCAACAACAAAAAACAGGCCGAGCGCTACTTTAACCAGGCCAAGGCCTTGTCGGGCAAATCTGCGAATCCGCGCGATTTTCAGAAGCTTGAGGCCGCCTACAAAGAGCGCAAGGAAATATGGGAAAAGAACTGATGCTGGATACGCATGCCACAACCATACTGGCAGTAAGAAAGAATGGCCGCGTGGCCATTGCAGGCGACGGACAGGTGACCCTGGGCCAGAATATGATCATGAAGCACGGCGCGCAGAAGGTGCGGCGATTGTATGACGGCAAAATCCTGGCGGGTTTTGCCGGGGCCACAGCCGATGCCTTTACCCTGTTTGAGCTTTTTGAAGCCAAGCTCAAGGAATTGCGCGGCAACATGGTTCGCGCTGCCGTTGAAATGACCAAGGAGTGGCGCAAGGACAAATACCTGCGCAAACTCGAGGCCATGCTCCTGCTGGCGGACAGCGAACACATTCTCGTACTGTCGGGCACGGGCGACGTCATTGAACCGGACGACGAGGTTGCAGCCATTGGCAGCGGCGGCCCCTATGCCCTGGCGGCGGCGCGGGCGCTTGCCCGGCACAGCGACATGGATGCGGAGGCCATTGCCCGCGAGGCCATGCGCATTGCCTCGGAAATCTGCGTGTACACCAACGGCAACCTCACGGTTGAAACGCTGTAGCCAGCACTGCCACAGGAGCGGAAAAATCCATGAGCGTAGTTGTTGCCGGGTGCAAGGTTAATCTTGGTTTGCGCATCACGGGCGTGCGAGAAAACGGGTATCATGAGCTGGATTCACTTTTCTGGCCCCTGCCCCGCCCCTGCGATCGCCTGCACATACGTGAAACCGGCGCAACCGGCCTGGTTGTACAGTGCGATACGCCCGGCATTGACCTTGAGAACAATACCCTCACCAAGGCCTACGCCGCCCTCGCCAAACGTGTGCCCAACCTGCCCGGGCTTGAAGTGCGCCTGAACAAGGGCATTCCCGCTGGCGCGGGGCTTGGCGGCGGCAGCAGCGATGCGGCGGCCCTGCTGCGCTGGCTCAACAGCAGGGTATCCAGCCCGCTTGACGATCAGGCGCTGGCAGAGGTGGCCCTTACTGTTGGCGCGGACACTCCGTTTTTTCTCATAAACAAACCCTGCCGGGTGCGGGGCATTGGCGAGATCATCGAGCCTTGCAGGGATGATGCTCTTGCAGGCATACACCTTGTTCTGGTATGCTCCCAAATTCATGCATCCACCCCCCAGGCATACGCTGATTATGACGCCGCGCTCAAGGCCTCAAACACGGTTTCTGGGCAAAATTGCTTGACAAAGACAGAAAGCAAGGCTAATGGAACTTTTCTCTCCGGGGTGCGGACAGAGTTGAGCATTCACAACGACCTTGAGGACGTTGTATTTTCTCGCCATCCACAGCTTGCAGAAATCAAGGCGAACTTGCTGCGCCTTGGGGCTGGGGCCGTAGCCATGAGTGGCAGCGGCTCAAGTATTGTGGCGCTTTTCGCACACGAATCCCATGTGGAATCGCAGGCGGCGGCCGCCATGCTGCAAGGAGAGAACAGGCGCGTATACGCGCACGTGCTGTGAAATACTGGGATGTAGCCAAGTGGTAAGGCAACGGGTTTTGGCTCCGTCATTCGAAGGTTCGAACCCTTCCATCCCAGCCACACACTGCTGTATCGTGCTTGGGGCGTCTGACCGCGCCTTCCGTCGATTTGTCGGCGGCCTGGCAATAAAGCGCCGCCTTTCTTCCGGCGACGGCAGCAAGGATGTATAACCGTAAGTGCTCTTTGGCGCGCAAGGCAGGGCGGTTCATGTACAGCGATCTTAAGATCGTCACCGGGTCTTCCAATCCGGATTTGGCCAAGGCCATCTGCAACCATCTGGGGTGTCAACTCACGCCCACGCTGGCTACCACGTTCAGCGACGGCGAGTTGCGGATCGAAATAGGCGACAATGTTCGCGGTGATGACGTTTTTGTGGTGCAGCCCACCTGCCCCCCGACCATCAACCGCAATCTGGTGCAGCTCTGCCTTATGCTTGATGCCCTCAAAAGGGCCAGCGCAGGCAGGATTACCGCCGTTATTCCTTACTACGGCTATGCGCGCCAGGATCGCAAAGTCAGCCCCCGTGCGCCCATCAGCGCCAAAATGGTGGCCGATTTTATCAGCGTTGCCGGTGCGGAACGCGTGGTCACCATTGACCTGCACGCGGGGCAGATTCAGGGCTACTTTGACTGCCCGGTGGACAACCTGTTTGCCGTGCCTGTCATGCTCGAATCGCTGCGGCGGCTGCACGATGACAACATCGTGATCGTGTCGCCCGATGCTGGCGGTGTTGAACGCGCCCGCGCCTATGCCAAAAGGCTCAACGCGCCGCTGGCCATTGTGGACAAGCGCCGCGACAAGCCCAATCAGGCACAGGCCATGCATGTTATCGGCGATGTGAAAGGCCGCATTGCCATTGTGGTGGACGACATGATCGACACCGCTGGCACATTGTGCGCCGGTGCGGACGTGCTGCTCAAAAACGGCGCTACCAAGATTGTGGCCTGCGCCACCCACGGCGTTTTGTCAGGCCCGGCCATTGAGCGCATCAACAGCACCGAGGCGCTTTCGAAATTATTTGTCACAGACACCATCCCCATGGGCGACAAGCTTGAGCGTTGCCCAAAGCTGGAGGTTGTTTCTGTGGCTGCCCTTCTGGGCAAGACTATCCACAACATCCATACCGGTTCATCGGTGAGCGTGTTGTTTGTGTAACCCGCTTTATGCGGATTGCGTATAGACCCAAGCCTGCCCGCAAGGGCCGGTTCCATAATAACAGAACTTTTTCCGCACGTTTCGGCTGCGGTAAGCCAAGGAGCAGGACATGAATATTGAAAAGACTTTGAGCGTGCAGAAGCGCGAAGGTAGCGGCAAAGGCGCCAGTGGCCGTCTGCGTACCCAGGATCTGATCCCCGGCGTGTTCTACACCGCCAAGGGTGACAACATCTCTGTGCAGGCTCCTGCCCTGCCGCTGGAAAAGATTTTTGCCGAAGCCGGTCGTACCTCGGTGTTCAACCTCGAGATTGACGACAACGGACAGAAGTCCGTGCATCCTGTGATCATCTGGGACGTGCAGTACCACCCCTACAAGAAGGAATTCAGCCACATCGACTACTACGGCGTGGATCTGGACAAGCCCGTCACCGTTGACGTGCCTGTGGAATTCGTGGGTGTGTCGCGCGGCGTGAAGCTCGGCGGCCAGCTTGAAACCTACCGCGAAATCGTGCGCCTGTGCAGCAAGCCCCTGGACATGCCCAAAAAGATCGTTGTTGATGTGACCCCCATGGACATCAACACCACCATCTGCGTGGGCGACCTGCAGCTGCCCGAAAACGTCAAGGC
>NZ_DASQOG010000217.1:0-29016 GCF_035644575.1 Desulfovibrio sp. | reverse complement strand
TATCAAGACCCCTTCAAGGGGTAGCCAAAGCGACAACGGCACTGGGCTTGAACGCAGTGAAAGCTAGCGTCTTTAGGCGCAGCCGGTAACAGGCCCTTACAGGGCCAGAGCAAACCACCCGCTATGCGGGTGGTTTTGATTTCATAACGGCCCGTAAAAATCAGGAGCCGTTATGGCAAAAGTCGATTTTTTGTATCGACAGCGAAACTACCTGCCTGACGAGGGGTTTGTTCGTTTGTCGCAAATTCTCCAAGTGCTGCCCATTGGCAAAACGAGCTGGTGGGAAGGCGTCAAAAAAGGGCGCTACCCCACCCCTGTGAAGTTAGGGCCGCGCACCACTGTTTGGCGTGTTGAAGATATTCGGGCGCTAATCAGCAATGTGGAAGGAGGGGACGCCGCATGACCTCCCCATATGTCCCTCTCGGCTCACAAAATAATCTTCCCCCATTGAAGGCGATCAGTATGGAGGAATTTCTTTTAAGCACCTTGCCCGAACGCGACTACCTGCTGCATCCGGTAATTCCTGAGCAGGGGATTGTCATGCTCGTTGCAAAGCGGGGGATAGGCAAGACCTTTACGGCGTTGCACATGTCCCTGTCTGTGGCTGGTGGGTTGTCCCTGTTCAACTGGCATGCTCCCAAGGCTCGGCGCGTTTTGTATGTGGATGGCGAAATGCCCGCCATCTCCATGCAAGAGCGCCTAGCGGCTTTGGCAACGGGCATGGCAGTACCGCCCCATGCGATGCAGAATTTTTCCATTATCACCCCCGACATTCAATCGCGGCCCATGCCGGACTTGGCAACAACCTACGGGCAGCAGGCTCTTGAACCATTTCTTGCTGGAGTCGATTTACTGGTTTTAGACAACCTCGCCACACTTTGCCGCACCGGCAAAGAAAATGAATCCCAATCATGGACGCCCATGCAGACCTGGCTATTGGATTTGCGGCGGCGGGGCATGGCAGTTTTGCTTGTGCATCACGCGGGCAAATCGGGCGATCAGCGCGGAACCTCGGCACGCGAAGACATAATGGACACGGTTATAAGCCTACGGAGGCCCACAACCTACAGCGTTGCCGAAGGTGCGCGGTTTGAAGTCCATTTGACCAAGGCGCGGGGAATTGTGGGCGAGGATGCAATGCCCTTTGAGGTGCATCTGCGCAGTGAAGGGAATCAGCTCATTTGGGATGTGAACGAGCTGGTCAATGTTCAGGCCGAGCAATTGAAGCAGCTCTTGGCAGAAGGCTTCTCCATTCGGGATTGCGCCGACGAAATGGGGGTGAGCAAATCTGTGGTTCATCGGCTCAAGAAGAAGCTGGAGGAGGGCGGCGATGCTAGTGTTGTTCGCTATTAATGCCGTGTCCCACCGTCCCACCCCTAAGGACAGGGACAGTGGGACAGCTTTGCAAAGTATCGCCTCCCCCGCGTCAGATGGCTTGAAGCAAGCCATGTTTTCGCTTCGCTCAAACGGCTTGCTCTGCGAGGCGTCAAAGCACATTGCCGCTTCACGGCAAAAGGAGCGCGCCTATGCTTGCTGAGTCGCGTAAACACGCCCCGCGAAAAAGTGGACGCCCAAAGGGCGACCCCATAAAGGTGCGCCACATGACAATCGGGGTGCGCGTTAATCCGGCAGAGTGGGAGGCACTTCAGCTTCGCGCGCGGCACATGGGCATGAGCCCTGCGCAGTGGTTGCGCACAGCCGCTTTGAGCAGGCGCATGCCGCTTCCCCCTGTGCCAGAGGTTAACCGCAAGGCCTACGGCGAGCTTGCGCGATTGGGCGTAAATCTTAACCAAATCGCCAAGGCAGCCAACGCGGGGCGAACAGTTGTTCCCTTCGGGCTGCTAAGGGAGCTGCTTAGCCAGATCATGTGCTTGCAAGCTTCGCTGATGGGGGTTGCTGGCAGTACGCCGCCAGTGGCAGGGGAAGTGCCTTGATTGCCAAGTGCATCAAGGGCAAAGGCTTTCGTGGGGCAGCAGCTTATGATTTGCAGCCCCACAAAAGCCTGTTGCTTGAAACCAATATGGCGGGGCGAACACCACGCGCCCTTGCTGCGGAATTTGGGGCCATTCGCGCTTTGAGGCCGAATCTGTCCAAGGCCGTTTGCCATGTGAGCCTGAGCCTTCACCCGGAAGAATCTCTGTCAGTTGAGCAGTGGTGTGAGGCCGCGCATTCGTGGCTTCAGGGCATGGGCTTTGTAAACAATCAATATGTCATTAGCCAACATACAGACGCCGCACACGCACACATTCATATTCTGGTGAACAGAATTGCGCTGGATGGAAAAGTGGTGAGTGACGCGCACGACTATAGGCGACAAGAAAAAATCATGCGGGAGCTGGAGCAACGGTTTTCTCTTCGGCAAGTGCGCTCAAGCCGGGAAACGTTGCGGGCAGCCCATACGAAAGGGGAGATTGAGCACGCCCTGCGTACTGGTGAGGCTTCCGCCCGTATGAACCTACAAAAAATAATTGATGCGGCCATTACGCAAAGGATTGCGTTGAATGCGTTTTGTCAGCAGTTGGCAGCCCAGGGCGTGACCGTGCGTTTAAATAAAGCTTCCACCGGGTTTGTTTCGGGGATCAGCTTTGCGCTTGGTGACGTGACGTTCAAGGGCAGCAAGCTCGGCAAAGGGTACACATGGGGCGCATTGCAACTTAGAGGATTACTCCATGAGCAAGATAGACGAATTGAAGAGCATGAGCAGGGCATCGGAAGCGACAACGCCACCAGCCCCGCCGAGCGAGATAGATCAGACAAGGATAGAGGCAAGCCTGGTGGTTCTGAGCTTGCAGGAGGAAGCACGAATCAAGAACTCGCAGGAGCTGATTCAGCTTTTACGAGAATTGCAGAGAAGTACCTCTCAGGCCGCGCGGGAGATCGGAACCGCAGCTCACCAAGTAAGGGATTATCCCGTTGAGGTTTTGAATCAGCACCGGGCGCGTATGGAGCAATGCTTGGCAAAGTGCGAGGCGGCGGCAATCGCATCAAAGGAATATTTTGATAAATCGCGTGCAGTAATGGATGGTTACGGCAAGGAATTGCGGGGTGATACGTGGTGGTTGGCAAGTGTAACTTCTGGATGCACAGCGATTGCTTTCATGCTTCTGTTCTTGTTTCTCCGCTGGCTAGGTCATTGATTATTGCCGTAGGGATTTAGGCGATCATCTCAGCAGGTTAATAAATATAGGCTGCTATGCGTAACCGCATGGCAGCCTTCTTTCGCGCTGTGAAAATCAGATACTAAACCGGATATTTTTTCTGGCGTTTCCTTTATGAGCAGTTCTCAGGCTGCTTGCGGAATTTCCCATTTGTCACTCAGACGGCCTCCTCCTGCACATTTGAGCACCTTACTTCTTCATCTCGGCCAAAGCCGCGTCCACCTGCTGTATAATTTCGCACACGGTCCGCGCGTCCACATCCACAGTTGCGGCGGCCGCCAGAAAATCCTTTTCGGTTATATCCTTGCCCTTGTTGTTGACCATGCAGGTCTGTTCCCCGTTAATACCCTCTGACGGCGTAAGGTCATAAACCGGGGCCATGCGCCACTGGTTTTCCTTGTTCAGCAGAAAGGAAAAGTTTTTGGAATGGTCGTCCCTGTTGCCGGAGCGCACGTTGAACACCATGAGCCGTACCATTTTAAGCACTTCTCGTATGTCTTTGGTGAGCAGCAGCGTCAGGCGCAGCAGGCTTTCATAGGTGAGCGAGGGTTCGCGGTGCGATGCGTGCAGCAGGCCGCAGGCGGTGTGCACATGCACCTTTTGGCCTTGCACCCTGTCAAAGCGTTGGACGCCGAAATATCCCGGTGAGGTTGCCGACGGAAACAGGTGCGTTTTCGGCATATCCAGCCCGGCTTCTCTGGCCGCCAGGGAATATGCGTATTCTGTCAGCCCGGTGTTTGGCGGTTCGTGCGCGGAGCGAAATTTGATGATCCAGGGGGTTCCTTGGGGTTCCCCCGCCCCCTGCGGCACAATGCGGTAATCATCGGCAACGTTCACCAGAATTTTGGGTCTGGCCCCTGCGGATGAGCCGTTGAGCTGAATAAGCTTGTCCAGTTGCCCCGCATCCACAGGCGCATCGCGCAGAATCCGCAGCGAATCCTCTGCCAGAGCATCCAGTTCCGCCACAGAAACGGCTTCTTCTGCCTGTTCCGCCGCCGGGGTGTACTCCAGCGCGCCCATGCCGTGGGCACCCACCATGGCAAGGCGCTGCAAGGGCAGGCAGGCATGGAGCGTTGAGCCTTTTTTTCGTAATGCCCTGTCCAGCAAAAGCAGCCCCCAGCCATCGGGCAGGCTGTCGTTGAACACGCCGAACAGGCCGTCAAAGGTGCGCTTGGGGTCTTCCTTGACCTCTGGGCTGAGCGGAAGCCTGAACGGCGAAATGTTGATGCCCGAATCAAGAAATTCTGGCGCGTACTGAAACAGAATGGTGTTGCTGTGTGCGGCGAGCTTTCCCACATGGCGCCGTATGCCGTATGCATGCAGATGCACGTCAAGATTCATGGCGTTTTCTCCCTGCCCGCTTGCGGGGTGCTGGGGATTGCGGCTTGAACAGGTTTTCTGTGCGCGGCGGGTTGAACAATCCGGAAAAGGCTTCAAGATCGTTAAGAATCAGGGCGATAGCCAGCAGGGACGCGAGCGAGATTTCCCCTGTTGTTTCAAAGCGCTTCACGGAGCCAAGGGAAACGCCGCTACGGGCCGCCAAATCCTTTTGACTCATGTTGAGCGCAAGCCGTTTAGCCTGCGCCTTGGCGGCGATGCCGTGCCGGATTTCCTGCGGAGTTTTTAAAATATCGTCTAACATAATAGCTCTTAACTTTATTTTTTAGTATAATAGCTAAAATATGAGATGATAGCAATTGGTTAATGGGGGAGAGGTGAACTCGCGCTCTAACGTCAACACCAGCCCTGCCGAGCGAAATCGGGGCAGCATCTCACCAAGAAAAGGAATAACCCGTTGAGGTTTTGAATCAGCGCCGGGCGTGTATGGAGCCGTGCCGGGAAACGGCGAGGAAGGCGTAAACACTGTCTTTCCTTGTTTAGTAATATTGACAGCAAGCCCAAGCGCACGGATATGGAACGGATTGTTCCTTATAGCGCGTTGCAGCGGGCAAGAGCTACGATATAATATTTTGTTCAGAGAATAGAGGGGGGCCTAAGGTCGCCCTCTATCATTTCGGCAAACCAGTTTAATCCAATTGGGTACAAGCTCTTCAAAGGCCATACGGTAACGAATTGCGCTATGCGGAACCTTACCTTATGCTATAACAAAAGTGTCCGCATTTGGCGTGCCTCATATTTTTGCATGTGACTTTAACTACTATATAAAACTATGCCCCAATCACCAGAATTAGCCGGAGGAGAAGGATTTACCTATGAAGGTAATGTGGCAGCTTTTTATCTTGCTGCCCTTCTCGCCGAAGCATATGCGCCCGGGATAGAAGATAGAATTGTATGTCGTGTTTCGGTTCAACAGCGTGACTTCGGCGAACCACTTGATGACGTCATTGTTGACTTTAAAGATACGACAGAAAATGAAGCACGCCTTAGCTTGCAAATTAAGCGTTCGCTCACTGTCAGCAATGCTGAGTCAAATAATGATTTTCGGGATATTATTCGCGACAGTTGGGCAACTTTCAAAAAAAATGATTTTCGGTTTGGCATTGATCGTTACGGTCCAGCTGTTGGCACAATTTCCTCCGCTAAAGAACGTGCCCTCAAAACTCTTTGCGATTGGGCACGAGAAAGCCTCACTACTGAACATTTTAATGCCCGTTTTGCGCCAAAGGGGAGTGCCAGTGAGGAAATACGTGATGTTAAAGATGCTATCCTCTCCTTGCTAGAAAAAATAAATGGTACACCATGTGCAGATGACGAAGCCCACCACTTTCTTGCCCACTTGGTGCTTATTCAGTTCGACTTCCTTCGTGAAGGCAACACGGATTCTCCGGAAGCTATTAATCGTATAAGGGAATGTTTAGCCCCAAACGAGGGATGCAAAGCTCCCCTTGTATGGGGGAAAATGATTCAGTGGGCACGCGAGTCTGCTGGGAAATCTGGCCAATTTAACCGTATCCGGCTTGTAAAGGACGTATCGCACCTCGTGCAACTACGTGGAGCCCCCTCAATCGTTTCTGACTTAAACAAGTTAACTGAACTAGCTAGAAGCTATGTGAGTCTTATCCCTGATGATATTAGTGGGATTAATATTGAAAGAAGTGCGCTGCTTGATGACTATAATACTAAACTATCAGCAGCACGCTTGCTCCAGATTCGAGGCCTCCCCGGAAGTGGTAAATCCGTCATAATGCGGCAGGCTGTGGAGCGCTCGCTTGAACATGGTCCGACGATCTTCATCAAAGCAGAGCAGCTCGAAGGAACAAGTTGGATTAGCTACGCGATATCACATGGGCTATCAAACATACCTCTCGAGCGACTTCTTGTAGAAGTCGGCGCAGCTGGCACCAATATCCTTTTTATAGATGCGATAGATCGGGTAGAAAGAAAGCATCAACCGATCATTCTTGATTTATTCAACACTATCGCAAAATCCCCTTTATTGAGTGACTGGCGTATCGTGGTGTCACTCAGAGACTCTGGTGTCGAAATCCTTCGCAACTGGTTGGGAGCTTTTATTGACACGTTGAGGGTTAAGACTCTTCAGGTAGAGATATTTGACGATCAAGAATCGGAAATATTGGCAAATAAAAAACCGCAGTTACGTTCGCTTCTGTTTGGCACAGATCAGGTGCGAAATATTGTTAGAAGGCCCTTTTTTGCAAAAATTCTTAACGAAGGGTACCTAGCCGACCCTAGCGATTCAACATTTGCTCCCCAATCAGAGATAGACTTAATTGAAAACTGGTGGCGACGAGGTGGCTACAACGAAATCGGACAAAACGTTGCAGAACGGCAGCGCACCTTGCTTGAATTGGCAAAAGTTCGCGTCAGCAATCTCAGCCAGCCAATTTTTCTTAGCAGGCTATCGACGATCAACCACTTAGACGCACTAAGAGTAGACGGCATACTTCAAGATGCTCGTGAGGGCATATCTGTTCGTTTTACACATGACATTTTTTTTGAGTGGGCCTTTTTTTATGTTCTCACAGAGGCTAGCCCTCAGTGGATGGATATAATCAAAAACTGCGGAGAACCTCCAGCCGTTGCACGTGTTGTAGAACTAATTTCTCAATGGGAATATACTAGGGGGAACGATTGGGGGGCCTGTCTAGAAAAATTGAAGTGTGCTGAGTTAAGATCTCAATGGTTACGAGCTTGGCTACTGGGTCCTCTTGGAACCTCGGAGTTTGATGCTTCAGATGCTCTGTTTGCATCAACAACTTTCATTGATGATTTTTATTTATTCAAAAAAGTACTTGTGTGGTTTCAGGCTGAAAAGACGATACCAAACTCTAACGTCATGTCTGGAATCGTGCCAAACGCTAATTTGATTCGGATGGCTTATCTTTTTGCATGGCCATCAGACTTAACAACATGGCGCCGCCTTATCGCCTTTATCATTAGGCGAATTCAAGAAATTCCCCAGCGCCTCTATCCAGAGATAATTTCCATTTTTGAGGTTTGGCAACATGCCCTTTCTGGTTATAAAAATCCGACTTCTCATGCTATCTTGAAACAATGCTCTATATGGCTTTCTTCAGTAGAAGATGAGCGCGAGATATTTCGAGATTATTCTAAGCAATCAAAATATTGGAATGATATAAGAGAGTTGTCATCATTTCATGAATCTTTGGTTAGGTTGATTTTACTTTCAGTGAGGAGTGAGCCTGAATTCGTCTCAGAGTATTTACAACGAGTCACAAATCAAAGCCGAATTGAAGAAAAAAGTTTTCACAACATCATAGCCTATTCAGGCATTCTTTCTCAAACATTATCCAAGCAGCTTGTAGATATTTCACTCGCATTCCTGCTAAAGGAGTTGCCCGAAGAGCGAATTTCTCGAGATATTCTGAAGCAGAAAGCCAAGTATGAGAGGCGTAAATCTCTTCTTGCAAAACCCGAAGCTGAGCGCACGGAACGAGAACAATTAGAGTTGTCGAGTCCTTCTCTCCTCTCTGGCATCAGTCTCGACTCGCATGATTGGGATAAACTGTCTCTTGATGACCACAGATTTTTTCCTTCATCTCCTATTCGCGAACCTTTTCATTCGCTTTTTCAAGCAGCACCGAAAGAGGGCTTACGGCTGGTTAGAGAATTATGTAATCATGCAATTACAGCATGGAGGCAACTGCATCGTTGCTTATACAAAGGCCGTAGCACCCCAATTCCACTCGAGATAAAATTCCCTTGGGGGACACAAAAATTTTGGGGTAACGATCGAGAGTATCTTTGGTGCAGGTCCGTATGGCCCCCACATATCCTCGGCTGCGCTTTAATGGCCTTAGAAGAATGGTGTTGCGCTGAGCTTGAACGTGGAGTCCCTGTAGATGAACTCATTAAGACTGTCGTTGAAGAGAATGAATGCGTTGCTATCTTGGGTGTCGCGGCAATGATTGCGCTCCAGACTAAAACCGTATCAGAAGCTGTATTTCCGCTTATCAGTTCACAGCGTTTGCTGGATATGGATAAAAAACGATGGGTACGTGACTGCTTACCGTCATCAAGTTTGATTGGATTTACGAAAACCTCTGATAAGCCCCATGCTGAAGCAGTTGAAAAGCTTAATGGCAAGGAAGTTCGCCGAAAAACTCTAAGCTGGATGATTCCACGGTTCATTTTTTTCTCTAACCCAGATTACGACCAAAAAACCAGAGATTCCATCCTCGGCTTTCAAAATGAATTGCCATTTGAATATGAAGAACATCGGGATAATACTGAAATTAATGCGCAGCTTACAGCACAAGCTATTGAATACGCAGAGCTAGTGGATCGGAATAACTACCACGCTCAGCGAGTTGATGGAGCACCAGACCAAATCGCAATCGTTCATGTCAGTCCGACAAAATCTGCGCCAGAAAGTATGGCTAAGGCTGAAGAGGCATCTAAGCGGTTGGAGGAGAGCAGCCTATACATGTGGGCAGAAAAATCTTTAAAGAA
This sequence comes from Desulfovibrio sp., assembly GCF_035644575.1. Classification (GTDB taxonomy): domain Bacteria; phylum Desulfobacterota; class Desulfovibrionia; order Desulfovibrionales; family Desulfovibrionaceae; genus Desulfovibrio. The sequence continues at coordinate 19,963 of NZ_DASQOG010000217.1, read as the reverse complement.
AAGCTCCCTTGATGAAACATATACTGTTGAGAAGGCTATTGCCTCGGCCTGCGAGATAATTGCTAACGGACTGTTTAGGGCCCCCCAAAGTGCAGACGAAGACATCCTAATGGGAATGACTAGGGGATCTGTGGCAGCGACCGCAGCCATAGTTCTCAATTTTCGAAAAGGGCGTTCTCCCGAGGAACTTGATTGGGCTCGCGATGTGTTGCAACAAGTGGCACGATTTGTTGAGCAGCCGTTTAGCTCGCTACTGTCTAAATCTTCTGTCGTTCCATGGCACCATTCAATATTCCTCGCGCATGGGCTTGCCGCTGAACTGCGCGAAGGGACTGAAAGTGAAACGACTGCGCAAGCGCTTCTAGAGTTACTGATACATCCTCAAGAAATAGTGTCTCTAGCTGCTTTTGATGAATTGTGTAAATTATGGGATAAAAATCCTAAGCTGACTTGGCTAGGGATTTATTTGGTTTTTTCGTTGTGTTGTAGGGAGATGCGCCCATATGATGAAGAGTTTTCCCCTTCAGAATGCGCTGATCCCGTATTAAAAAAGACAATCGAATTATTATATAATAATGAAGAGGATTGGCCTGCGCTTCCTGCGCTTCCTGATGCCTGGGTCAAGGTTCTTTCTGAAAAGAACCCGAAAATACTCCGGCGAAAAATCAATCAAAAATTGCACCAGCATTACGACATGTTCGACGTCGGCGATGACCCCGCTGATGACTGGACGGAACCCGACATCCGGTGGAATCATTACCGTGCTAAAAAATTTCTTGAGCACATTCCTTATGGCGAAATTCTGAAAAGCCAAGCAGGAGCCTCTCTCGTTGACTTTTTGAGTGACCTTTTGGATTGGACGATACAAAAAAATTCTCCACCTTGGGAGACGGAAAAATTTAAACCCCGCCCTGCGGCTGAGTTCTATGAATGGACTCATGCTTTAGGACGGGTGCTAGGATCAGCATCTGGTGCAATATCATTTGATATTTTGCGATCACGGCTGTTAGATCCGATTTTAAAAATTGAAGGAGAGGCTTGCTGGTCTCTGTTAGCTCCATTTGTGGATATATATATTCGTAAATATGTGTATGATGCACCAATTATACACGCAGATGCAAAGGTTGTTCTTGAGCTTTGCCTTGAGCATATGCTCTGCGACAAAGTATTTCAGAATGGATATTCTGACGGAAGAATTTGGGACTATGACTTGCCGGATCTCGCGCGTTCGCTGATGTTTATCTCGGTTGAGTATGCAGGACTTGCAGCCCGCTATGTCAATGGAGACTGGTCAGGGATAAACTTTATTTTGCCGATAGTTGATCGCTTTATTCGAGTTGCCGGATGGTCCGGCTCGGTAATGTCCATGTTTTTGACCCTCTGCGAACGCTCTAAAGCCAATTACCCTGCTGAAGCATTTGCAGATCAACTTATTTCGGTCATTTCAAATGCCTCAAACGGGTTAGTGCAATGGCACGACGTTCTTGCTCCGGCCCGGATCGCGGAACTTGTGCACTATATGGCACATAGAGATTCGCCAATGCCATTGACTCTCGCGCAAAAGTTTCTGCGAATACTTGATTGGCTAGTTGATATGGGTGACAGGAGAAGCGCAGCCCTTCAACTGAGTGAATCGTTTCGGGATGTCCGTGTACCTTGCGCATCATGACTGATTGCTCACTGGAGGCTCAGCCGAGAGTTCACCCAATAGCGGTCCGGCAGGGGCATACCTATTCGTGCGAGCGCTACGAATAATGGATATGAAACCGGACACAAATTTATCATTTCATTTTTATTTTAAAACATATCGGATAGTTATAGGTGTAGTTGAATCCCACCCTCACTCGTACAACAAATGGACTCGGGCATGAACATATACGATATCGCCATGATGCCCTTAGAAGCCTGGGTCCTGCGGGATATGCGTTCAGCAATAATCCCCCGCGCATATGGCGATGTGCTTGAAGCAGGTATAGGGACTGGAGCCAACCTCCGATATTATAATCCTGCAAAAATACGAAGCCTGACCGGGTTGGATCGCCAGTGTGCCCCCGAACTTGAAAGTCGGGTCCGGAAAAATTTTACGTTTTATCGTGGCAGTGTTGAGAACATGCCTTTTGCAGGAGGGCAGTTTGACACCGTGGTCGCCACGCTGCTTTTTTGCACTGCGGATATTGAAAAAGGCATGAGCGAAATACAGCGGGTGCTCAAGCCGGGCGGCCTGTTCATTTTTATAGAACATGTGCGGCCCAAAGGATCGTGGGCCGGATCATTTGCTGACTTTGCCAACAGCTCGTGGACACTCATTGCCGATGGATGCAACCTTAACCGCCGTACAGACGAGATTTTGAAAGAATGCAGCTTTTCTGATCTCACTATTATGGAGCGTGGTGTTTTTCGCTACGGCACGGCAAAGAAGCCCTAATTCGCCAATACGAATCATTTTGCCAGTTTCCACGTCATGCTCATTGTGGCCTGTTGCATAAAAAAGCAAGGGGCGACTGCCGTATCGCCCTTCCCTATGTGCCCAAATGCCTAGAGCACCCTGTTGGCCTCGGCTTCATGTCTCCGAACAGATTCCGACGGAACCGCAGATTCAATAATCGCCGTCAAGGGGTTAACATCTGGCGGCGAGCTTTTCAGGTGAAAATGCCTTCTGGTAGTTATTTGTCCCCACACGGGGCACCAAGTATTGGACTTCCTCCTACCTCTTGCCCATCAGCACCCTCTGAAAAAATTCCAGCGTCCGCTGTTCCGCGTCTGTGGCGGCAGAGCGGTTAAAGCCGTGCCCCGCGCCGGGATAGATCACCATTTCAGCGGTTTGCCCAAGGCTGCGGGTCAACTCTACTAGTTCCTTGCCTCTTTCCATGGGCACAACTGTATCCGCATCGCCGTGAAGCTCCAGAAGGGGCGGCATGTGGGTAATGGGGTGCTTGCCGTCAGCCCTGCGCTGGGCGGGAATACCGCCGTAATACACAACCAGCGCCGCGATTCTTGTATCCTTGCTGGCTACGGATGTTCCCAGGTATCCGCCCTGGGAGAAGCCCACAATGCCAATGGGGCGCGCTTTGTGCCCCTGCGCCAGCACGTCTGTCACAACATCACTGATCATCTGCGACCACGCGCCTATGCGTCTGGAAAAATTTGCACGCCGGGTTTCCACTGTTTTGGAACACGCGACATCCTCTTCATTATAATAATTCAGCACATAGGCATCAAAGCCCGCGTGGGCGAGCTGCGTGGCATTGCGTTCATAAAAAGCCCGAAATTTATCCAGTCCCTGGCTGCCGTGCAACACAATGATAGCCGGGTGCGGCCCTTGCCCGGAAGCAAGAAAGGATTTGACCACAACCGGGCCTTGGGATGTCGTTTGCGTGGCTTCGTGAACCTGAATGTCACCCGCAAAGGCGCGGCCAAACCCGCCCAAAAACACAAGCAAAAAACACCAGCAAAAGATTTTCGCGCTCCGCATATTCCCGCCCGTGGGTACTGAGTGAAATTTCGGCAATGTCTCCGGGTACTCGCTTTATGCGGGCAATACAAGATCTCCCGGCGCTCAGGCATATCAGCGGCCCGTTGCGTCAGTTTCGCCGCTGGGGTAATGATACGCCTCTGCGGGGCGCAGATGCAGCGCGTTTTTGCGCACAGCGCTGGCCGCCCGGTTTGCGGATCGCGCAAGGCACGCATCCGCAGGCAGTTGCAACCCAGAGCAGCTACCGCCCCATACAGAATCATATCACAGCGTTGGAGAATATTTTGGCATTTTTGAGCATGCAGGGTGTTACCCTGAACCTCGGCGGCAAGCCGCTACTGGACTCGGCGGATTTTTCGGTTGAAGTGGGCGACAGGCTTTGCCTCGTGGGCCGCAACGGCGCGGGCAAGTCATCGCTGCTGGCGCTGCTCGGCGGGCAGATGCAGCCCAATTCCGGCATGATTATCCGCCCCGGCACGCTCATAGGCCAGATGCCGCAGGATGTGCCTGAACGCTGGCGCGGCACGGTTTTTTCTCTGGTGGCGGAGGTTCTGGGCGAGGAGGGCACGGCCCTTGCCGCCGCCCATGCCGGGGCCGAGCACAGCCTTGAGCTGACCAGCGGCTGGGAGCGCTACGGCGATGTGCTCGCCGTCATCAATCATCTGGGGCTGGATCCCGATGCGGATTTTACCTCCCTCTCCGGCGGCACCAAGCGCCGCGTGGCTCTGGCGCGGGCGCTGATCTGCTCTGAAGACCTCATTCTGGACGAACCCACCAACCATCTGGATATAGCCACCATCACCTGGCTGGAAGATTTTTTGCTGCGCAAGGCCCGCACCCTGATTTTTGTCAGTCATGACCGGGCCTTTGCCAAGCGCCTTGCCACGCGTGTTGTGGAGATCGACCGGGGCAAGTTGCACAACTATTCCTGCGGATTCGACCGTTACCCCGAGCGGCGCGAAGAACGCCTTGCCGCCGAGGAGCGCGCCTTTGCCTTGCAAGACAAAAAACTTGCGCAAGAGGAAGTGTGGATTCGGCAGGGCATCAAAGCCCGCCGCACGCGCAACATGGGCCGTGTGCGAGCGCTTGTGGCTCTGCGGGCCGAGCGCGCCGAGCGACGCGACAGGCAGGGCAATGTCCGTATGGCCGCTCAGGAGGCCGGGCGTTCGGGCAAGCTGGTTATTGAGGCCGAGAATATTTCAGTCGGCTACCCTGGTCAGCCGCCGCTTATCCGCAATTTTTCCACAATCATTCAGCGTGGCGACCGCGTGGGCCTGATCGGCGAAAACGGCACGGGCAAAACATCGCTTATCCGCGTGTTGTTGGGTGAGCAGCAGCCCACTGAAGGCGAGGTGCGGCTCGGCACCAATCTGGAAATCAGCTATTTCGACCAGCTGCGCGAAACGCTCGATCCGGAAGCCAGCGTCATGCACAGCGTTGCCGAGGGCAACGACGTGGTCACGGTGGGCGGCAGTACGCGCCATGTGGCCGGATATCTCCAGGACTTTCTCTTCACGCCCGACCGCCTGCGCCTGCCGGTTAAGGTGCTCTCCGGCGGCGAGCGCAACCGCCTGCTGCTGGCAAAGCTCTTTACCCGGCCATCCAATGTGCTGGTGCTGGACGAACCTACCAACGATCTGGATGCGGAAACCCTTGATCTGCTGGAAGAGCTGATTGCGGATTATTCCGGCACAGTGCTTGTGGTCAGCCATGACCGTAGTTTTTTGGATAATCTTGTCACCAGCGTCATCGCGCTGGAGGGCGACGGAATGGCGCACGAGTATGTTGGCGCGTATACCGACTGGCTGCGCCAGCGCTCGACCCCCGCACAGGAGCGCAAGCCGGAAGAAAAAAGCGCCCGCGCAAATCCGCGCTCTGCCTCGGATAAGCCCCGCAGGCGCAGCTTTAAGGAACAGCGGGAATTTGAACAACTCGGCAAGGAGCTGGAAGCCTTGCCGGAGCGAATGGATGTTCTGGAGCAGGAGCAGAAAACTCTGGAGGCAACCCTTGCCGATCCGGAACTGTTCGCCCGCGATCCGGATGCTTTTGCCAAAACCACAGATCGCCTGGTGGCGCTGGAAACAGAGCAAATCGAGCTGCTGCAGCGCTGGGAATTTGCGGAGCAGCGCCTGCAAGAGCTGGGCGAACTGGCCGGGTAGGGCTACTCCCGCCAGCGTCAGCCGCATGTATGGTGTCACGCCGTGCATGCGGCCTAATACTTTTTTTGAGCTAAACGGCCACGCCCTCATCTGCTTGCACTCTTTCCGGGGTGTAACCTCCACAAGCATGCTTTCGCCATGTGAACACTTCCACCCGGTTATCTGCGACTTTATATCACACAAGATTATTGCTGAGCACGTCTGACATTGAAGTGCGCTTGCTTTTATTTGTTGCTGTAATGGGTAGTTTTTATACTCTTTGTTTTGTTCAGTATAACAATGATCATTTTGCTTAATTCCAAAAAAATTATTTTTTCAACTAATAAAAAATTTAATGCATCCGTTATGTCTCAAACAAGGTTGATGCTGAGGTCAATGCATGTTGCGGTGAATTTCTCGTGATTTATTTTTATTTTATTAAGCAGACTACTCAAGAATGGGTATACACTTTGATATTGATTTAAAAGATAGGCAGCTACCGTATTTCTTTAGTGACAGTTGCATTTAAATTTTTATAATTATATACAAAAGTTATTAATGTTCCCGTTGAGTTGTCTAGCCAGTATTTTTGTCAGAACAGTTTTTGCTTCCTGAAAATCGACAATCGACTACATCAGGGGATCTGTCATGGCTATTGCATCAGGAACAAGCCTCTCATTCCGGTTGTTTTCTTCTGCTGTCGTGCTGATGTGCGGTGGCGCTGCATCTTTCACATACGGCGTTATTTCTAATGCATCGTTTGCAATACACGGTGCATTGTTTTTATTGGCGGCCACGGCTGGTCTTTTTTTAATATGGACGGTCTATAGGCAGCTGATGCTTCCTTTACGCAGCATACGTGATTATGCACGGGATATTGCCGATGGCCGTGCAGCAGCATGCCCCCTTTCTTCCATGCCTTCGGAATACGCCGACCTGCGCGACAGTATTTGCACCATGGTGGCCTCGCTGGATCAGGCGCTCAAGGATGCCCGGCAGAAAGGCGACGAAGCGCATCGGCTCGCGGCAGACAGTGAGCTTGCATTGCAGGAAAGCCGCGCTGCGGAAGAACAGGTACGGCAACTGCTCAATGACATGCGTACCGCTTCGCAAAAAGCGGCTACTGCATCCTCGAGTATCTTTTCCGGTATCCGCGAACTTGGCCAAAACATGGAGAATGTGGACCGCGATGTGGTGCTCCAGCGGGAAAAAATGCAGGATGCCTCGCAAGCCATAGAACAGATTAATTCCGCCATTCAGAGTATAGCGCTCAATACCGTCAAAGCTGCGGATGACGCTGCTTTGGCGCAGCAGGGGGCTGTGTCGGGCGCGCAGGGTGTGCGTTCGGCTGTTCTTTCCATTGATCAGGTTAAAGAGCGTATTCTGCTGCTCAAGGAAACCATGACCAATCTTGGGCAACAGGCCGAGGGCATTGGAACTGTACTTGGGGTTATTTCCGACATCGCAGATCAGACAAACCTGTTGGCGCTGAACGCCGCCATTGAGGCCGCCAGGGCAGGCGAAGCCGGCCGCGGATTCGCCGTTGTCGCCGACGAAGTGAGAAAGCTCGCGGAAAAGACAATGAAGGCCACCAGCGAGGTCGGCGAGTCACTGAGAAATATTCAGGCCAAAGCCCGCGAAAACGTTCAGGCTGTGGATGCCGCCGCGCAAGATATTGTTACAAGCGCCAGCGCCGCAGAACAGGCCGCCGAAGATGTGGACCGGATTGCGGGATTTGTGCAGCAGGCCGCCAACGAAGTTTCTGCCATCGCAACGTCCAGCCAGGCGCAGACCGCAGCGAGTGAAGATGTTCGCAGAGGTGCGGCTGAAGTCAACACAATCGCAAAGGAAACGGCGGAACACGTCAATAATTCCATTCGCGTGCTTGTGGAAATATCCGGTCAGGCAGAAGAGCTGGACGCCATCGTCAGCGCCATGGGACAGGGAAATCTTGGCGGCGTTGTAGATTCCGACCAGCTTATATGCTGGACAAACGATCTTTCTGTGGGTGTTGCAAAGATCGACGAACAGCACAAGGCTCTTGTGGCCCTTATCAATGAGTTGAATTCCGCCATGCGGCAACGCCGGTCAGAAGAGGTGCTCGCAGGCGTGCTGGACAGGCTGAAGCAATACACAGTAAAGCATTTTGCCACGGAAGAAGAATTTTTTGACCGCTATGGTTACGCAGACGCGCCTGCTCACAAAAAAGCGCACCGTGATCTGGTAGAAAAAGTTCTGGCCTTTGAGCAGGAACTCAAAAGTGGTCGAGCCAAGGTCACCATGGAAATCATGCGTTTTTTAAAAGAGTGGCTCGTGGGCCATATTATGGGGACGGATAAACGCTATGGCCCATTTCTGAATGGCAAGGGCGTGCAGTGACAGTAGCCTGAAAGCAATCTCTGATATGTGCAAAAAGAGCCGGAGTATTGTCTGCCCCGGCTTTTTTTGTTTACAGGTACTGGGCGCGTTGTGTGAGTATTCGCGAATTTTTTTTTTCAGTTTTGGGCAGTAACGGCAACACTCTAAAGTTGATAAGTCAGCGTAAAAAGGTAATGTAACAAAGAAATCAGACATCGGAGTGTAAGCAATGCAGATATCAACTGGCGAAATCAACTGGTTTTATACAACAAAAGGGCAGGGGGAACCTCTTCTCTTTTTGCACGGCGGGCTGGATACCTGCGAAAATTACGAAACCCTGCTGGCAGAACTGGCAAAGGATTTCCGCGTTATCGCTGTTGACCGTCGCGGGCACGGCAGAACAGCAGATACGGATGCGCCTTTTGAGTATGCCCTGATGGCGGAGGAGTTGGTTTCTTTCACGCAGGCGCTTGATCTGCCGCCTTTTCACATCGTTGGTTACAGCGATGGGGCGAACCTCGGCTTGCATATGGCAAGCCGCCTGCCGGGCAAGGTAAAGAGCCTCATTGCCATATCCGGCAATTATCTTATTGAAGGTATGTCGGATGGGTGGCTGGAAACTGTTGGTAATCTGTCTGCTGATTTTGTTCGGGAGCATATGCCGGAAGTTGCGCAACAGTATGAGGAACTAAATCCGGCCCCCAAGTTCGAGAGTTTCATCAACAAGACAAAAGAGCTGTGGGAGTGCATGGACATTATAAAGCCTGAGCGTCTGCAAGCCCTTCAAACGCCAACGCTCATTGTGGGCGGCGACCGGGATATCGTTTTACCAGGGCAGCTTGTGGATATGAAAATGTTGATTCCGGATGCCTCCCTACTCATTCTGCCGTATTGCGGGCATTTTGTTTTTCAGGATTTTGCCTGGAGCAGTACAGCGGCCTCAGCCGTGAACATATTCAAAGATTTTTTGACAACACGCTTCAGCGCGCATAATGCGGATTTTTTCTGATGCATCGCATCCCGGTATAGAGCATGATTCCATTGAATCACCAGCTTTTTCTTGCGCTTAACGCCAGCGATGCGGCCTCTCCCTTAGCCGTATGGGCAGGGGGCGTGCTGGCAGAGTGCCCCATAGGTATCGCTGTGGTGTTGACCCTGCTGGCTGTAGTGCGGCAAAAGCCTCGCAGTTTTGCCATTGCTCTGGCTTTACGCGTGGTTTTGACCGTGGCGGTGTCCATGGGTTCAGCCTGCCTGATCCGAATGTTTCATTATAATCCCCGGCCTTTTGTGCTGGGGCTTGGGCGAATGCTGATTGCCCACGAACCCACATCGTCTTTTCCCAGTTTACACGTCACCTTTTTGTTTTCGATGGCGTTTGCCCTGCTCCTGCAAACTGGCTCGCGTGGCATTGCACTGTTTGTCATGCTGCTGGGGTTCGCTACTGCCTGGGCCAGAATTTTTGTGGGCGTGCATTATCCGCTGGATATGGCGGGGGCATTTTTGACAGCTTGCCTTGCCGCCGTGGCGGTAAAGCTTTGCTTTCACAAAGCCAGGGCTGGGCAGTAAAAAATCAGTGGCGCAAGAGGGTAGGGCTTTTCTGCGGGGCATGCTGCTGATTGTTCCAGCACCATAAAAAAGGCGGGTTTTCCCGCCTTTTTTATGGTGCGCAAGCTGCGGGCCATTGCTCCGTCGCTAAACAGCCTTGTGATTTTCTTCGTCCAGAATCAGGTATTGATCGTTGGCTTTTAACACCACCGCGCGCGAACGGGCATTGTGCTTGGCGTGGTACAGGGATTTGTCTGCCCGGTCAAAAAGCTGCTCTGCCGTTTGAATTTGCGGCGTTTTGGCATCCAGCACTGCAATGCCGGCGCTGACTGTAATGTGCAGGTTGTTTTTTTCAACATTGCCTTCCGTATCGCGGATGAGCAGGTTGAAATTTTTGATGGCCTTGCAAAAGCGGCTGATGATTTCGGGCAGCAGGTGCGCGCTGGCCCCGGAGGCAACAAGGGCAAATTCATCGCCGCCAAAGCGCGCTGCAAGGGCATCCGTCTCTGTATCAATTTCTTCGCGCGCCCTGCGGAGGTGCGAGCCAACAACCTTAAGCACCTGATCGCCGATAAGGTGACCATAGGTGTCGTTAAAGGTTTTGAAGTGGTCGATATCAAAAAGGGCCAGGGCAAAGGGTTGCCCTTCTTCGTGCCATCGGGCTGTGGAGTTTTTTATAAAAAGATCAAGGCTCAGGCGGTTGGCAACCTGAGTCAGGGGGTCAATAAAGGCGAGATTTTCAAGGTTGCAGATGTCTTCCTCAAAAAGCACCTTGACCCGGCGAAAGGCTGATTGCAGCTTTTCAAGCATGACGGTGCCATCGCCGTTCTCTGCCACAATGGAAAGACTTTCTTTTTCAAGGTGGGCAATATCACCGTAGCGCGAAGACAACTTGCTGAAAAACTGGTCTATGATGGAGGACGTTTCGTGAACCATGCTGTCGAGCTGAGTCACAATTGGCTTGCTGAATATTTCGCTGCATTTGCGGATCGTCGAAACAAGCTGTTCATCAGAGTAGTGCCTGTTTTTCAACAGCTCTTCCATCTGTGCGAGAATGGCAATCTTTTGTTCTTCGTCAAGAAAATGATAGTCCTTCATTTCCCTGAAAAAAAGCAGCAGGGAGCGCCAGCGCGTTTCCGGTGGAACGCCTGCTTTATCAAACATTTCAAATAGTTTGAGATATGTGTTTTTGCAGTGAACAGAAGACTCTTTGGATTTCACCATGGCGCTTGTTTCGCAGTGCAGTAAAATATGGATAAAATTTGAGCGGATGCTTTTTTAAAATTTTGTGAAGACTAGCTTCTCTGGATAAGCCTGTCAAAGAGGATAATAATCAATTTTCCAAAACAGCCTTGCCGTCTTATGCCCGCTGTATCGGTGGTGTTTTCGGCTGACCGCATCTCGGCGCAAAAAGCGGCGACACCAAGATGCCGCCGCTTTTTGCGTAATGCTGCTATCCGCCTCCCTGGTCAAGGCAAGGCTGCGTTATCTAGGGTTTGCCGTAAGCACCGGGCAGGCGCGGCTGCGGTGCCGCAGCTTGCGGGGCGGCCTGGTCAAAAGACTGCACATGCGCGCGCTGGGCGTCGGCCATCTGGCTGGGTGCCTCTGCAGCAGGAGCCGCAGGGCGCATGGCACTACGGCCATAGGCCGCTTGCGCATGGGAGCGCGGCACTGCAGTGACTGTTGACGGTATGATAGGCTGCGGTGATCTGGTCATTGTCCCCATGGGTTGCAGGCGGGTGGCAATATCGGTGCTCGCCTGACGGGCCTCGGGGGTTTCAATAATCTGGGCATAGGCGCCACGCAGGCCTGAAAGGATGGATTCCACACTGTTGAGTGAATCCATATCCATTTTCAGGTTGGCGCGCAGCAATCGGGCCGTGCAGAGCAGGTACAGGTTGTTCAGGTTCACAGCTAGGCTGCCGCCCTTGTCCATGTTCAAAGAAGCGGAAAGCTCATTGATTATGTCGATGACCTTGGAGATAAGGATGCCCTTTCCCGCGTAGTCATTGGCCATCATTTTTGTGCGTGCCTGCTGTATGAATGTGAGCGCGCCGTCATAGAGCATGAGCAAAAGTTGCCCCTGATCCGTGGTGCCGACCTTGGTCTGAAAATATGCTTGCGCCGCTTTGTTCATAGTGTGTCCTTATGGCGGTGTTCTTTGGCTGGCCTTATTGCTGTTTCATGCTGGCTAGGAACTGCTCGAACCAGAAAGCTGTTTGATCTGTGACGTGAGTTGGTCTTTCTGGGTATTGTATTGTTTGAGCAGGGTTTCAAGATTGGCAAAATATTTTTTTTGCCGGGCTTCCCACTGGTCGAGCCGATTTTGTTCCTGAGTAATCTTTTTGTCGATATTTTCCATGATGCTCTGATAGTTGTTTTTCAGAACCATCAAGGCGCCATTCTTCGATTTAAGCGCAATGGCTGCGGACGTCTGCTCTGCGGTGCCAGTGCCCGAGACGTTGACAGCCGTATAGGTCAATTCACCCTTGAGGAAGGTGCTGACCGTCTGAATCAGCCCTTCCTTGATGCGTACCTGCCCCGTGTGGTTGCCGGGGGTAAGGTTGTCTATCTGGAGCGAGAGGCCTCGCGCATCACCGGAGGCAACGCTGTAGTAATAGCCCGGCTTGCTTGTGTCGCGCGTTGCGGCCACGCCGCCAACCGTGACATTGGTAATATTGCCGCCAGCATCAACCGAGTAGTTCACATCATAGGAACCACCCTTGGTGATACCCGCAATGTGGCTGCCATAGCGAAAATCAGAGCTGGTAGTCGTGCCGGTGCCGCTGGAACAGAAAAAATCCACAACATCCGAAAGGTTGCTGTTGATCATTTTCTCATAATTGCTCTTGTCCATTTTCTGCAGCTCGGCAATGCCGGACGCAGGCGCAATTACCAAAAGCCCGTAGTTGGAACTCGACTGGTCGGTTTCAACCTTGATGCCCATGTTGGCGAGGTTGGCAAGCACATCGCCCGACAGCACATCAGAGGCAGACGTCCGGCTGGCAAAACCAGGGGGCGCGCTGTTGACCAACGAAGTGAAGCGAGATTTGAACAGCTGTATGCCATAGTTGCCCTGCAACAGGCCGCCTTTTTCTGCGGTCAGTTGCGAGGGGCTGTAGTTTTTGCTGCTCGCATTTTTGGGATCGTTGGTGGTGACGTCCTTGTTCGGGTCAAATTTAGTGCTATCATTGATGGTCATCAAGATAGAGTTCACGGAATCAAGAAACGTCTGAATGGATTTTTCCACCGAGGTGATGTCTGTATTGACCGTAATGGCTGCGCTGCCTTTGTCCTGGATGGTAAAGACCACGCCCTCGATCACGTTGCTCACGCTGTTGGTGTCGGATTCCATGGTCAGGGGCCAGTTGTCCACCGTAAATTTGGCATTGGCCGCGCCACGGATATTCCAGTTGGAGGACGAGGTCACCTGGCCGGTAATGCCCGGCCCGCTGAGCGAATCAATATTGTTGAGCTTGAGGAAATAACTGCCGGTTGTGGGCAGGGTGCCTGTTTGCAGGTCAATGGTTGTGGCTCCGTCCGCGCTTACCAGGGAGCCAGACAGCCCTTTGAGTTTGATGGCGGCGATCACGTCCGCCATCTTGGAGCCGCCAGGAACTGAAAATGTCTTGGGCGTGGAGCTGTTATTCTCGGTATAGGTATAGACTAGGGGCGGGGGCGTCTCCAGCGTGGTGCCTGCGGCCATGTTGGTAACTGTGGCCGTGGAGTCTGTCTTGACGGTGATCCCGTCCATGCCGCCACCCGTGCCGCCTGCACTCAGGTAGACTTTTTCCGTATTCGCAAACGTTACGGTTTTGCCATCTCCACTTAATGTACTGCCGCTTAAAGTCTGAAGCTTGGTCAGCAGATCCTGATAGGTCTTATCCTGCGCAATGGTCAGGGTTTGCGTGCCGCCATTGTCGTCAACAAAGGTATAGGTAAAGTTTTTTGTGCCGTCAGCGCTTGTGCCGCCAAGCTTTTGCGAGAGCTTTGCGCTGTCAAAGGTAATGGCGGTGCTGGCGGTAAAACTCTGCGAGCCGGAATCGCCTATCACCTTGATGCCAAGCTTGGTTTGATCCGCAATGACGGTTGAGGTCAGCTTGCCAGAATCGCTGGCGCTGTCAGCAAAGCTGAGGGTTGCACCGTTCACGTTGGAGAGGTTCAACTCCCAGCCGCCCGTGGTGCTGTTGTATGTCATTTCAGCCGTGCTGGCGCCGGAAGCCTGGGCAATCTGCAATGCGGCATCCTTCATGGTGGTGCCGGCGGCAATGGTCAGGGTGCGTGTGCCCGTGGTCACGCCGTCATGGATGTTCAGATCAACAGTCAGGGCACCCGTAAGCTTGGTTGTTGTGGGCGCTGCGCCCATGGAAAATTTTGTGACCGGGGTGCTGAACGTTGTCTGCGTGCTGGTGTCGCGCCGGTACATGGCCTTGACGTCTGCAAGCTGCAAATTGCCGGAGCCGTCAATGCTGGCAATGCTGCGCCCCACCTGCGCATTGATGGCGGTTACAAGATCCTGCTTGGTCTTGTCGCCGTTGATATTGACCGAAAATGTGTTGCCGTCCTCCATGATGAGGTCGTAGGCAAATTTTGTTGGATTGGTGAGCGTGCTGCTCACATCCAGCACACTGTTGGTCGACCATGTGGAGGATGCGCCAGATGCGCTCATGCCCACAAGGCCGGAACTGTGAATGACCAGATCGTTGGCCGCGCCTGTGCTCTTGCCGGCAACCTGAAAAACATAGCCGGAACTGGCCTGAACAATGCTGACCTTGATGCCGGGGTTGTCGGAAGAATTGTTGACCATGCTCACAAAGGAATCGAGCGTGGTATTGGCCGGAACGGCCATGCTGTATTCCTTGCCGGCATAGCGGTATGAAAATGTCTGCGATGTACTGGATGTATTGACGATGTCCGTCTTGCTGCTAAAAATATGTCCGGTGTTTGCCCAGATGGCGTTGCTCGCCACCTGACTGACATTGATGGTATGCTGGACATCGTCCGCTGCGGCGCTGGCAACAGCAGAAATGACATTGCTGTTGCTGCTGGTTACGTTCTTGGTAACAAAGCTGTTCTTGTTGGCAAGAGTTGCAAGCACATTGCTGGCGGTGCTGACCTGCCCGATAACTTTGTCAAAGGCATCATAGCGCAGTTTCCAGTCGCTTTTCCACGCGGTAAGCTGATTGAGTTGCGTGGACTCAACCTTTTTAAGGTTCGCGAGAACCGTGTCAAAGTCAGTATCCGAACCGCTGAGGTTGGATATGGCGTTGGAACCGGATATGGTAGTAGCCATAGGTGCCTCACAAGAAAGATGTGCCGTTCCCGGTGCGGGCATGCGCAAACCTGGGGAACCGCCATCCGTCATGTCTGCAAAAGGCGGCAATACATGCCGGAGACATGACGGACACTCAAAATTTTGCAAGATACGTGCAAATTGGTGGTTACGGTGGAGCGAGTGTGCGCAATGCCAGAAATGCTGAAAAAAATCAGCGGATAGCGCGAGTGCCCGACATGTCCGTATTTTCCCGCTTACGCTCGCGGAGCGAACAGAGCGCTCCGGGCTGCCGAAAAGGCAGTTTTTGCCTCCACGCAAAATTGCCGAGGGTCTTGCACCTCAGTTATTTTAACGGAGCAAAGGGGAAAAAGTTTAGAGACTGGCGGCGTGTGGAAATTGAGCATATCCGGTTGGCGGTTACCCTGGCTGGCATAAAAATGACGGTCTGTTTCCCCGGATCCATGGGGCATTTTGCGGATATGCGGGCGCAGCACGCTGTCTTGCAGGGCCGGAGTAAAAGAGAAGCGGCGGGTTGCCCCGCCTGCTCCTGATTTTTAGCTTTGTAGCCATGTGATATTTGCGGCCCGTTTGTCCCGTCCGCACCATTGGGGCGTGCTGCGCCTTAGTGCATAAATTCGGCCCAGCGGGTCAGCAGGGCGCGCAGGGCATTGCCCCGGTGGCTGCGGGCGTTTTTTTCGTCCCGCGTCAGCTCTGCGCCGGATTTATCCGCCGACGGATCAAAAAAAATAGGGTCGTAGCCAAAACCGTTGTCCCCGTGCGGGCTTTCCAGCAGGGTGCCTTCCCATGTGCCGCGCACCACCATTTCATTGCCATTGGGCTTGGCGGCGGCCATACAGCTGACAAAGCGGCAGCCGCGTTTTTCAGCGGGCACTGCGGCCATTGCGTGCAGCAGCTTGCGGATGTTGCGTGCATCGCGGCTTTCGCCGGGCAGGCTCTCCCAGTCATCCGAATAGCGGGCAGAGTACACGCCCGGTGCGCCGTCCAGGGCATCCACTTCCAGGCCGGAATCATCGGCAACGCTCACAAGGCCGGTCAGGGCAGCCACGGCCCTGGCTTTGATGAGAGCGTTTTCTTCAAATGTGGTGCCGGTTTCTTCGATGTCGCCAATTTCAGGAAAGGACGAAAGCCCCAGAACTTCCACGCCGAATTCGGTCAGCGGGTCGGCCAGTTCGCGAACCTTGCCCGCATTTTGCGTGGCCAGAACGATACGAAGTGTCTTGCTGTGCGCCATGTCTGCATCCTTATATGGGTTTGGGCAAAGAACATATCCGCAGGCGGGTCGCAGGTAAAGAGCGTTTGGCAAAACACTTGAATAGTTTAAATATATAGTTATTATAGATTGTTATGCGAATGACCCACAGCGTGTGCTTTTCTTTTACATCTTGCGGGAGTATAGTTTCCACCCATCATTCATCAGAGAGGAAATGAGCATGAAACTCATGGAAATATTCGACGTCCCCACTCAGGAAACCCACATCCCCGTTCCCTATGTTATTGCCGAGGCTGGCGTGAACCACGAGGGCAGCATGGACATTGCCCGCCGTCTGGTTGACGAGGCCGCCGAGGGCGGGGCCAATGCCATCAAGTTCCAGACCTACAAGGCAGGAACCCTGGCCTCCAAGGATTCCCCTGCCTACTGGGATACCTCCAAGGAACCCACTTCCAGCCAGTACGAGCTCTTCAAAAAGCACGATTCTTTCTGGAAGAACGAATTTGAAGCCCTCAAAAAATATTGCGACGCTGCGGGCATTGCCTTCATGTCCACGCCTTTTGATGTGGAGTCGGCGCATTTTCTCAACGACCTCATGGACGTGTTCAAGATTTCCTCGTCCGACATCACCAACAAGCCCTTTATCCGCATTCTCTGCGGTTTCAAAAAGCCCATTATCCTCTCCACCGGCGCGGCGCATCTGCACGAAATTGCAGAAGCCGTGGAATGGATTGAAGAAAAGGGCAACAAGCTGGCCCTGCTGCACTGCGTGCTCAACTACCCCACTGCGGATGAAAACGCGGCTCTGGGCATGATTCCCGCGCTCAAGCGGCATTTCCCCCAGCATGTCATCGGCTATTCCGACCACACCCTGCCCAACGACATGCATATTCTTGAAACCGCCACCTTGCTGGGCGCGCGCATTCTCGAAAAGCACTTTTCGCACGACAAAACCTTGCCCGGCAATGACCACTATCATGCCATGGACAAGGAAGACCTCAAGCATTTTTACAAGCGCCTCAACGCCACGCTGACCAGCGTGGGCGGCATGGAGCTGCGCGCCCTGCCGGAAGAAGAACCCGCCCGTCAGCATGCCCGCCGCTCCCTGGTGACGGCGCGGGCCTTGCCTGCCGGTCAGCCCCTGACCGCTGCCGATCTTACCTGGAAGCGCCCCGCGCACGGCATCTCCCCCCGTAATTACGACGAGGTGCTCGGTATGCGCGCCCGCCGCGATCTGCCGGAAGATACCGTGCTTTCCTGGGCCGATCTTGACAGGGCCTGATTATGAGCAACGGGCGCATAACCCTTGTTCTTGGGCGCATGCCCCACAAGGCCGACCCTGCGGTTTTTCGCGCGGCCGGGCCTTGGTGTTTTGCCGAGCAGGAAGAATTTTTTCCCGACTGGGATAAAAAATTCACCTTTGCTCCTGAGCCGCTGGTCGAGATTCCCTTGCAGGAGCGGGCCTGTCAGGAGGTAAAGGCTCTCTGCGCCGACATGCTGCCTCATGTTGCCGAGCGTATGTGCCCGCATGCCCGCAATTTGCCGCCTGCCTATTGGGAGACGCTGCTCACGCCGTGGGCAATGAATGTTTCCAAGCAGGTTGTGGAGCGCTGGTGGCGGGTCAAGGCCATGGTGCAGGCCTGGGGGCAGGAGCCGCTGCATGTGCCGCTGCTGCCGAGGGACTGTTCGTTCAGCTTTGCCACCGGACCGGATTTTGTGATGCACGGGGCGCTGGGGCACACCTACAACCATTGGCTGTTCTCGCGCCTGCTGGAAGAGGTTTTTCCCGCTGCTTGGAGCATGGAATATCTGCCTGCGGTGCAAAAAAAGTATGGCGAGCCGGAAAAACTCTCCGGTAAGGAGCAGGTGCGTGAGGTGCTGCGCAAGCTGATGCTGCGCCTGCCTTGCCCCCGGCTCAAGGGCATGAGCATTGCCCAGACCTTGCGGTTTTCGCTGGCCTTGCTGCACCGCAGCCATGGGCCGGACAAGTCGCGCCCGCAGGCGGAGTACAGCAGCACCGCCACCGGTATTGCGGTGGATCTGCCAGAAAATTTCGCCGGTACGCTGGTGACGCTTTTCATGACTTCTTTGCCGCAATTGCTGGCAAGCCACAAGCATCCGGCCCGTCTTACGCCTGATCCGCTGGGGCCGCGCCTGCGTGTTGCCAGCGTGCTGTCCTATGAAGATGCGGATTACCGCCAAACACTCGCCAAGTGGCGGGGGCGCGGCAACCGCCTCATGTATGTGCAGCACGGCAGCGACTACGGGCAGGTGCGTTGCGTGTCGGATGTGGAGATGGTGGAATACAGCCAGCATGCCTTTGGCACCTGGGGCTGGAAGCAGCATCAGGGCAGTGCGGGCAACTTTATTCCCCTGCCGTATCCGCAGCTTGATGGCCTTGAAGGGCGCTGGCAGGGGCAGAAGGGCGAAAACCTGCTGTATGTAGGCACTGAAATGCCCGCCTTTCCCTATCGGCTTGACGCGCATCCGTCGCCCTTGCAGATAGTGGAATACCGCAAGGACAAAAGTCGATTTTTTGAAGCTCTGGGGCGCGATGTGCAGGCCTGTTCGCTGTACCGCCCCTATTTCCCGGTTCCCGGCTCCCTGCGCGATGCGGATTGGGTGCTGGAGCGTTTCCCCGCAGTGCGAATGGCCACGGGCATGTTGTCAAACCATCTCTATGCCTGCCGTTTGCTGGTGCTGGACCACAACGGCACAACATTGCTGGAATCGCTGGTTGCCAATATCCCCATGGTGCTGTTCTGGCGGCGCGAGGCCTGGGCGCTGACAAGCGATGCCACGGCCCTGCTGGACATGCTGGCCGAAGCCGGTATATGGCACGAAACACCCCAGAAGGCCGCCGCCAAGGCCGCCGAGGTCTGGAGTGATCCGCTGGCATGGTGGATGAGCGATAAGGTGCAGCAGGCACGCAAGGCGTACTGCGCGCAGCAGGCCCTGACCGTTCCGGGCGGTCCTAACCCTTACTGGCTGAAAATGCTGAAGAGTCTGTAACACATGCAAGTTCGTGTTTTTTCGTTGTCGCTGTTGGTGGCCGCAGTATTCTGTTCTGTTCTGCTCATGGGCGGCACTGCTCTGGCTGATGACGCCTCGACCCTGCGCGAAGCTCAGGCCGCGCTGGACAAGGCCGATTACGATCAGGCCGTGCGCGTGCTCAAGCCGCTGGTGGACAGCGGCAATGCCGAAGCCCTCTACGTTATGGGCCGCCTGATCCTTGAAGGCAAGGGCGTGAAGAAAAACAATACGCGCGCTGCGGAATTTTTCCGTCTGGCGGCGGAGAAGGGCGATGTCAGCGCCATGAATTCGTGGGCCACGTCCCTGGTTACCGGGGATGGCGTTCCCCGCAATTACCACGAGGCCGCCCGCTGGTTCCGCAAGGCCGCCGATCAGGGCCTTGCCATGGCCCAGTACAATCTTGGCTACCTTTATGCCTATGGCAAGGGCGTGCCCAAGGATGAAGCCGCCGCCATTGACTGGTACACCCGTGCCGCCAATCAGGGGCTGGCTTCGGCCCAGTATTCCCTTGGCTGGACGTATATGAACGGCAAGGGCGAAAACCAGAGCGACACCAAGGCGGCCCACTGGTTTGAAAAGGCCGCGGAGCAGGATCACGCCAAGGCCCAGAACAATCTGGCCTACATGTACGCCGAAGGGCGCGGCTATGCCCAGGATCCCGCCAAGGCCGTGCAGTGGTATACCCGCGCGGCGGAGCAGGGCTATGCGGAAGCGCAGTACAACCTCGGCTATATGTATGAGCAGGGGCGCGGCGCGGCGCAGGATTATACCCAGGCTGTGGACTGGTACCGCAAGGCTGCGGAGCAGAACGAAGCTGCCGCCCAGTACAGCCTTGGCCTCATGTACGAACAGGGTACGGGCGTTCCCCGCAACCTGACCGAAGCCAGCCGCTGGTATCAGCTTGCCGCCAA
>NZ_DASQOG010000216.1:0-2221 GCF_035644575.1 Desulfovibrio sp. | reverse complement strand
CCCCTGGCGGGTGTCGGGGGCCGGAAAATCATTCCCTGAGGGAAGCCACGCGCCGCTGCCGCTATTGATCCGTTCTCCGGATCGGGCACGGCGGCACGGAGCGCCGGAAAAACCCCTGATGTACGTCAGGGGTTTTTGTGTGTGCGGCTCATCCCGCCCGCAAGTGGCTATATGGGCAGCGGCGGTGCCGCTGCTCAGAGTTTCGCCCGGATTTCGTCGTAGCTTTCCCGCAACTTCATGACCTGCGGGTCGATGAGGACCTGTGCCCCGTCCCGCGCCACAGCGCACATGAACAGCAGGGCCTCCTCCGCATCAGACATGCTGTTGCAGACAATATCATAATATTCCGTCTTGTTGGACGGATCAATCTTTCTGGCGCTTTCCGCCGCCTGACGGAAAGTCTTGATGAACACCTCGCAGCGTTCATGCCGAAACACTCTGCGGCCAAAAACCTGCAACAGGGGCGTTTCCCCTTGCGTGCCCGCAAGCACGTCTTCCACCTCACGCGCGAGGGCGGCCCCGGCCTCGGCGCTGCGGGCATTCATGGTGGTCACGTCGCACAGGCATTCGCGCACCACCAGCCGCACGTCCGCAATGCTGAAACGGTGCTCGCGCGATTTTTTAAATTCGTCCATGAGCAGCAGAAACATGCGCTCACGGTGATAGAGCTGCGCAGCCTTTTTCTGCTTTTGCAGTTCCTTGCGTTGCTCGCGCATTTCATCGTTCTGCATTTTTATGGAAACAATGATGCCTGCAAACGCAAGCCCTGAAAACAGCGTGTTAAGCACCCCGAAGGAATCGCCAAAGGTGCCGGACTTGCTGAAGTCTTCCACAGACCAATATAGCAACAGGGCAGATGCGGCCCAGATAATGATCACAAGCAAGGCCGCTTTCCAGAACAGCGCCCACGTCACCCTGTCGGGAGAAGCCTCCGCAGTTGCGTGAGCGTGCGTGCCGCCAGAGGCGGATGACATACCCGTATTCAGGAAGCTTCCGATTTCGGCATCCTTAGCGCGCGGAGAGCGTGCCGCCATACAGTGTTCCTCCCTTGCTTGCGCGGCGCAAAATCTGCCGCTCAGGCAACATAGCCTTTCAGCGTTGCCCCGGCAAACAAGGCGCGCGGCAATGCCCCGGAACCCCATTGCTGGCTGTTGACGCGCCATGTTGCAGCAGATATGAGATTTGACGCTCTGTTCAACTTCTTCCGGCCTGCCAGGCTTTTGTTCTTGCGACCGCCCAATGGATTTCCTATGCAGATACCAATTCCCGTCAGCACCGTGGGCCTGCTGTTTTGTTCCAATCTGTTCATGACCTTTGCCTGGTATGGGCATCTGCGCTACAGAAGCACCGCCCTGCCGCTGGTTATCATTACAAGCTGGGCCATCGCCTTTTTTGAATATGTTTTGCAAGTGCCTGCCAACAGGATAGGCTACGGCTATTTTTCGGCGGCAGAACTGAAAACCATTCAGGAAGTCATCTCCCTGACTGTTTTCATGGGCTTTTCCGCTTTCTGGCTGCACGAGCCCTTGCGCTGGAACCACCTTGTGGGTTTTGCGCTCATTGTACTGGCAGCGTGGATTATCTTTAAGGAGTGGTAGGCAACGTGTTGGATTTCAGTCTGGTTACATACGCCGTTGGCATAGCCGCAGCATTTGGCGGCGGATTTATTGACTCCATCGCTGGCGGCGGCGGGCTTATTACCATGCCCGCCCTGCTGCTTTCCGGCGTACCGCCGCATCAGTCCCTGGGCGTCAACAAGGTCAGCGCCTGTCTTGGCACCACTGTTGCGCTTGGCAACTTTGCCCGCAGTAACCTGGTATTATGGCGTGTAGCCCTGGCAGGCATTATCTTCTCGCTGGTTGGTTCCTGGGCCGGGTCACGCCTTGCCCTGCTGCTGGACGCCGCAGTTCTTGGCAAGGTGCTGGTGGCCTTGTTGCCCATAGGCATGTGCGCAACCCTGCTGCCCAAGAAAGAACACAAACAGAAGCCCCTGCCGCACTCCGGCCCTCGCTTCTGGATTCCCGTGGCCTTTGTATGCCTTCTTATTGGCGGCTATGACGGATTTTTCGGCCCCGGCACAGGGAGCTTTCTTATCCTGGCCTTTCACTGGATTCTGCGCATGGGGCTGATGGAAGCCTCCGCCACCTCCAAGGTGCTCAACCTTGCCTCAAACTTTGCCGGAGCCGTGGTTTTCATCGTCAACGGCGTGGTGGTGTGGAGT
>NZ_DASQOG010000215.1:0-37851 GCF_035644575.1 Desulfovibrio sp. | reverse complement strand
GCGGCACTGAACCTCGCAGGCCTTGCAGCCTATGCAATCCGCCGAATTGTGCATGACAATATATTTGCTCATAACCATCCTCCCACGCGGCTCGGTGGGTTGTTCCCGTAAATTTCCTTGCAGTATCAGGCCATGCCTTTGCCAATATCCGGAGCAGAGCCCGCCTTATGCGGCGCCGGGACGGGCCACTTTCTCAAGCGTGACAAAATGCTCCTGCATGGCAAGGCCGCCGCCGCCCATATCCTGGATGTCCAGACCACCGCGCAGGCACTTGCTGTCAGAAATGCCCTTGTGGAAGGCGCGGCTTTCGCAAGGCAGGTCGTGGCCGAAGCCGTGCACCACAAAGATGGCCTCGGGATGGATGGCAGAGGTGATCTTGACCCCGGCCTCGCCCATGGCATTGCCCGCAGCATCCCGCACGCGCACCCTGTCGCCGGGGTTGATGCCAGCGGCCTTGGCCTTTTTGCTGTTGATCCAAACGGTATTTTCAGGAACCTGCTCCAGCAGCAGCGGATTATTGATGGTATGGCCCTGGGTATGCACGGCCACGCGCCCAAAGGTAATGCGGTAGGCCCCCTCGGGCGGCGCAACGGGCGGCGTGTAGGGGGGCAGCATGTTTTCGCCGCAGCCCTTGCCGTAGCCCTCGCTGGTCAATTCCACCTTGCCCGAGGCAGTGGGGAAGGAATAATTTGCCAGATCCACGTACAGTGGGTCGCTGGTGAGTGACACAAAGCCCTTTTCGGTAAAGTCCGCGCTGGTGAGGCCTGTTCCTTCAAGCTGAAAGCGCCACACGTCCTCCGCGCTTTCAAAAACCAGCGGATCAAGCCCGAGGCGCTTTGCCAGACCGCCGATGATCTCCCAGTCGGCCTTGGTGTCGTAGCGCGGCGGGATAACGCGGTTGCGCACAAAGAACTGCGGTTTGAGGCCGTTCTTGGTGGCAATGATGCTCTCGCGCGAAAGATAGGTGGAAAGCGGCAGCACCACGTCTGAATACCAGGCGGTGTCTGACCAGGAGAACGTGACGCTCACAAGCAGATCAAGGCCGTCAAAGCGTTTGCGCAGCGCATCGGGATCGGGATAACCCTGCAAGGGGTCGTGCCGCCAGCACATGTAAGCCTTGACCGGAGCTGCCCCTTGCGGAGGATTGCTGATGGCTTCAAAAGCCTTGTGCAGCAGCCCCTTGCCGGGGTCGAAAGCCTTGTCGTCCACGCCAAGGCCATCGGCGCGCAAGCCCTTGGGCGCGGGGAAGAGATCAGTAAACTTTTTGAGCCCGGCCTTGCCGCATTCCTTGGGGGTACGGCCCGGCACTATGCCGCCCTTGACGCCCACCCCGCCCAGCAGGGCCGTAATGACCAGTGCCGTGCGCGCAACCTGAAAAGAATCCCCATACCGCGAGGTCATCCAGCCGGGATGCCAGATCACATGGGGAGCCGCAGCGGCAAGCGATTGCGCCAGACGCACAATGGCCCGCGCATCGACCTGACACTGTTCAGCCGCCCATTCCGCCGTGTAGGGGGCCACAAATTCGGCCAGTTCGGCAAAACCCGTGGTGTGGGCGTCCACATAATCCTTGTTGTACAGCTTGTGGGTAATGAGCGTGTTGATGATGCCCAGATTGAAGGCATAGTCCGTACCGGGGCGGACAAGCAGAAAATCATTGGCCTTGGAGGCCGAAACATTGTGGCGGATATCAATGACCGTCAGCTTGCAGCCTTTGCGCAGGGCCTGCATGACGGTTCTGGCCTCGCCCAGATTGATGGCTTCAAAGATGTTGCGCGTTTGCAGCACAATGTGCTTGCAGTTGGCAAAGTCGTTCACGGCCATGCCGCGCCCGAGGCCCATGACGGCCTTGCAGGCGTGGTGGACATTGAGGTCGCACGAGGTACTGTGCGTACAGACGTTGGGCGAACCTATGCCGCGCATGAATGCGCGGTACAGGTCGGTAAAGGGGCCATCGCGGTCAGACCACAGCACGGCTTCCTTGCCGTATTGCTGCTGCACTGCAGCAATTTTTTGCGCAACATAGTCAAAGGCTTCTTCCCACGAAACCTTTTTCCACTTGCCCTCGCCCCGCTCACCCACGCGAATAAGCGGGCTCTGTGGGCACTCGGACTCGCGCTCAAGGGCCTTGCCTGCCACGCCGCGCGCGCACAAGGCACCCTTGAGGGGACTGTGCGGATTGCCGTAAATCATACCCACGGCACCGTCTTTTATTTCTACAGAAATTGGGCACCTTGCGGTGCACATTCCGCATACACTCTGAACCAACTGCATACTGCCCATAGTGCTTCTCTCGTGCGAGTAAGGGATATTGTCGTCTGTCTGCGGCACATCGCGCCAATCCTAAAATCAGCCTGAAGCGAAAACCACTTCAAAAGTGCCGTTGCAAACATTTCCAAGTCACCGCAACTGTACTAATCTAGTCTGATAAATAATTAGGAAGCATTGTCGCTAGCACAGTTTTTTTTTAATTTCCAGCCAGGTTCCTGTTTTCACACACTTTCTTTAAACCTTAATTTAATTGTAGTTTTTATAACTTGAGTGCTTAATCAGTTTTTTTTATTTATAATTTCAGCATATTGGAAATCACATTTTTTATACAAGAGTGATAAAATATTAATTTCACATTGGTGCTGTGCTACCAATCAAATTGAGAATTGGCGCGAAAAGAAATTTTGAACAATCCAATCAGCGTGTTGCAAAAACGACGCGTTTTATCCCTTTACTCCTAAAATTTTGAAGTGTTATATTATTGTAGTGAAAATCAACGCAAATGCCTGCCAAAGGATCCACCAGCATGTCTGCGGAACGGATACCTATAGCAAACCTGAAGCCGGGAATGTACGTGCTCAATCCGGGCATCTCCTGGATCAATGCCCCGCTGCTCTACATGAGCGAGGGTCTTGTGGCCGATCAGGCAGAGATTGACGGGATCATCCAGCAGGGCTTTACCGAAGTAATTCACGATCCGGAGCGCGCCGTTCCCGCGTATGAACCGGGATGCGCGCTGCCGCGTTTGTTCTCACGCAACCTTGCACAGGCACAAAGAGCGCACGCTGCCGCCTACGCCCATGTAAAAGCCGCCATGTCTTCCGGCGAGTGCGGCAGTGCAGAGATTGCAGGGGCCGAACCTTGCGTTAAGTCCATCATTCTTGCCCTCAAGCGTAATGCCAACGCCATGCTGACCCTTGCCAACCTGAAAGGGCGTGACGAATACACCTACAGGCACAGCGTCAACGTGGCCATTTTCGCCGTAGCCTTTGCCCGGCATCTGGGCCTTACGGATCAGCAGCAGCAACTAGCCGGTATGGCCGGGCTGTTTCATGATTACGGCAAGGCGCTCGTACCAAGAGAGATTCTTAACGCGCCGCGTGCGCTTTCCCCGTCTGAATTTGCCGTCATGCGGTCGCACGTGCTGCTCGGCTATGACGCCTTGCGCAAGATACCCAATATCGCACCAGAAATTCTGGAGGGCGCAGCCCAGCACCACGAGATGCACGATGGCCTGGGGTATCCCCACGGGCTCAAAGGCTCAGCCATCGGCCTTTTTGGGCGCATCATCTCTATCTGCGATGTGTATGACGCGCTTTCATCCAGGCGCGTATATAAAGAGGCCCTTTGCCCCAGCCATGCGCTGGCAATCATGTACAAAATGAACGGAACGGCATGGCCGCGAGGCTTTGTGGATTTATTCATAAGAATGATGGGGGTCTTCCCGCTAGGAACGGCGGTTAAGCTTTCAGACGGGCGCATGGGCCTTATAAGCAGCAGCAACCCCGATTTTCCAACCCGACCGACAGTGATCATTGTCAGAAAATCCAGAGGCGTAGCCTATATGGAAGACAGAGTTGACCTGTCGGCTGAAGGCAAGATTTGCGTGAGCCGCGCGCTTTCATTCAAAGAGACGGAAGACTGGGATATCCCGCGCCTTCTGGGCATCACGGAATGAAAGGAATGAGAACGGACGGGGGCAGTCAGTTTGCAGGCTGCACAGGCAGGAAACGGGAGAAATGAAGGAGGGGGAGAAGAACAGAATCAGACGGTACGCTTGAGCTCGGTGATTTCTTCAATCTGGCTTGCCGCAAGTTCTTGGAGGGCGAATTCCGGCCTTGCCAGGTAAAAGCCTTGAGCAAGGTCAAATCCCAGAGCAACCACACTTGCAAGTTCCTCGTGGGTTTCCACACCCTCCGCCACGGTGAGGATGCCCTTTGAACGGCAATATACAAGGATATTTGAAAGAAATTCCCTCTTGGATGCGGGCGCCTTGTGGATGGCGCGGATAAAAAAGCTGTCGATCTTGAGAATCTCGGGCGAAATATTCAAAAGCCGCAGCGCATTTGAGTGGGCGCAGCCAAAATCGTCAATGGCGATAAAGGCCGCCAGCTCCGTGCGCAGCTCGCGCACCTTTTGGGCAAGGCCCTCCTCGCTGCTGGCGGTTTCTATTATTTCAAACACCATGTTGCGGCTTATGTCTTCATAGCGCGGGTGCAGGTTGCGCAGCTCCCGGGCATCCAGATACTGCGCGGAGATGGCGTTGAAAAATATCTTTCTGGCGCCGAGCGAAGGGAGATTTTTGTCCATCCAGTCAAAGATCATCCTGAAGGTCAGGTACTCCAACTGAGGCAGTTTTGACTGCGCCTCTGCCAGTTGCAGCACATCAAGCGGCGAGGCAAAATGCGGGGTTGTGGAGCGCATGAGCGCCTCATAACCGTAAATTGAGCCATCTTTCAGGCTCACAATGGGCTGAAAGGCAAAACGGATCAACTGGCCTTCAAGCAATTCGTCCAGGCGTTCCTGACGGCTCAGGATATTGGCCTTGGCCCGGTAAACTTCAGGATTGAACCGCATAAGCGTACCGCGATTGAAGTTCTGCACTTCAAACATGGCGTGGCTGGCATAATTCATGAGCACATCGCCGGTCATGGCGTCGCTGGGATACACGGCCACCCCGAGCGAGGCGCGTATGCGCACGACCTCACTGGGCAGTTCAATGGTGGTGTTCAGCAGGGTTTTGCGATTATCCTGCGCAAAGCGCAAGGCGCTTTCTTCATTATCAAAACCGTGGGCAAAAACTGCAAATTCGCTGCCTGCCGTGCGGGCCAGCAGCACTGCGTCATTTTCGCACATCTGCAAGGCTTCAACCACCTTGCTAATGTACAGATCGCCCCCATCGTACCCATGCGACTCATTTACATACTTGAGATTATCCAGACCGCACGAAAGCAGTACGCCAAATTTGCCGGGCTGCATCTGCAAGGCTTCGCGCACGCCGCGAACAAAGGCCCGGCGGTTCATGAGGCCGGTTTCAACATCGTGATTCTGGTCGTGCTCGACCTGCTTTTTGCAGGTCTGCGCCTGGTTGATAAGAAAGGTCAGCCCGTCAGAGAGGTCGCCCATATCGTCAACCGCTGGCATGGGGTACCCCGCGCTGAATATGAGCAGTTGCCGCGCCAGACGTTTGAGCTTGGCGTGCAGGCTTTCAAGGTGCGTGGAAAAGTGCCGGCAGGATTTTGGCGGGCGGACAGACAGATCCCCCTCTGCCAGTGCCGCCGCATAAGCAGAAAGGTCAGCGCAGGCCCGCGTGAGCTCGCACAGTTTTTCTGCTGTGGGCTGCTGCCCGCAACCTTCAAATTCGGCCAGCGCGGCGTCAAATTGCCCGCGCAGCAGATTATCAAGGCCGGTTTCAATATCCATGTGCGCGCCTCAAGTGTGAGCCTCAAGAAAAGTTGAAAAAAACAAATGCGGCATCAGGCCCACGCACGGGCTATGCATCAAGCTCAGCAAAACCGGCTTCCTGTACTCTGACCATACTTTCAAACACAGCAGCGCTCACGGCATCAAGATCGCACCCATCGGGCAGGTGTTCTCCCGCCTTGCTCCTCAGCATGGGCGCATCGTGGCTGCAATGGGCCAGGGCGTTGGCCGCAGCAAGCAGGCGCGCCTCCATTTTATACGTTGTGGCAAGTTCGGGCGAATGGTGCAGGTTTATGGGTTCGGTAAGTACCAGAGGCAGCTTCCACTGATGCATCACTGCCGCCCCAATAAGCCCGTGGTCCATGCCAAGCTGCGCGATTTCAGCTTCGGAACTGCCGCAATCTTCGGCCTGTTCCATTTCTGCCGTCTTTTCCCAGAGGTCTGGCCGAGCGGCAGCAAAAAAAATCTTGCCCACATCATGGAGCAAGCCAGCTATGTATGCCTCGTCCGGCACCATGACCAAGCGCTCGCCAGCGCATGCAGAGGTTCCGCATACGCCGGTATCTCCACCAAGAACATCCGCCAGAGTTCTGGCAATGGTTGCCACAGAAAGCAGGTGTTTCCAGAACGCAGCAGTGTCAA
Organism: Desulfovibrio sp.; assembly: GCF_035644575.1. GTDB lineage: Bacteria > Desulfobacterota > Desulfovibrionia > Desulfovibrionales > Desulfovibrionaceae > Desulfovibrio. Next base: position 31,515 of record NZ_DASQOG010000215.1, on the reverse strand, counting down.
AACTTTTGGGAAGCTGGGCCTCCCGTATAAACGACGACATGCCCACCATGAGCACAAGCAGGCGCACTTCGCGCAGGCCCATGATGCTGATGGCTCTTTGCAGGGTAGAAACCTTGAACTCAAGCCCGTATGCAGCCGAATTTGCCACTGTGAGCACACGTGTTGCGAGCCTGGGGCTTTTTTCAATCAGTGCAACGACCGATCGCACCGAGGCATTGGAGCCCTCCTGGGTAACCGCAAACAGCAGGGGAAGCAGCTTGGGTTCAAACGGCAGCGCGGGCGGATTTTGCAAAAGCTTTTGCAAAAACAGCCTGGACTCTTTTTGAGATTGCATGGCAAAATCCTGAGCTAGGGTTTGCACTGCCCCTGCACACGGTAACACAACTTGCCCAGGCAGATGCCTGAACCCAAAGCCTGTCATATACGAAAAACCAGACCAAAGACAATAGCGCGCAATCTTTAATAACTAATACCAAATGAACCTTAAAATCAGCGCAGCTTAATATGAAATAAGATATTTATTTATTGGCAACAAGAATGTATCAACATGAGACCACACCCTTCAATGCACTGTTCCGCAGCAACTAGACAAAAGAACTGAATAAAAATAGGAGCCTCGATGCAAAATAAAATACAAGCCCCGCAACGGATATAAAACGATTACATGAATACTGCCGTGCAGGAATAAATAATTATAATTACGCACCACCACATACAGTCGCTACTTCAATGCCGCGCTTACACCAGCAAGGCAAAGCCCCAATATGTACTTACCAAAACAGATATGCGCAAAAAGCACCGGTATGTTTCTGCTTGCCTGACAGGTAGTTGCCTCAGCAGGCTTTTGCTGTTCAAGGAGCGACGTTAGCGGCCTGCCGCACACTATCCACATCTGTGGGCGAAAAAACAAAAAAAATACCGAAAAAAAAACAGCCTTGCAAGCGTAAGGACGACTGTTTCATTCCGGAACATAAAATTCAAGCAAAAACTTTAGGGGAAAATGAAAAAAAATTTCTACAGCAACAGAACAGGTCTTCCTTAGCGCAAATGCCGTGCAAAAACAGTTAGCAAAACAGGCATTACGCCATCTCTAAATAGAAATAGCTCTCATTTTTTACCGACAACAGATTTACAACATTGTTAAGAAATACTCCAAGACCATTTCTAGACTTTTTTTAGACAATATTTTCAACTACCCTTCGCCTTCAAGATATTCCAGTATGAGCTGTGCCACGTTTGCGGCGAGGCCGGCAGAAAGCATGGTTTCGTGGGTGCCTTGCGTCCAGCGCAGCGAGATATTTTCCTTTTTCAAAAAGCGGCTCCAGCCCTGGTAGTCATCATTCATTATAATTTGCGGGTTGTTTGCAAAATCCAGCGCGCGCACCAGCAGCAGCTTGCAGTCTGAAGGGCTTGGCCGCTCGTAGCGCGCAGCCGCCAGGGTGTTGCCGCGATAGGTCAGCAGCAGGTTGTCCATCTGCACGGCGCTGAATCCGGCAGGCAACAATCCGCTTTTCTCTCCGCATTCCACCAGGTAGTCCAGTTGCTGCTGGCGTGGCATGGCGCGCAGCTTTACAGGGTCAAAGGCCATGCCTTCCTGCAAAATGAGCTGCAACAGTTCAATGTCATCCTTGGCAGCCATCTGTTTTGCGCGGGTATTGTCGGCCACGGTATCAAGAATGATGACAGGCTCACTGCGCTCGCCCAGGGCTGCATACCGCCGGGAGCATTCATAGGCCAGCAGACCGCCGAAACTCCAGCCGCCCCAGATGATATCGCGGCTCTCGACCTTGAGTATTTCGTCCAGATAATACTCTGCCAGGCTTTCAACCGTGTGCAGCTCTGTGGTAAGCGACGTGCGCCTCTGGCTGAAGCCAGCCGCCTCAACAGCGTAGACCGAATATTTGCCCCCAAGCAGGCGCGCAAGGTCGCTGTAGCAGAACACGCTGCCGCCAACCGGGTGAAACAGAACAAGGTTCTTGCCGCCCTCGCAGTGTTGCAGCTGGATAACAGGGCTTTCGCGTTTTTCGGTCTTTCCCGCCAACAGGGCCGCAAGCTGCGCGATGCTTGAATGCGTGACCAGCTCGTTCACAGCCACATGCACGCCCATTTCCTTTTCAATCATGGCAATAAGCCTGATGGAAAGAATGCTGTGACCGCCCAAACTGAAGAAACCTGCATCGGCATCGGTAATTTCAACGCCCAGCAGGCGCTTCCATATCCCGGCCAGTTTTTCTTCCACTGGCCCGGCAGGCATGCGCCCGCGCTGAACTTCCACCCCGCCCAGGGGTGACGGCAGAGCCTTTTTGTCTACCTTGCGGTTGAGCGAAAGCGGCAGTTCCATCATGGGGACAAAATAGGCGGGCACGCAGTACGGCGGCAGGTGTTGCTCCAGATATCCGCGCAGCAGGGCCATATCCACATCGCCCACCACATAGGCGGCGAGGGTCTTTTCCTCCCCGGCGCGAAAGGTATCCGCCACCACGGCCACCTGCCGCACACCCGGAAAGCCCGCCACGGCCTTTTCCACCTCGCCAAGCTCCACCCGGTTGCCGCGTATCTTCACCTGCTGGTCTTCGCGCCCTCGGTAAAAAACAAGGCCGTTCTGCACATAGCCGTTGTCACCCGTGCGATAGCAGGGCTGACCATCTTTTTCCACAAACGCGCCGGGGCTGGCGTTGTTCAGATAGCCGCGCGACACGCCATCGCCAAAAATCCACAGTTCGCCAGTGACGGAATCGGGCAGTTCCTGACAATTTTTGTCCATAGCGCAGATGCGCACGCCCTCAAGCGGCCTGCCAATGGGGTAGGCGGTAAAATCCTGATGGTTGCCCATATCTATGCGAAAGGCGCTGCTGTCCACCGTGCATTCCGTGGGGCCGTACACATTGAAGAGCACTACGCCCTCGTTGCCGGGGATGGCGTAAAACTGGCGGATCACATCGGGCCGCAGCACCTCGCCCGCCAGCAGCAGAGCCTTGAGCGGCAAGGGCTGGCGCTGCTCGGCGAGCCAGTCTGTGAGCACATTGAAAAACGCGGGCGTCATGTCGCACAGGTCAAGCCCGCGCTCACGCGCGCAGGCGCAGAAAAGTGAGGGATTCTTGCGTTCTTCGTCCGACAGCACGTGCAGCCCCTTGCCGCTGAAGACAGACACGGCCAGCTGCTGCACCGAAGCGTCAAACGACAGGGGCGCAACCAGCCCCACCCTCTCGCAGCCCGCCGCATAGGGCCGCAGGGCGCGCAAAATGTGCATAAGGTTGCGGTGCTCTACCACCACCCCCTTGGGAGTGCCCGTTGAACCGCTGGTATACACGATATAGGCAGCCTGGGCGGGATCACATGGAGGCAGGGCTTCCCCGCCCGCAGGCGGCAGATGCTGCGCGCCAAAACGCGAAAGCGTAACCTGGGGGCGGCTGCCGCCGGGTCGGATGACAACATCATAGCGGAAGGCCTGCGCCCCGTGCCGCTCGCCGCCATCCACACGGTTCTGCTCATGGGTTTGGCCCAGTGCGCAGGGCGAGAACGTCACTTCCACCGGCACAGGGCAGCGCGCCGCCCACTCCGTAAAAAACTGGCGTGGAACAAACAGTTCTTCAGAGGCATCGAGCCGCAGCAGGCCCCTTTGATCGCCGGAGGCAAGGGCATGGGCCTGCAAGGCAGCCCGCAGATCATCGCGGCAATCCAGATCGCGCACCGCGCCCACAAAAACGAGTCCGTCGGGCGTGAGCATCTGCACAGCGTGATGCAGCACCTTGCGCAGATAGTTGTAGCCGGGGAAATTTTCCACCACGCCGTTCATAACCACCACGTCAAAGGCCTGGCCTTCAAGAAAATGTATGTCCGCGGCTTCCATTCGATACGGCGTCACCCTGGCGGCAGCGTCAAAACCGGCGAGGCGGCTGAGTTCATTGCGGGCCAGATCCACAGCCGCATATTCCTTCGCGGCACCGGCAAGCGCCCGCGCCACGCAGCCAGACCCGCTGCCCACATCCAGCACATTGCGGCCTGCGCGGGAATCCTCCGCGCTGCGGGCCTCTGCCTTGTGAGCCAGCCCGCATTTTTCAAGCACAGCAGCGGCCATGGCGGCGAGTTCGCTTTGCGGGCAGGGGGCGGCGTCAAAGTCGCTCTTCCAGCCCCTGTCGCAGCCTGCCTGCGCCACCTGCTCCCAGTATTCCGTGCTTACAAGGCCTGTGCCCTTTTCGGCGGCATCGTCATAGTCCTGCGCATCAAGGCAGAGCACGTGCCGGATGCCGGGATTTCTGTAGTGAAAATACTCGGCCTCGCGCAGGCATGCGCTGTCGGCAATAATCAGGCTCGCAGGCTGCAGCATGGCCTCTTTGCGGCCTTGCGGCTGCTCGCGCTCCACGGGCAGATACACAGATCCGGCCCGCATGACGCCAAGGGCCGCAGCCAGATACACCGCGCCGCGCGCGCACAGCACGCCCACCACGGCCTCGTGCCCATAACTCTGCGCAAGGATGAAACGGGCAATGCGCTCCGAAAGAACGTCCAGCTCCCTGAAGGTCAGCCCAGAGCCTCCCCCGGTCAGGGCTTCGGCTTCTGGCCTTGCATCAGCAATGTCGCGGAAGAGGTGCTCAAGGCTGGCAAACTCCCCTCCTGCCTGCGCGCTGCCCGCTGTTTGCGGGCCGGAGCCGGAAATACTGGCAGGTTCGGGCCTTGCAGACTTTTTTGCAGGTGCGGCAAAGGAAAAATCCGATAACTTCATCATGCCGCTCCCTCAATTATGCCTTCAAGAAAATTCCCGTAATAGGTCAGCCAGTCCTGAGCGGTTCCCGCGCCAACTTGCTGCGGCTCATACGCAAAATGCAGGGCCAGACCTTCCTCCTGTTCCCGAACCGAACAGAACAGACCGTAACCCTTGCCTTGCGCATCAGGGATAGAGACGCCCTCCCGCGCAAATGCAAAACCGAAACGCAGGGCGCTTTGCATGAGGGGCATGGCATCATCAGCAAGGCCAGAGCCCCCGTGGTCAGCATCGCCCATACCAGTCTGTTGCGTCAGCTCCCTTTGCGTAAAGGCCAGCAGTTCGTCAAACTCCATATTGTCGTCAATGCTGAACCTGATGGCGCGCTCTGGCGGCACCTCCACCACAAATTGCTCCTGTTGGGTCACCTTGCCCATCAGCACGGCAAACACCGCCAGCAACACAGCTTCGGCAGATGCACCTTTGCCCGCTGCCACGGCCTCAATGCCCTGCCGCACGGCTGCCGGGGCCAAATCTTCGCACTGCTCAAGGCTGACCGCTCCGCCAGCGGCGCGCGGCAGGGCAGTGGGCGTGAAGCGCAGCGGCGCATCCGCTGGCGCGGAGGTCATCAGTTCAAGTATGCGCACATAATCGCGGGCCATGCGCAGCACATCGGCCTCGCTGAACAGGTCTGCGTAGTATTCGAGGGCGATGCTTATGCGCTCGCCAATATCGCTCACAAAGACGGAAAGATCCGTCTTGCTGGAGAATTTGCTGAACCGCAGGGATTCAAACAGGCCCTGCCCTTCGGCGGCGAATTCAAAGTTCATGTATGAGAGAATGATCTCCGACAATGGCGATCTGTCCGGCCATGCGGTCTGCTTGAGGTCCGCCAGCAGGCTGTTAAGGATGTACGCCCGGTGACGCATCCCTTCATTGCTTACCTGCCGCGTGGCGCGCAACAGGGCGGACAGCGGCTGGCCGGGGTCTATGCTGAAACGCAGCGGCAGCACGGAGGCCAGCATGCCCGCCGTGTTGAGATGTTCGCCCCGCCCGTCCACAGAAACAGCGACCACAATATCCTGCGCGCCGGTGTAGGCCTGAGCAAGCAGGCTCCAGGCGCAGAGCGAAACCTGATAGTTGGTCAGCCCTTCCCTGCGGGCCAGGCCCTTGATGCCCTGCACCAGTTCCGGCGCGAGGTCGAATTCATACGTGCCGCCCCTGCCCGTGTGCACCCGGGGCCGGGGATGCGATGCGGGCAGATCCAGCCGGGGGAGTTCGCCCTTGTAAATATTCTGCCAGTAGGCGGCGGCTTCGGCATCGGGATGCGTGACCTGTTGCCAGGCGATATCCTTCATCTGCGCGGTCACAGGTGCAAGCTCCAGCCCGTGGTACAGGCGGTACAATTCCACATTGAGCAGCGACATGGTTCTGCCATCGCCAAGGGCGTGGTGCACATCGAGGAACAGCACTTTTTCACCCGCGTCAGTCACAAGCAGGCAGGCCCGAAAGCCCATTTCGTTCCGCAGGTTAAAGGGCCGTATAACAGCATCCTTGTGCGCAAGATCGGGGATGCGCCTTTCTTCAAGGGTAAACCCGGTGAAGGGATGAATAATCATGGCCGGACGCTCGGCCTCAAAATCGCAGAAGCTCGTGCGCAGCGCCTCGTGCCTCTCCACAAGCTGGGCAAGGGCCTTTTCAAGCCGCGCCGCATCCGCATCGGGCGGCATCACAAGGAATGCTGGCAGGTTGAAACCCAGATCGCCCTCGCTGACCATATCTGCATACAGGATGGCAAGCTGCTCGTTGCCCACGGGGTACTTATCCAGAACCGGCGTTGTTTCCTCTGCTTGTTGCTGCGTCTGCGCTGGCTTGCGCGAGGCAAGGGCGCAGTCGACAATATCGCCGAGGGTGTCGCTTTCCAGCAGATCCGCCACCGCGAGGGCAAGCCCCGCCTCCTTGTCCAGCCGGTTCACAATACGCGTTGCGGCAATGGAATCCCCGCCCAGATCAAAAAAATCGTCCTCTCTGGTCAGGGGCCTGTCATAGCCAAGGCAATCGCGGATAATCTCGAGCAAAGCTGCCCCATCGAAATGATTGGCATTGCCCATGGGCTGCGCCTGCCTTGCCTGGCCGCCAGATCCGCCGCTGATTGACACGCCGCCCAACATGCTGCCGGGCAACTCGCTACCGGGCAGGCCGTTAAGGGCAAAATCCGCTGTGTTTTCGCCCGTCATGCCCACAACCACAAGTTCCTCGCCGCTGGCAAGCGCGGCCTCTAGCACGGCAAGGGCCTGCTGCGGCGCAAGCATGGTTGCGGCCTCCGGCCCGTTGCCAAGCCCCTCGCGGGCGGCCATGCCCACGCCCGACCATGTGTTCCAGTTGATAGAAAGCGCGGGCAGCCCAAGGCTGCGGCGATGCCGGGCAAAGGCGTTCAGATAGGCGTTGGCGGCGGTGTAATCGCTCTGCCCCGGCGCGCCCACAAGGGCTGTGCGCGATGAAGCCAGCACAAAGAAGGCCAGATCATCGGCAAGGGTCGCCTTGTGCAGGTTCCAGGTGCCAGCCACCTTGGGGGCCAGCACGGATTCGTATCCCTGCCTGTGGCTGGTCAGCAGGTAACCCCTGCCAGCCACGCCAGCCGTATGAATCACGCCCTGCACGGGGCCGACCTCGCGCCGGATTTTTGCAAAAACCTCTTCAACCTGCGCGGCATCCGTGACGTCGCAGTGGAAGGCGGCAAAGGGCACGCCCTCCAGCGCATGGGACGGCAACTGGCTGCTTCTGTGCAGCAAAACCACGCGCGCGCCGTGGCGCTCATGAATCTGGCGCGCCAGCGTCTGGCCCATGCCCCCAAGCCCCCCGGTGATCACCACGCAACCGTCCTTTGTGATGACAGGCGTGGCAGCAGAGGCAGGCGCAGATGGCAGCGTGACCAGCTCACGCACACGCACAGTGCCATCGTGCGCCGCCACATACGGCCCGTCAACCAGGCCGAGGCTGGCCGCAAAGGCCGCTACGGAATCCGCGTTCTGCTCCTCAAGCTCCACATAGGCGCAGGAAATTCTGGGTTCTTCCCACGGCAGGCAGAGCAGCGGCCCCATATACAATGCGCCCTGCGGCAAACATTCCAGATGCGGTTCGTGGGCGGAGGTATCCGGCACAAAGGCACCGCTTCCCACAACGGTGACGCGCAGAGGGCGGCGCAGACCGCCGCTGCAAATCTCTTGCAGCAGGGCGCAGAGCGGCCATGTGTCGTTTTGCACGTCAGACTTCAAGCTGGGCAGCCAGAGCAGATGGTCTGTGGGGCTGGCAAGGATTTCACGCGCCAGAGCGCGGGCTTCATCCGCCTGCAAGGGCAAGGGACGGTGCGCGTGGGCAAGCGGCTCCAGGGCTTCTCCCAAAAGGCTGCCCTGCCCGCCAAGCAAGATGATGTTTTGCGGCCCGGCAACAGAGCCTTCCAGATCGGCCTGTTTCCAGCCAATGGTGTACAGTTCCGGCTGCGGCGTCTCCGGGCCGGGTCTGCCAGCCCTTTGCCCCTTGCGCAGGGCCATAAAGGTCATTCCTTCAAGCTCCGCCACAATCTGACCGGAGGCGTCTGTCACCGTGCAGTCGGCCACGATCATGCCCTGCTGGCGGTCAGAGATACGCACCAGCGCAAAGGCCTGTGCAGTCAGGGGGCTGTGGAGCCGCACCATGCGGCAACCAGCGGGCACAAAACCGTAAGCGCCGCGCAGGGCAAGGCTTGCGGCAATGTCCATCATGGCCGGATGCCAGCGGAAGGTATTGAAATCCGCCCGATAGGCCTCGGGCAGGCACAGCTCCGCCAGCAGGGTATTGCCGTCTTCCGACACCCAGAGCGCCTTGCGGCACTGCCAGCGCCCGCTAACCATGAGCGGCGAATCTTCCGGCGTATCTTGCTGCGCTATTTCGTGCAGGCTTTCGCGCAATGTTGACAGGTTCAATGCCGCAGGGCGAGCAATCCCGCCGCGCACCAGGCCGCTGGCGGCCACGCTCCATGTGCCTGTGGTCTGTCCTTTTCTGGAAGCCTCACCAGAATTGCTGGTGGCAGGCTCAAAGTGGTGCAGTTCCACGGCAAGAGCATCGCCCTGCTCCTGCGCCAGCAGCACAGCGCGGCATCCGGGGCCGCAGGTTACGGGCTTGCGCCAGCGCAGATCGTGCAGGCTCAGAGGTGCGGCTCCGCCAATCCAGCCCAGACAATCCAACAGGCTCATGCCCACCAGCAAGGGGGTGCCCTCAAGCCTGTGCTCTGCCGCAGGCCAGAAATCCGGCCTGTCCACGGCAAGGGCAAAGGCCTTTCCGGCAGGCGTCATGACAGGCTCGGAAAGAAAGTGCGCTGCAAAACGCGGCCACAGCGTAGCGGCGGCGAGGGGGGCTGCGGGCAGATGCACCCTGTAGACGGGCTTTTCTGCGGGCCATGCAAGGCTTGCCCCGGCAAAATAGGCGCTGGCGGCTGCCTGCGCCGCTTCCTGCGAAACAAAGAATGCGCCGGGGAGCATATTTTCCATACCGTCCCGGCTGTCATGGCGTGCCGCATTGCCCACGGCAATGCCCGTGACCCCTGCGTTCAGCTGTTCAAGCAGTTCCTGCCGGGAACGCACTACAAGCGCCGCGCGCACAGGCAGGGCATCCCGCCCTGTCATGAGGGTTGCGGCAACGGCATGCAGGGGCCAGCCCGCGTTGCGCGCCACAGCCGCCGCGACCGCCCTGGCGTAGTCCTGCAACGAGGCCTCGTCCGGGGCGGAAAACACCACGCACTGCCAGTACCCATCATCCTGCGGCAAAGGCCCCGCCTGATGCTCCGCCACAATCACATGGGTGTTTACGCCGCTGATGCCAAAAGAACTGACGCCGCAACGCCAGGGCCGCTCCTGCGGAGGCAGCGGCTCAAGCATCTGCGCCACGCGCACGGGCGCGGCCTCAAAATCAATGTGCGGATTGGGCCGCTCAAAATGCGGCTGCGGCGGCACAAGGCCGTTTTCAAGGCAGAGCACGGCCTTGGCAAGGCCAGCAGCGCCAGCGGCGGCATCCAGATGCCCCAGGTTGCCCTTGACCGAACCGATAAGCGCCTTGTGCTCCCGCCGCGCACCCTGCCGGACAAAGGCCCTGCGCAGACCCTCGATTTCCACAGGGTCGCCCAGAACCGTCGCCGTGCCGTGGGCCTCAAAAAACTGGATGTCCGCCAGCGAAACGCCCGCATTCCGCGCCGCGCGGTCAATAACCTCGGCCTGCGCCTCAGGATTGGGCGCGGCCATGCTGGAGGACTTGCCGTCCTGATTGACGGCGCTGCCGGGGATCACCGCATGTATGGCATCGTGATCGCGCAGTGCGGCATCCAGCGGCTTGAGCAGAAAGACCGCCGCCCCTTCGCCCGCGCCAACGCCTTCGGCCCCGGCGTCAAAAGTTCTGGTGCGACCAGAGGAAGACTCGATGGCAAAGGCCGCATCGGCCTTTACAGGCAGATCAATAACGTGCGCGCCGCCCACAAGGGCCACGGCGCACTCGCCCTCGTGCAGGCTGCGGCAGGCCTGATGCAGGGCCGCAAGCACAGACGAGCAGGCCGTATCAACGCTGGCCGCAGGGCCGTGCCAGTTTTTCATGTAGCTCAGGCGGGCCAAAACGTTGGAAGGCACATTGAGCAGGTAGGTCTGCTCCGCCAGCTCGGGAAAGGCCCGCGTTACGGCAGTCTGGAACAGGCGGACCGGGCTTGCCCCCACAAAAACGCCCACATCGGCATTTTCAAGGGCGCTGCCGCCGTAGCCCGCATCGTCCAGAGCACGCAGGGCTGTTTCAAGAAACACGCGCTGGGCCGGGTCAAGCAGACTGGCATCGTTGGGTGAAAGCCCGAACCGCCGGTAATCAAAGGAGGAAATATCCGAAAGATAGGCCGCATCGCGCAGGCGGGCATCGTCAAAGGCAAGGCCCACGGCATCAAATATCTGCCGCGTTTCGCCGCGCCGTTTTTCGGGCATGGGAATATTCTTGTCCGCGCCTCTGGCAAGATCGCGCCAGAAGCTCTGCACATCGGCATAGTCGCCAAGGCGCACGGCCATACCGATAATGGCTATGGGCGCTGTGGTTGCACGGCAGGTTGCAACGCTGCTGCCAGCATGCTGCACCCGCGCAATAAAGGCGGCCTGCGCGCGGATGGTGCTTTCTGAAAAAAGCCCCGCCAGCGTGAATACTCCCGCCCACTGTTTGTCCAGCAGGGCATGCAGCCGCACCAGCAGGAGCGAATTGCCGCCCGCGTCAAAAAATCCCAGATCAGGCCCCGCTTCCACTTCTGGCATAACCTGCCGCCACACTTCGCGCACGGCTTCGATCAGTGCAGGAGAAATACCGGATTCCATACCAGACTGGGGGCCAGACTGCAATCCATCCGGGCCATGCTCAGGGACGGCGCTCCTTTCTCCACCCGCCAGCAGGGGCTGGCCCTGCAAGCGCTTGCGGTCGGCCTTGCCCGAGGGACTCAGCGGGATGTCTTGCACCACAAAAAAGCGGGACGGGCACATGTAGTTGGGCAGCAGGGCCGCAAGCTCCGCGCGGATGCCCGCCAGATCAAGCCGCGCGCCGCCCTGCGGCAGCAAAAAGGCCTCAAGCGCCGCGTAGTCGCCAATGCGCCCCATCCGCACCACTGCCTGCGACACGCCCCGGCAGCGCCCAAGCGCCGTCTCGACCTCACCAAGCTCAATGCGGTAGCCGCGAATTTTCACCTGATCATCGTTGCGCCCGAGATATTCAATGCTGCCATCAGCCAGCCAGCGCCCCAGATCGCCCGTGCGGTACATGCGGCTGCCGGAGGCAAAGGGATCATCCATAAAACGCTGGGCCGTGAGATCGGGCCTGTTCAGATAGCCTCTGGCAACCTGTACGCCCGAGATATAAATCTCGCCCGTAACGCCCAGCGGCACAGCGTGCTTGCAGGCATCCAGCACATACAGCCGGGTATTGCTCACCGGGCGACCAATGGGCACGGCGTGGGGCGGCGTGTGCATGCAGGGCTGCCACGTTACGTCCACAGTAGCCTCGGTGGGGCCGTAGAGATTGTGCAGTTCCACCTGCAACTGTTCCGCATTGGTCAGGGCATTCCACCGCGCCACCAGCTCTCGGGGCAAGGCCTCGCCGCTGGTGAACACATAGCGTAATGACCGCAGCCTGTGCACATCGCCGGGGTGCCCCTCCAGATGATCCAGAAAGGCCCGCAGCATGGACGGCACAAAATGCAGCACCGTGACCCGGCTGGCTTCTATGGCCTGCACGATGAGAGCGGGATTTTTTTCCGCATTCGGTTCCAGCAGGGCAATGCTTGCGCCCTGCCACGACCACCAGAACAGTTCCCACACCGACACGTCAAAGGTGATGGTGGTTTTTTGCAGCACCACATCGCCCTGCCCGATGGGAAAGCGCGACTGCATCCACAACAGACGGTTGGCAACGCTGGCGTGTTCGATAATCACGCCCTTGGGCCGCCCGGTGGAGCCGGAAGTAAAGATCACGTAGGCCGGGGAATCAGGCGGCAAGGGTTCCGCTTCATACTGAGGAGCGCCGCCAGGCACCTGCGCGCCAGCAGTCAAGGCCTCAAAATCAGGCGAGAGTATGCGCTGACCGCACTGCCCATTCTGGCAGAAGGCTTCCGCAAAGCGCTCATCGCACAGCACCGCGCACTGCCCGAGGTCTTCAAACACAGACCGCATGCGTTCGAGGGGCAAGGTGGCGGCAAGCGGCACATACACGGCCCCAAGCCGCAATACGGCAAAAATGCAGGCCAGCATTGCGGGCGAACGCTCAAAGCATACGCACACAGACTGACCGCGCTCCACGCCCTGCCCATGCAGCCATGCGCACACGGCATCCACCTGCGCGTTGAACTGCGCGTAGGAAACAGCCGCGCCCGCTACGTCCAGCACCGCCGGAGCGTGGGGCGTGCGGGCAGCCTGAGCGCGAAAACGGCTGTCCATGTCGGCAGTGATATCCAGCAGTTCCGCAGTGTCATTAAAGCTGTCGAGTTCGGCGCGCTCCTGCGCTGGCAGGATATCCAGTTCGGCCAAAGGCTTTGCATCGTCAGCCAGCACGGCGTCCGCAAGGGTCAGCAGGCGATCGGTCATGCGGCGGACTGTCTGCGGGCTGAAAAGCTCGGTGCAGTATTCCACATCCACCGTATAGCCGCCGTCCTCCCGCTCCTTGAAGTAAAAACTCAGGTCAAACTTGCTGCACTGGTGCGGCAGGGGCAAAGGTTCCATGCACAGGGGGGGGCGGTCAAAATCATTCCAGCTTGCGCCTTCCAGCGCGGCAAATACATCAAACAGGGGGTTGCGCGCGGCATTTCTCTCCACCCCCACGGCTTCGATAACTTTCTCAAAGGGGCAGTTTTGAGCGGACAATGATTTTCTGAACGCGGCATCCACCGTGCCTGCCAGTTCGGCAAAGCCGCCCTGCGCGTTCATGCGTGCCCGCACTGCGAGTGTATTGACAAAGAGGCCCACAACTCCCTGAACCTGCTCATGTTCCCGATTTGCCGCAGGGCAGCCCACAATAATATCGTCCTGCCCGGTATGGCGGAGCAAAAAGGCATCCACCAACGCGAGCAGCACGGGGAATACCGTTACCCCGGCCCGCAAGGCCCAGTCCTTGAGGCCGTGGCTGCGCTCAAGCCCAAGATCAAAGCTCTGCACGGCCCCTTCAAAACGCTGCACCGCCGGGCGGGGATAATCCAGCGGCAGGCGCAGCCGTTCCGGCAGCGGCGCGAGATCGCTGCATATCTGCTCAAGACCTTCCGCCTCCCGCTGCGATTCCCACAGGGCGTAGCTTGCAAAATCCAGTTCCAGGGGCGGCCACTGCGGCAGACTGCCTTGCAGCGCGGCGCCGTAGGCTTCGTTGAGTTCGCGGGTGATAAGTTCCGCCGACCAGCCGTCAAATATGATGTGATGGAAGCAGAACAACAACGCATGGCTGCCGTCCTCCTGCCGGAACAGGGCCACGCGCACCAAGGGCCTTTCCGGCCCCAGAGGCAGGCTCATGCCCAGATAGGTTGCATCGGTGAGGGGCGCATCATAGCACTCAAGCCGCAGACCGCCAGCAGGGGCAAGGCTTTGCTCCGGCGTATCCAGCGCCACGCGCAGGCGCAGGGCATCGTGCCTTTCTTCAAGCAGGGTCAGGGCCTTTTGCAGGGCCACGGCATCGACGGGGCCACGCAGCAGCGCAGCAAAAGGAATCACATAAACCTGACCGCCCTCATGCAGCTTTTGCATAAACCAGATACGCTGCTGGGCCGGCGACAGAGGGTAGGCTGCAAGCCCTTCCACTCGCGGAATAACAGCATCCGGTTTTGCCAGACTGCCAATGCGGGATGCCAGGGCACGCGGGCTGGGATAGCCCATCACGTCCTCTATGCCCACTGCCACGGAGAGGCTTTTGCTCAACTGCGAGAGCAGACTCATGGCTATCAGGCTGTGGCCGCCAAGCTGGAAAAAATCCGCATCCACAGAATCCACAGGACAACCGAGCACGGCGACATAGGCCGCGCGCACGGTTTCCGCCAGATCCGCCACATCCAGCGTCTGCTGGGCCTGGGCTTGCACGGCTGTGGCGGCAGCGTTATCGGGCGCATTTTCTGCAACGCACTGCTCTGCTCCGCCCTGCTCTCCGACGGGCCTTTCTGCGTCCGCCAACGCGTTTTTCGCCGCTTCTTCCAGCGCAAGGCAGGTACGCGCGGCCCCTGAAGCCGTTGCCGCAAGCACGGCATACAGCGCGTTGCGCAGGGCAAGCGCCCTCTCCTCTGGCAACCGCTCGGGATCATACAAAAAGCGGAAACGCAGATTCACGCCGGGAATAACCGAAATGCCAAGGGCGTAAGGCAGCTTTTCAAAACCGCGCATGTCGCACAGTTCAACACGATTGTGATCAAAACTCGTATCCACAGGATAATTTTCAAAGACCATCAGGTGGTCGAGCAGATTTCTGCCCAGTGTAGCCAGGGGCACATAGCCATAGCGCATCTGTTGCAGGCTCTGCTCTTTCACATGGGCCAACAGCGCACAGAGGGAATCGCTGGCTGTCCAGCGTGCGCGCAGCGGCGAGGTCTGGATAAACAGCCCCACGGCGGACTCAATGCCCGCCAGCTCCGCCGGGCGGCCGGAAGTAACAACGCCAAAGACCACATCGCGGCAGCCATTGTTGGCATTGCCGAGCACAATGGCCCACAGGGCCTGAACAAGGGCGGAGAGCGTCACCGCCTCCGTTTTTGCCAGTTCTTGCAGGCTGGCGCTCAGGGCGGCGTCCAGCTCCAGTTCCACTGTCTGCGGCTCGTCAAATTCGCCGGAAGCGCCAGCATGGGGAACCGGTTGGGCCAGCTCAACCCCGGTCGGCCCGTTGAAATCCTGCAACAATCCGGCCCAGTAGGCCCGCGCCGCACGTTCATCAAACTGCGCGCGCCAGCGGGAATAGATTTCCAGCGGGAAAGGCTCCGGCAAACGGCTGTTCTCCGGCCCGCCCTTGGCCCCGGCCAGGGCAAAAAGCTCCCGCAGCAATACGCCCATGCACCAGCCGTCCATAAGCAGATGGTGGAAGCACCAGCTCATGACCACGCGGTTGGCACCTCGGCGGAAAAACCGCGCCCGCAGCAGGGGGCCGCGCTGCACGTCAAAGCCGCGCTGCCGTTCCGCGCGCAGCAGAGCCTGCGCTTCCGCTTCGGCCTCGGCCTCCGGCAAATGGGAGAAATCGTGGAACTCAAGGCTGGTGCGGCCCTTGAGCAACACCACGCGGTAAAATTCGCCCTCCACGGGCATGGGAAAGAGGGAACGCAGGCTTTCGTGCCGTGCGGTGAGCGCTTCCCACGCGTGCATGAGCGCAAAAATATCCACCGGGCCGCGAAAATGAAATTCCACCTGCTGGGTGTAAACTCCTGATTGCGCAAGCAGGGACTGATACAGCAAGGGCGCATGCCCGGCATCCGGCTGTGCGATGCGCTCCACGTCGTCCGCATGGCAGCCGCAGGCGGCAAAAATGGCGTCCAGGGTCTGCTGCGGCAGATAGGCGGGCAGGGTCTTCAGGGCGGCAAGCCAGCTCTGGAGCAAGCCGGAAACCCAATCATACGGCAGACAGTGCGGGCTGAACCACGCCCCGAGGTGCAGGATGCCCTGCTGGTCAAAAAAGACCGAAAGCTCCAGCGGGGCATCCGCCTCCATATCGGCGTGGATAAGTTCGGGGATAAGCCCCGGAGCCAGAGCCGAAATCATCAGGGAGGCCTCTTCGTCAGGCTGGCCCGTCACACGCCCCAGATAGTTAAAGGCAATCTGCGCCGCATAACCAAATTCAGTGGGGTTTTCCTGCCGCAAGTACCCATAGGCATTGCAGTTTTCAGGGCTGAAATGCTGCGCCAGCCAGGGGCCGAGGACTTCGCGGGCCTGCGCGTAGTTCAGGGCAGGCTCAAGCGGCATGGGGCAGACTGCCGTAAACCAGCCAAGGCTACGGCTGGCGTCAAAGCCCGGCAAAAGCTCATCGCGCCCGTGGCTCTCGAGCGTTACGCGCACCGCCCCCTTTTGCCCCTGAGCATGCAGGGCGCAGGCAAGAGCGGACAGCAGATCGGCCTTGGCATCGGTGCTGTATTCCAGCCGGAAGCCCTCAAGCTGCGCAGCCAGACGGGCACGGCTGGCTGCCCTGTCCCGACTCCTGTCCCGACTCCTGTCCCGGCTCTGGGACAAAAGGCCGCGCAAGGGTACGCATGGTTCGGCGCAGGCAGCCTGCCACAAGGCGCGCTGCGCCGCAGAAGGGAATACTCCGCCAGCGCGCAAGCGTTCAACCTCGCGGGCGCGCAGGGCAAGGCCGTGCGCTTCTCGCTGGGCTTTGCCTGTGCGGCAGTAATGGAGCAAGCCCTGCCGCAGGGTTTCAAGCGAGAGCGCATCCAGTGCAAGATGATGCCCCACCAGCAGCAAGAAGCGCCTCTCGCCGTGCCGGGCCAGCATGGCCCCCAGAGTTTTGCCGCATGTTGCATCAAGGCCCGCCGTGATCTCCCCCACCGCCTCGCGCAGCAGGCTTGTCTGCTCCACAGTGTCGGAGAAATCGCGGCAGTGCAGGATTATTTTTTGCGGCTCAGCCAGCAGCACGGCGTGATCCGGCGCAAAGGCCATGCGCAGGGATTCATGATTTTCCGGCAGGGTTTGCAGCCATGCTTCAATGGTCGCCGTTGGCACATCCGCGCGGATTTCCAGCGGCATCATCATGAAGAACTGCCGCCAGTGGCTGGGATGCGCGCTCAGGAAATAGCGGGCAAAGGGCAGCAGGGGAACCTGCTCGCCAGGGATAACAGGCGTGTAGTCCATCGCCTGCGCTGCAGAAAGCTCGCTGTCGGCGCTTTCCAGCAGGGTGCAGAGATCGCCAAAGTGGGGCTTGCGCAAAAAATCCGGCGCGCTCAGGGCGGTTATGCCGCTGCGGCGCAGAATGCCCGTTATCTGGATAGCCTTGATGGAATCGCCGCCATCGCGGAAAAAGTCGCTTTCTTCCTGCACTGCGCTGGAACTGCCGGGGTGCAGAATCTCGCGCCAGGCATCGGCCAATACCTGCCGGGGATTGCGGCGGGCAAGGCCTTCGCAGGCGCGGCGCATGCTCTGCGCCAGATCATCCAGCAGGGCCGGGGCATCGGCTATGCAACCCGCGTCGTACTCCAGCACAATGCGTGAAGCCGTGCCCGTTACGAGGGTAAAGCTGGCTGTGAGCTTGCTGGCCCGCAATTCCAGCTCCAGCCGGTTCAGTTCAAGCCCCGGAACACCCACAGGTTCAAAATGCGCATGTGTTGCCAAAAATTCGGGGACGATATCCGCAGCGCAATAACGGCTGTGTTCAATGGCCTGGCGCATCTGCCGGGCGGCATCGGCCACGGCGGCGCTGTCTTCAAGGCCGTCAAGGCGCACACGCAGGGGGACGGTGTTGACGTAGAACCCGGCAGCGCAGAATTCGTCCTGCGTTTCGCGCAGCCCCATGGGCACACCCAGCAGCAGTTCTTTTCTTTCAAAACGGCGGCAGAGCGCGCGCCCCGCCAAGGCCACAAAGCAGGCCAGCACGCTCGCGCCAGAATTTTTTGCCAGAATTTCAAATCCCTGTGCGGTTTCCGCATCAAGATCAACGCCAACCATGGCGCCCTTTCGGCTGGCGGCTCCTGCCGCCTGATTCACCGTGGGCACTGGCGGCGTAAGCACCTCCTGCCAGTAGGCCGCATCATCTGCGCAGGCTGGCGATGCTGCATAGGCAGCCTGCCTACGGCAAAAAGCCTCCTGCACAGCCAGCAGACCGCGCACGGGCGGTTCGCTCCTCAAGTAACGCAAGGCATTTTGCAGCAGAATTTCAAGGGTTTCGCCATCGCCCGCCACATGGTGCACCAGCACCAGCACCTGAACGCACTGCGGCAAAACAGCGGCCACAAGGCGCACGGGCGGCTCCACACGAAGGTCAAAAGGCGTGTGTATCTGCTGGTCAAAAAACACCGCCGCTTCGCGCGCATCGGCAATGGCCACGCTGCACAGATAGACCTCGCCCTTGCCCCGCGCAAAATGGGGATTGTCTATATCTCCCGCCACTGTGCAGTGAAAAAGCTCCTGCGCGTTGGCGGCCCTGCGCAGGCCTTCCAGAAAATCTGCGGTTCTGTCGCCGCGCAGTTCAAGCAGCAGAGGCATGTTGTAGTCAATGGAGCCTTCGTTAACCTGCTGGTAGGCCCAGATGCGGAACTGCCCGGTACTGAGCGGCGCGCTTTCAATGCCCGCAAGTGCTGATTCCGCGCGGACACCGCCAAGCAGGGATTCCACATCGAACAGCGTTTCGCAGCTGACAAAACTGCGGAATGAAATATCAACGTTAAAGGTTTTGCGGATGGCATGCAGCAACGACATGGCGTTAAGACTGTTGCCGCCCTGGGCAAAAAAGCTCTTTTCTGGATCATAGGCCCGACCAAGCACGCGCTCAAAAATCTCCAGAAGCCCCGCATGGGGCTTGCGGTCACTGCCGCCCTGCGCTTCGCCCCGCCGTGCAAGGTTTTGCAAGGCCTTGCGGTCTATCTTGCCTGTGGGGGCAAGGGGCATGGCTTCCAGCACGTGCCAGGCCGAGGGCAGCATGTAGGGCGGCAGGCTTGTTCTGCTCCACGAAACCACCTCTTCTATGGATGCGCCGGGCCGCAGCACAAAAAAAGCCGCAAGGCTGGCCTGACCGCCCGCATCCTTGACGGCCAGCACCGCCGCCTGACTGACGCTTTCACAGCTTTCAAGCAGGCAGGCTACCTCTGCCAGCTCCACCCGGTTGCCGCGAATCTTCACCTGATCGTCAGCGCGGCCCAGCAGCAGGATTTCGCCCCTGTCCGACCACAAGGCCAGATCGCCAGACGCGTAAAAGCGGGGGTTTCCTTCCTGCGGCAGGTGGATAAAACGCTGCTCCGTCATTTCAGGCTTGTTGTGGTAGCCGATGGCAAGGCTTGCCCCGCCTATCCACAGTTCGCCCGCCATGCCTGCGGGCATCTCGCGCCCCTCGCCATTGCGGATGGAAAGCGTCACGTTGGGGATGGGGTTGCCCACGCTGATGGGTTGCGGCTCAAAGGGCAAAACTTCCTTCATGGCCGCGCAGACGCACGTTTCCGTGGGCCCGTAGGCGTTGAAATAACGCAGGCCCTTGGCATAGTGCAGGGCATCGCCCACCACCGGCGGCTCGCCCGCCGTTATGAGCACTCGCAAGCCGGGGAAGGGCTCACCCTCAAAAAGATTGAGGTACGAGGGCGGCAGGGTGACAACGGTGATATCGTTATCAATCATGTACTGCCGCAGCGTCCAGGGCGCGTTGCGGCACTGGTCGCTCACCGGATACAGGGCGGCCCCTGCCAGCAGAGCCATGAACATTTCCGACAACGAAGCGTCAAAAATGGGCGGCGCAAACTGCAAGACATGGTCATCTGCCTGTACGCCAAAAAGCTCGATCTGCCCCTGAATCATATTGGCAAAGCCGCCGTGCGGAGCCAGCACCCCCTTGGGCTTGCCCGTGGAGCCGGAGGTGTAGATCAGGTAGGCTCCATCCTCTACCCAGGGCGCTTGCGGCAAGGGCGTTATTGGGGATTGGCGGTAGGTAAGGTCGGCCAGATCAAGCGTGATGTCTGCCCCGGCGTCTTCCACAATATAAGCCATGCGGTCGGGTGCGGCCTTGGGGTCGATGGGCAGATAGCTTGCGCCAAGCCGCTGTATGCCAAGCACAACTTCGGGCAGATTGGCTGTGCGCTGCGCCGCCACCGCCACAATGCCGCCCCGGGTAACGCCCTGCCCAGCCAGCCACGAGGCGCAACGCAGGGAATTTTCCCGCACCTGCGCGTACGAAAGGGCATTGCCCCATTCGTCCCTGACGGCAACGCGCTCGGCAAAGGCATCCGCAGCCACGTCAAAAAGTTCCGGCAAGGAACGGATATCGTACGTTCTGGCAGGGCCGCTGCTCCATCGCGCGAGTTCCCGCTTTTCTTCGTCCAGCAGATAGTCAAGCTGCGGCGGCTCAATGCCAGCGGCAAGCTGGGCCACTACGCTCTCAACGCGGGCGACAAAGCGCTCCACATCCCTGTCGCTCAGGTGGTTGCGACTATTGCGCACCGTGAGCGAAAAGCAGCCCGAGCGCAGTTCCTGCATGACCAGCGTGCCAAAAAGGATCGGCTCCTTGGCGCTGTGCCGCTGCTCCGCTTCGACAATGGGGAATTCCGGCGTACCGGGAGGCGTATTGGGCAGAAAATTGACAAAGGTATCTGCCAGAAATGCAAAATTTTTGCCTTCAAGCTGGCGGGCAGCCAGTTGATAAGGCGTGCGCACATGGCGGTAAAACGAGCCGTTCTGCGCACTGATGGCCTCCAGAAGCCCGGCAAGGGTATCGTGCGCGGACACGTTCACCAGCAGGGGCGGCAGCGACATCATGGCCCCCTGTCGCCTGTACAGCACCTTGCGTTCCCCGTAGGCCACGGGGGCAAGAGCCACAATGTCCTTTTCTCCGCTCATGAACGATACAATGAGTGCGTAGATGCCCGTAAAAAACACTGCGGGGCTGACCTTGTGGGCGGCAATGAGCGCCGATGTTTCGCGCGAGGCTTTTTCTGACAGCACAAACTTCTGGTGACGGCTCGCGCCAAGCACATCGGGCCGCCCCGGCAGGGCGCGCAGCAGGCGTTTTTCTGGCAGGCGGGAGAGGTGTTCCTGCCAAAAGGCCATGTCTTTCTGAAAACGCGGCGAGGCGCAGTGCGCCTGATCTTCAAGGTAGGCTTCTTCGCAGGAGCACGGCTCGCCAAGGTCTGGCGTTTCTCCGCGTGCCAGTGCTGTGTAAACATCCGCAATGACAGCTATGTGAAAAAAGAATGCCAGCCCGTCCAACACCACGTGCGAGCACTTCATGGCAACGATGCAGCTTGCCTCGCCAGTGATGACAAGGGCGTAGCGCATAAGAGGATTTTCGACCGGTTCTTCAAAAAACTCGTCGATCATGTGGTCGGCAGCGGCGGCGGGGTCCGGTTGCGCTGCGGCGTCCAGAACCCTGAAATCAGGCTCCTGCGGTTCACCCACAAGAAAGTACGGCTCGGCTTCATCCTGGCACAGGGAGGCGGCGGGCAGAGGCGTGAAATGCAGCGTGCGCTTGATGGCCTGGCGCAACAGATCGGGATCGAGCCGGGCGTCAACGTGATAACAACCCCGAATGGAGGTTTCAGCATAGTCGGACAGCGCCGCTTTTGCAGAGAGCCACAGTTCTTTTTGACACCCGGTTAAAGGCACAATCTTTGCCATTCCGTCCCCCACTGCGGCTTTAATGCGCTTTGTGCAATATGGTGGGCAAAATAGCTCACAGCCTGTATATTAGCAAGTTTTACATATACTTTGGACAGTTTTTGCCGTAAATTCACAAACAGAACGAAAACCGGATATTGAATGTATTTCCTCAACAATAACGCTGTATCCGGGTGTTCAGGCACGTCCAAAACGCCTGAGCAACAGAAAACCCATCCGCAAACCGAGGCCGGAATAATGGACGCTGAACCTTGCTGGAAATGCCTTGACTGGAAAAAGGAACTTGCCAACAATGTCGTCACCATCGACCAGTTGAAGCAATACGCCACCTTCAGTCCACAAGAGGAAGCAGCGCTTCGCGAAGTCGCCAATGTGCACCCGGTCAACATTCCCCGCTATTATCTGAGCCTTATAGATAAAAACGATCCCGGCGATCCCATACGCCGCATGTGCTTTCCTGATGCGGAAGAACTGGTGGTTGCCGGATCCATGGGCGCGACCACTGCCGACCCCTACGGCGACGACAAACACGACAAGGGCAATGGCGTACTGCATAAATACGACTGCACTGCACTGCTGGTCACAACAGAATGCTGCGCCATGCACTGCCGCCACTGCTTTCGCCGCCGTATTGTGGGGCACTCCAGCCAGCAGACCTTGCGCAACTTTGCCGGGGCGCTGCAATACATTGCCGACCATCCCAAGATCAACAACGTCATTCTTTCCGGCGGCGACCCCCTGACGCTCGCAACTCCAGTGCTGCAAAAAATGCTGGAGGGGCTGGCCGGGATCGACCATGTGGATTTTGTGCGCATCGGCACGCGCATTCCGGTCACCTATCCGCTGCGCATCTTTGACGACGCACTCATGGACGCCCTGCGCGCCTTTGCCGAACGCAAGGCTCTGTACATTGCCACGCACTACAACCATACGCGTGAAATCACGCTTACCTCGACCGAGGCCATCAAAAGATTGCGCCTGTGCGGGGCCACCATCAATAATCAGGCGGTGCTGCTGCGCGGCGTCAACGACAGTGCGGCAGACATTGTCGAACTGATGAACCGCCTGCTTTCCATTGGGGTGAACCCGTACTATCTGTACCAGTGCATGCCGGTTTCGCGGGTGCGGCACCATTTTCAACTGCCGCTCAAGCAGGGCATTGCCATTGTGGATGAGGCCAAGGCGCAACTCAGCGGCTATGGCAAACGCTTCAAGTACATAATCGGTCACGACATCGGCAAACTGGAAATCTGCGGCATCAGCGAAGGCAATATTGTTCTCAAGCAGATGCATGCCCGTATCGGACATGAAGAACAGGCCTCACGCATCATCATTCAAAAACTTGATGACGATGCCGGATGGGTTGAACTGTAGGCGCAACACATGCAACACACGGCTACAACACTTTTTTGCATTCCCCACGCTGGGGGCAATACCGCCTTTTATGCAAGGTTCAACGAATTTTTTCCGGCATGGATCACCATAAGACCTCTGGAACTGCCAGGCAAAGGGCGCCGCTGTCGGGAGCGGCTGCTTACCAACATGGAAAGCATGGGGCGTGACCTGCTGGAGCAGATCCGCTCCACCGCCCACACTGGCCCTTATGCCCTGTTTGGCCACAGCATGGGCGGGCTGCTGGCCTTTCTTTGCGCGCGCCTCGCCTGTGATGCGGCGTTGCCCTTGCCCAGGGCCCTGTTCATTTCGTCCGCCACCACGCCAGGCCGGATGCGCACCGGAATTTCATGCCCTGTCGATCAGCTCCCCCAGGGTGCACTGTGGGACTACGTGGCCCGCATGGGCGGCATTCCGCCCGAGATTGCGCAGTCGCAGGATTTCAGAAACTACCTTGAACCTGTGCTCCGCGCTGATTTTATGGCCATAGAAGGCTGGCAGCCCGCCCCCTACAGCCCACTGCCCTTGCCTATCCACACAACCATTGGCAGCCATGATCTCGTTACCGAGGCTGACGCCCTGCACTGGCGAACCCTGACAGATGCGCAATGCACGGTACGCACCTTCAGCGGCGGCCATTTTTACGTTCAGGATCACTGGCAGGATCTGGCAGACCACATGACGCACGCCCTGCAACCAGCGGATTAGACGGTGCTGGCGCAACATTTTCACGACTGGCGCGTGCCTAACGCACCGGAAAAGTCCATCCTGTGCGTTGGCCTGGAGCTAGAAAATATTGCTGAATGGCCCAGCCAGTGCGCAGCCCACACCACCCCGCAGGAACAGCAGGAGGCCGGGCGCTATGCGCACATGGAAGATTCGGCGCGGCATCTGGCAGGCAGGGCGCTGGCGCGGCGTCTGCTGCGCGCCGCCTATGGGCAGGACAGTGCCGTAGTGTTTGCCCGCTCCCCATACGGCAAGCCCTTTTGCCCTGGAGTATCCGCTGATTTTTCCATCAGCCATTCTGGCTGCATGGTATGGGTGGCCTTTTGCCGATGCGCACGCGTGGGCATTGATGTGGAAAGAATGCGCCCCCTGCCCGATGCGGCGGAGCTGACCAGCCAGCTGCACCCCCAGGAGCAAAAAGACCTGCTATCCCTGCCCCCGGCGGAGCTACAAAGGGCCTTTTACCGCTGCTGGACGCGCAAGGAGGCCGTGATCAAGGCCGTGGGCATGGGCCTGAGCATGCCCTTGCAAAGCTTCAGCGTACACACCGGGCCGCAAGAGAGCGGCTGGATAGCATCCTTCACTGCAAACGCTGTCCAAGGCACAGCTGCAATGCTTGAAGATGGCGGGCTGTGGACAAGCCGAGACATCAGAACAACAGACGGTTACCAGTGCAGCATGGCGGCTCAAAGCCCCTGCCTTGACGTTGTTGTCCGCCTTGCCTGTTGACTCCTGCAAACCGCCAAAAAACATGCAGAAATGCCGATGAGCGCACCAAATTCATGTGGACGATACCGCTTTTCCTCTGGTATGTTGAAACCTGCGCGTATGGCTTTGCGCCCATGTAAAAATCCGTGTGGCCCAACACCGCCAATAGCGCAGATTGCCATTAAAATGCTTGTCTGCTCCGCACGGATTTTGGAAAAAATCCACTCCAGTTTTTGGGTAGAACCGCCAATCGGCGGACACACTGTGTCACCAAGAACGCATCATAGGGTATTTTGTTCCATGAGCAGTCGCCTCGGATCGTTCTTCGCCACGCTTGTCGCAGCACTTTGCTGCGCAGTATGCCTGTGCGCAAACGTGCAGGCGGCACCCCCGCGCGCGCCAGTGGAACAGATGGCAGCGCCAGCCCCGGCCCCCTCCCAGCCCAAAGCCTCGCGTCCCAAGGTTGCGGCCTATTTTGAAGCCGGACCGTACTGGGAATTTACCCTGCTGCAAAAAGAAATCATCAAGGCCCTGCGGCAACGCGGAGTTGTCGACCGCGTCATCCTGCCGGACGAACTGTACATCAGCCCTGGCTGGGATGCCTCTGAGAGCGTTTACCGCGCAGAGGCCCGCAAACTGATGCAAAATCCGGATATCGACGTCATCATCAGCATGGGGACAGAAGCCACCAAGGCCCTGCTTGCCGAAAACAACGGCAGAACCCCCATCATGAGCGTTGACGTTGCCGACCCGGCCGGCGCTGGTATTGTGGATCGCGCCACCGGCAAGGGCGCCGCCAACCTGACCATCCGCTACACCAAGGACAAATGGTTCAAGGTCTTTGCCCTGTTTCATGAAGCGCTGCCCTTTCTTCGCCTTGGCATCATGTATCACGACAGCCCCGAGGGCCTTTCGTACTCCAACGTGCGGGAAGCGCGCGAAGTTGCGCGCGAGCGCGGCTTTACCCTTGTGGAGTACCCCTTTCTGGACAAGGCGGAGAGCATCGAGTCGTGCACCAGGGGCGTGGACAGGCTGATGGCCGCTGGCGTGGATGCCTTTTACATTTCGGCCCTCAACTGCTTTGACTGGACGCAGGCCAACCCGCAGGCCATCTTTGACACGCTCAATGCCCACCACATCAAGACCTTTGCGCGCGATGGCAGCGTACACGTGCGCAGGGGCGCGCTGATGGGGCTTTCGACCCTTGATTATGTTCCTCTTGGCAAATTTTATGCTGACCATATTGCCGCCCAGCTTGGGCTGCTGCCGCCCAATACCCAGCTTGAAACAGCGGCCTATACGCCCAAGATTGCGCTGAATCTGGTGACTGCCCAGAAGATGGGCATGGATCTGCCGCTGATTCTGCTCATTTCGGCAGATGAACTCTTTGACGTCACACTGGCGGGCGTTGATAAAACGGTCGTTGCCCAATAGAATTCCCGTAACCCTGAAACCGGTCACAACGAGGTTGCACATGACAAAAGATACGTTGGAAAACAAGGTCGACGGCGTTGAAGATCAGATGGCCTGCCAATCCGAGGCCGCTGCTGAAACGGAAAAGTGCGAACGCGCCTGCCCTTCTGAAGAAGTGGTGGACGCCATCATCCGCAAGCGCGTGTACGGCGCTATCGGCATTGGTTTTGTGCCGGTGCCCCTTGTAGATTTTCTGGGCCTCTCCGCCCTCCAGATCGAGCTTATTCACGCGCTGGCCAAGGCTCACGGCGTTGAATTCAAAAAAGAACGCGTCAAATCCATTATTTCTTCGCTGTGCGGCGGCCTGCTGACCACGGCAAGCGTGCCCCTGGCCGCCTCGCTGCTGAAAAGCATTCCGGTCATTGGCTTCACCGCAGGCGCTGCCACCATCAGCATCATGGGCGGCGCCAGCACCTATGCCCTTGGCTGGGTTTTTGACCGCCACTTCAGAAAGGGCGGCAACCTGATTGATTTCAATGCCGAAGAAGCTAAAACCTACTTCAAGGAAAAAGTTGAAGAAGGCAAAACCTTCGTCGGCAAGATCAAGAACAAGATGAAAAAAGAAACCAAGGACGAAGCCGCAGCTGAAGCCCCCGCCAAAGAAGCGGGTACAGACGCGGCCTAATATCGGCGATCTCTGACGGTTTCGGGAATCGGAGCCTTTCGTAAGGGCCAGGCAACTGGCTCTTACGGAAGTGTTGGCTATTACGCCCGCCGCTTCCAGCAGCGCGTATGCCGTAACAGGCTGCCAGAGCACGCATACCAGGCCTTTGCAAAGGCCGTTGCTGCCGTTGCGGCAGCGTTGACTATTGGTTTGCCAAAGCCCCTGCACTGCAAAGGGGCGCATACAAGACCGCCGGGCATGCTGTAATGCGCGGCGCACCTGAACACCGGGGCCACAGAACCACATGCTGCAACTGAAAGAATCGCTTTTTCTGAAACTTCTGTGGGAACAGGCCGGCGAGGAAGGCAAAAAAATTGCCGCCGCGTGCCTCGGTTCAGGCATCATGCAGGGGCTTGCCGTTTTTTCGGTGCTTCAGGGCTTGCAGCAGCTTTCTGAAGACGGGCTGGAATTCAGTACCTTTCTTGCTTTTCTGGTGAGCCTCGCCTCCTTTTATTTTCTCTTCCGCTACATAACGGGGCGATCGGCGCAGATTGCCCTGCGCGGCATCATGGAATGGCGCATGCGCATTGCCGCCAAGCTGCGCGGCGTTTCCCTGCTGGAATATGAAAAGCTGGACAAAAACCGTATCCAATCCGCTCTGCTTGACGGACGCGAAATGGTGGTTGAAGCGGCCCGCATGCTGGTGGCGGCCTCTGCCAACACGGTGATGGTGGCCCTCTCTTTTGCCAAAATGGCAACGGTGTCCATTCCCGGTACACTGGGAGTTTTTCTTTTTCTTGCCATGGGGTTCTGGATTTTTCTGCACCTTATCAACAAGGTGCATGCGCACATGGGGCCAGCCATGCAGGCCGACCAGCGCTTTTGCGCAGGCCTGCGCGACCTTTATGCCGGTCTGCAGCAGCTCAAGATGCACAAGCCCAAAACTACGGCGCTGTTTGGCGAGCAGATCATCCCTGATCTTTCTGTGGCGTCAGAAGCCCGCGATGCCACCGAGCACAGGCACGCCCTTGGCATATCATTTTTTGCCATGTTCAATCTGCTGATTCTGGGGCTGATACTTTTTATCATGCCCAAGGTTCTGAACCTCGAAACGTCGGAGACTTCCTCGCTGCTGGTGCTGTGCATGTTCAGCCTCAGCCCGCTCATCAGCCTGATTACCTCGGTGCCCATGATGGCAAAGGTAGAAATGAGCCTGCAGGAACTTGCAGCTGTGGAATCGCAGATAGACGCCGTGACGGAACCCTTTGAAAGCGCGGGCGTCAAGGCGCGCTGGCAGCAGGCCGACCCGACTGTGCCGTCTTTTGACTCCATCGCCCTGCGTGATGTGCGTTTTGACTACCATGACCGCAACGGCATGCGGCTTTTCGGCATCGCGGTGGACAGCTTTGAACTGCGCAAGGGCGAACTGGTGTTTATTCGCGGCGGCAACGGGTCGGGCAAGTCCACCTTCATGAAGGTGCTGGCCGGGCTGTATGCGCCCGAGAGCGGAGAAATGTTCCTGAACAACGTCATGCTTTCCGACGTCAACATGGAATCCTACCGCAACCTCTTCACCATTGTGCCTACAGACTATCACCTGTTTTCGCGGCCCCTCGGCCTGAACATCACTCCGGCCCAGCTCACTGATGTGCTGCGCACCCTGCACATGGAAACCAAGGTGAGCCTGCTTGAAGACGGCACGTTCTCCACGCTTGATCTCTCTGCCGGGCAGCGTAAACGTCTTGCCCTGGCCTGCGCGCTGCTTGAAAAGCGCCACATCTACCTGTTTGACGAAGTGGCCGCGGATTTCGACCCTGTTTTCCGCCGCTACTTTTATGAGGAACTGCTGCCCGACATCATCCGCCAGGGCGGCACAATCCTGGCCATATCGCATGACGACCGCTACTTCCACGTGGCCGACAGGGTGCTGACCATGCGTGAAGGCGGCTTTGTGGAAGAGCCCTTTGGCGAAGGGGCGCAGGCATGAGCAGCCATTTTCTGCGGCTTGCCCTCCTTCTGACGGCCCTGCTGTGCCTGTATACAGAGCGTGCGGTCGAGGCCAAGGATCTTACAGGCAATTCCAATATTCAGCTTGTACGCCAACTGTACAACAATGTGCGCGACACCATGCCCTCTGAAGTGAATGCTGTGGAAAACACGCAAACCATTCAGAACAGGCTGAAATGCTACGAAGAAAACCACGATTACGGGCAGCGCATCCAGATTTGCAATAACAAATATGTCAAGAGCCTCGTGCGCCACGCCCGCAAGGGAATCCATTCACGCCCCAATCTTGGCGAATTTGTGCTCAATGTTGATATGTGCCCCATTCTTTACAATATCTGCATGGGTCAGACGGAAGACGACAAAGAACGCTGCATTCTGTTTGAAAGGCAGTGCATAGACTATACGCTTGATATGTTCTGGCGCGGCTCCGCGCAATATACACAGCAAACCTACCGGTTGGACCAATGAAAAGCGTCTGTGCAAATATACGGGAAGTGTTGCGCCGCAATCGCCTGCGGATCATCGTCGCGGGTGTTATCGCAACGCTGCTCCTCCTGTTTCTCTGGCCGAGCATCGTCATTTCCATCAAGCCCGGCGAGCTGGGCGTTCTGTACGCGCGCTTTCGCGGCGGCACACAGTTGCAGCACACCTACGAGGAAGGCATACATTTTATCCAGCCGTGGAACATCATGTACATCTATGATGTGCGCGTGCAGGAAGAAACCCAGAACATCGATGTGCTGACCGTGGACGGCCTGACCATCAATGTGCAGATTTCGCTGCGTTTTCAGATCATCCGCGACCGCCTGCCCAACCTGCATCAGGAAATCGGCCCGAACTACCGCGACAAGGTCGTCATCCCCATCATGAATTCCGCCGTGCGGCAAACCATCGGCAGCTACCGCCCAGACGACCTCTACTCCACAGCGCGGCAGGAACTGCAAGACCAGATGCTGGTAGACGCTGTGGAAGAAATGGGGCGTATCCCCATTCTTATTCAGGGCTTTGTGGTCAAAAGCATCACCCTGCCCGAAGTGCTGCGCGAGGCCATTGAACGCAAGCTCATAGCGGAGCAGGATTACCTGCGCTACAAGTACATTCTGCTTGAAGCCCAGCAGGAAGCCCGCCGCAAGACCATTGAAGGCGAAGGCATCAAGGCCTACCAGACGCTTGTCAACGAAAACATGACGCAGAACTTTTTGCGCTACGAAGGCATTCAGGCCACCAAGGAGCTTGCGGGTTCGTCCAACGCCAAGGTGGTTGTGATCGGCGGCAAGGATGGTCTGCCTGTTATTCTCAATGCTGATTCGCCCACTGGCGCAGGCGCGCCAGATACTGCAAACGCTGGCAAAGCCGCCAATCAGGGGGCTGGCCCCAAGGCTTCCGTGCAGGGCGCCCAGCAGTCGCCTGCCAAGCCGGATATGTCGGGAACAGATTCGGTCAGCCCCGACCAGAAGCGGCCCGAAGATATGCGCCCAGGCCAAATTCAGCCAGGGCAGATGCGGCCCGAACCCGGCAAAACGCCCCCGTTCCGGCCCAATTCGCACTCTGGCCTGCGCCCTCAAATCCAGCACGAGTCCCAATCCGGGGCGCAGTATGCGCCGAAGTACGGGTCGCGTAACGACTCAGCAAGGCAGAATCCTGCCACGTCTGCCGAGGCCCAAGCGCCCGCCGGGGCTGGCTGGATCGCCCCTGGAGAAAATGTATCGGATTACATCCAGAGGTTGAATAAAACACTGCTGCAACCGCACCGTGGCGGCGCTGTCAGACAATAAAGGAGGCCCGCTGTGCTATTGTTCGCTCTCATACTGGGCATGAGCCTGCTGATCGGGCTTTTGGGCATCAATTCCCGGCTGGGATTCTGGGGCAACTTTTTTGCCAGTGTTCTGCTGACCCCCCTGGTGGGGCTGCTGCTTGTCATCGCCTCAAGCCCCAAAAAGCCCACGCGCTGCTAGGCTGCATACGGATACTATTTTGATGAACGCTCTCTTTCACGCGGCGCAGTAAGCATGCTCTTTCCAATTACTGCCCATGGCCCTTGCCTTTTGCTGCGCCCGCAGCAAAACCAGGGGCAACGCCCCCATGCAGCCGCACTTTTGCCACACCTGCGCACGCTGATTCTGGTCGTGCTCTGTCTGGGCGGGCTGTTTCTCGCCTTCTGCCCTCCCGCCTGCGCCAATCCGCCTGTAAAACGCATCGGCTATCTTGAGGCCGGGCCGTTCTGGCTGTTTGACAATACCTGGAGCGCCTTTCGCGAAGGTATGGGCAAGTATGACGACATCCGTTGCGAATACCCTGCCGATGCGCGCTTCAGCCCCGGCTGGGAACCAGCGCAGATGCGCCGCCTGCCTGAAATGGCAAAACAGCTTTTGCAACGCAAGGATCTTGACCTTGTGGTGGGCATGGGCACGGCGGCGGTCAAGGCCTTGCTGGCGGTCAACGATGGCCGACTGCCCATTCTGGGCATGGGCATGGCTGACCCTGTGGCTGCCGGGGTTGTCAAAAGCGCGCAGGATTCAGGCGTGGACAACTTTACCTGCCGGGTGGAAGTTGACCGCTGGTCTTCCATGTTCCGCGTTTTTTACGATGTGGTGCGCTTTCACAAAATGGGCATCATGTTCCAGAACAGTCAGGAAGGCCGCGTGTACGCAGCACTTGGCGATGCTCAGGCCATTGCCACGGAGCTGGGATTTTCCCTTGTGCTCTACGATGGCCTCTCCTCTGCAGAAAGTACTGAGGAATGCCGCAAGGGGCTGGACGAGCTGCGCAAACAGGGCATGGACGCCTTCTTTATCGGCCCGCTGAACTGCTTTGATATCGGCGGCGAAGGCATGGCCCCGCTGCTGCAAAAACTGAATCAGTGGAAGATCCCCACCTTTGCGCGTGATGGCTCGGAGTATGTCAAAGCCGGAGCGCTCATGGGCTTTTCCACCTGGAATTTCGGCCCCAGCGGCATTGCGCTGGCCGGACAGGCCCACGCCATACTGGGCGGCACGCAGCCGCGCACCCTGCCCATGCTTGACCAGTCCGAGCCTTCCATCGCCCTGAACCTTGCCACCGCCAAGGCCATCGGCTTTGATTTTCCCTTTGACGTGCTGGTAACGGCGGAC
>NZ_DASQOG010000214.1:0-8385 GCF_035644575.1 Desulfovibrio sp. | reverse complement strand
AGGCACGCTTGTCACTCAGGAGGACTCCACCATGGAAGCCGTACTCGTTTCCGGCATTGCATATGACAAAGATCAGGCCCGCGTGACCCTGCGCGACCTTCCCGACGTGCCCGGTACGGCTGCGGCGGTGTTTGGCCCTCTCTCCGAAAAGGGCATTCTGGTCGACATGATCGTGCAGAACACCAGCCAGGACGGCCACACCGACATGACCTTCACCATCTCGCGCAAGGATCTCAAGCAGACCTTGCAGATGATGGAAGAAGTGGCCCAAAAGACCGGCGCGCGCGAAGTGCTGCACGACGTGAGCGTTGCCAAGGTCTCCGCCATCGGCGTGGGCATGCGCAACCATTCCGGAGTTGCCGCGCGGGCCTTTGCCGCACTGACGCAGGAAGGCATCAATATTCTCATGATCAGCACCTCTGAAATCAAGATCACCATCCTGATTCAGGAAAAATACGTTGAGCTTGCCGTGCGCATTCTGCACGACACCTTCGGACTGGACTGGGATCTGGGCTAAGCGCCTGCCATTCAGTTTACCGACATATTGAACAAAAAAACTCCCCGCTTGCGGGGAGTTTTTTTGTTTTGGAGATACTCAAAATATCGCGAGTCGTTGTTCTTATGACAAAGCTCTCTGCAGACTCTTGACGGCATCTGTGTTGTGAAGGAGTTGGTAATAATCGGCAAGGCAGCCATAAGCCCCCGCCCTCAGAGGATTATCAACATCAACAAGCAGTTTTTGGAGATAACGCAAGCATTCCGCATGATTTCCCGCCAGTAAATTAACCCTTGCCGCCAGCATCCAAACTACTGAAGTATCATAATACCTGCTGTATATCCGCACCATATTCAATGCCAGACCAATTTTATTCATTGATATACAATCTGTTATCAATGATTCGAATTCACGCGGAGTCTTCTGAAAATCAGATACATTCTTGCGGATATCTTCCAGCGTCGGCATGCAAGATTTCTTTTGTTCCACAAGAAACTGAATGTCCTGATCCAGTTCCCCCTCCTGAGATTCCTGCCTGACAAATTCAGCCAGAGCAGCATCATAATCTCTGTCACGACTCGTTGCACGGCCGCGTTTAATCTTATCCTTAAAGTCTTCCAAAGATTTGTAGTAATAATGATTTATTTGGACAGTTCTGGATATGTGGTATGATTGGTATGAAGCAACGGGAACATAATCTTCGTTCACGCAAAAGCTTCCATCGTGGTATCCAAAACTGTGAGGAGTAAAAACCTTATCAACTTTTGATGGTTGTACAATTGATTTTATATGACTATCAAAAGAAATAACTTTATTATAATTCTTTATAACACCACCAGCAGGAATTGTCCGGTGCCCTGCTGATCCAAATATTTTCCAATGAATCGCCAAACCGCCATAGTCAATGTATCTGTCAAGAATATCGCGAATGTCGTGTTCCGACCTCGGCACTATAAATTCATCAATATCAATAAATGCCATCCACTTACATTGGCTTCCATACTTTTGCAAACAATCCATGTACGCAATGCGTTGCTGATCTACATCGCGCGTGGAATTAATGACAGTTACCAAACCGCTATCTATATACTCAGGCAGTGCTTCAGAAATAGGCACGCGACTATTATTATCATAAATATAAATATGTTCAAATCCTATGAGTAAATGATACTCTACCCACTCCTTGATAAAAGACTCTTCATTTTTCGCTATTGCACATATCGTTGCGTAATACATGGCGATCATCACCTATTAATGCTATTCACGAATTTATACGTAGATGACTACTTTGTTGTCATTCACCAAACCTCAAGCACAAAAAAAGTAACCTCTGAAAGGACATCACGCAAGGAGCAGGCGCCGCAGGGCGGGCACATCATCGCACAACTTGTCCGCCCCGGCTTCTTCAAGTTCGCCGCGCGAGCCGTAGCCGTAGAGCACGCCCACGCCGTCCATACCCACGGCATGCGCGCCAAGAATGTCATATTTTCTGTCGCCCACCATCAGGCATTGCGCCATATCCACAACACCGCACAGGCCGCAGGCATGCCGCAGCACGGACGTTTTGCTGTTGCGCGGGCCGGTCAGCTCCGCGCCCGCCACATGGTCAAACAGGCTGGCAATGCCAAAATGCTCCAGAATACGCTGGGCAAAGGGTTCCGGTTTGGATGTAGCCAACGACAACACCCGGCCCTCGCGCCGCAGGTCTGCCAGCATGTCTGCCACGCCGTCATAAAGCGCATTTTCAAATATACCCGTGACCGAATAATATTCACGATATTTCTGCACGGCCAGCTCAGCCTTGGCAGTGTCGCCCCCAAACAGCTTACCGAACGAATCTCTCAGCGGGGGGCCGATAAAGTAGAGCAGATCATCGTCAGCGCGGGCAACGCCAAAATACTTCAGGGCATGCTGCACCGAGCGGATGATGCCGGTCTTGGAGTCTGTCACCGTGCCATCAAGATCAAAAAAAAGGTATTGCTTCACGAAGGGGATTCCTTGCTTCCGGTTTCGGGCGAAGGGCTACTCGCCGTTAAAGGGCGTATGCCGCCCGGTGCCGTCAACGCCAAACTTGCTGTCCAGCGCCTTGTTGTCGCCCGGTGCTGTAAAATAGCCGTTCATGGTGCGTTGCGGTACGCCCATGCCCAGCAGGGTACCCACAGAAACAAAATTGTAGCCCCGGCGGCGCAGTTCCGCCACAGTCTCGCGCAACAATTGCGCCGAACCCTTGGGCACCAGATTGGCATGGAACAACAGTATGGAGCCCGGTTTGGCCTGCGAGGCAACCAGATGGGCCTCGCGCCGCGCATGCTCGACATTGGTATTGTCTGCGCCGGATTCCGCCACCACATCCCACTGTACCACCTGCATGCCCAGCTTTGCCAGCGCCTGTAGAGACTGGTCGCTGCAACGCCCGTAGGGCAGACGGAACAGTGTGGGCACAGGCTGAATGACAGGCTCCGGGCGGCCCTGCGCCCTGGCTTCGCGCAAGGCCTCCTCACGCAGCAGCTCATACTGCGCCTGCGTCCACAAAACCTGGGCGCGCAGGCCAGCCGGGGAAAGCAGGGCAAAGTTGCCGTGCGACCATGCATGATTGGCTATTTCAAACTGCGGCTCGGCCATGATTTGCACCACACGGCGGGAATGCGTGCGCATCCACTTGCCGCCCATAAAGAGCGTGGCCGGGATATGCTCGGCCCGCAAAAAACCGAGAATATCCATATCGCAGCCGGTGGTAACTGTATCCAGCTCACAAAGATCAAAGGTAAGGGCAACCACCTTGGCCCCATCGGCCAGCGCTACTCGCCGGATGGTACCCACCGCATCGGGCCCGAGCGGAGGAAGCATCACGGATGGCTCGCGTTTGGCGGGCGGGGTTGCATCGTTGCGCAACGCTTTGCGGGCATCCTGCGCATCGGGCGCCCATGAGAGGGCCGGAGCCGCCGAAGCAGCAGGGGCAGCAGCAGGCACAGCATCAGCAGCAACCGCGGCAGTGCATATGCCCGTAAAAAAGCAGAAAACGCCTGCCAAAAGAGCAACAATAAGCCGCAACCGCAAAACCGGGCTGACTGAGCTGAACATAGAGGGAAACTCCTGCGCCGCGTTACGGCGTCAAACAGCAACTTTTGGGAACGATAGTTCAGGGATTAGTGCGCTGTGCACACAGTGAAGCCTTTTTCTGCCAAGCAGGTCTATATCCTTTACACAATCGGCATACAAGCGTAGCGAGTGGCATCTATACCCACCTGTAATCATAAGAATTAATTCCCCAGCAAATTGCGTGTTGAATTTATTTTTCAAATATCGCATAGTTTCAAAACCTATTTACGGCGGCGTGTTGGCCTTGCGTGGGCATTACTGCGGGGTTTGCTATCTGCGGAGATCAAGGCAAAAACTTATATCCAGGCGATCAAGACCACATGTCCCACATCAAAATACCCGTTTCAACCCTACGCCCGGGGATGTATATTGTTGACCCCGGGATATCATGGCTGAAAGCCCCCCTGCTGTATATGCAGGAGGGAATTTTGGCGTCGGACGACGAGATCAACGGCATAATCCTTCAGGGATTTGCAGAAGCATACTACGACCCGGAACGTTCACGCGACGAAAATTCCGCAGCTCCCCAGCCAAACACCCCTCTTGCCATAGAACTGCAAACCGCCAACAGAATTTATGAAGACGCCTACGAGAACGTGAAAAACTTTCTCGAATCCGCCAGAGGCGGCGCGCTTGATCTTACCTTTGCGCGCCCGCTGGTGGGCGACATCATCAAAAGCCTTTCGCGCAATGTTGACGCGCTGGTGACGCTTTCCCTGCTCAAAAAAACAGACGAATACACCTACGCCCACAGCGTTAACGTGACCATTTTTGCCGTTGCCTTTGCCAATTTTCTGGGTATGCCCGATGACCGCCTGCACAACGTGGGGCTGGCCGGACTCTTGCACGATTACGGCAAGGCGCTGATTCCCAAAGAAATTCTCACCGCGCCCCGCTCCCTGACGTTTCAGGAATTTGAGGTCATGCGGTCGCACGTGCTGCTTGGTGTTGAAAAAATCAAGCAGTTTTCAAGTGTTGAGCAAGAAGCCATTGAAGGCATTGCGCAGCACCACGAAAAGCACAATGGTACGGGCTATCCCAATCGGCTATCCGGCAAGCAGATTGGCGTTTTTGGCCGTATTCTTTCGCTCAGCGACGTGTATGACGCCCTTTCGTCCAGGCGTGTTTACAAGGGCGCACTGGCCCCCAACAAGGCGCTGGGCATGATGTACAAAATGCGCGGTCAGGCCTGGGCCCCCGGCTATGTGGAACGCTTTATCAAGATGGTGGGCATTTTCCCCGTGGGTACTGCAGTGGAGCTTTCAAACGAGCATCAGGGCATTGTGTGCCGCTCCAACCCCAATTTTCCCGCGCAGCCCTGCGTTCTTGTGGCGCGAGACCCTGACGGACGCGCCATTCAACCACAGTTTGTCGACCTCACGCGCTATATAGGCCTGCGCATCACGCGCTCTCTATCTGCGGCCGAAGCAGCGCATTTTGATATCCCGATGTTGCTGGGCGGTCCTGCGTAGGCCAGTTCACTGGTCGTGCAGACAAACACCATTCAGTACGCCCCACCAGCAATCCACGGCATTTTTTGCCACAAATACACAATGTTCACATTTCTTTTACACATCCGGGCTTGCCCGCAGGTGCTGTAAACGCTATACATCGGCCGAGGGATAAACCTTCTATTTCAGTATGTTCACCATCCGGGATGCGGCAAGGCCCTGCCCCAGAATTTGAAATGTCAAAACGCATCAGGCTTAAGGATAATTTTCATGCGCAGAGTTGATGTTTTGATTGGTGCCCTCAGCCAGCTGACTGGCCGTGATGAGGAAGCTGTGGCCCAGACCTTTGAAGCCATCATTTCCAGCAATCCGGAGAAAGGAAAAGACCTGCTTGCGGAAATTACCTTCAGCGAGGCTTCGGTCATGCGTGAAAGACTCCTCAAGGACGGCCCCGATGTGCTGGCCCGCCTTGTGAGCAGAATCAGCGACTAAAACCGCCCCGGGCATTCTGCCAAGGGCGGTCAGGCTGATATCAAACCCTGTCTTGCGGTATTTTGCGGCCGAAGCGGTTAGTTACCGCGCCCGAGCTGTGCAGACCGTGCCAGGCTGGCCTTGCAGTACGCCGCAAAGGCTACCAGCAGGCTTGCGGCGTCAGGGTTTCAATGAGCTTCCACTGGGCGGCAAAGGCCTTTTGCGAGCTGCGAGATTCTGCATAGCAGCGGGCCTCTCGCTTCATGGCAAACAACATGGCCTCGTCGCTTGCCAGAGCCACCATGGCCGAGGCATAGGCCTCTGCTGTTTCCTGCCGCACCACTATGCCGCTTTTATCCGGCACCACGTTTTCTCTTGGGCCGCCCTGCCCGCTCACCACCACTGCCAGCCCCGCAGCCTGCGCCTCCAGCACAACCTTGCCATACGTATCTGTGGTTGAAGGGAAAACAAAGATGTCGGCTTCTTCATAGGCCTGCACAAGCGCAGCACCGCTCAGATAGCCCGTAAAGGTCACGGGCATGTCCGCAGCCTGCGCCTGAAGTTCCCCGGCCTGCGGGCCATCGCCCACAATGGTCAGCTGCGCGCCGGGGATATGCTCCAGCACCATCCTGAAGGCATCCACAAGACGGTTGACGCTTTTTTCTCTTGAAAGCCGCCCCACATACAGAAAACGTGTTCCCTGAGCGCTTTCCCGCCCGCTGTTGCGCCAGGCTGGCGTGTAGCGCGAGGCGTCCACCCCGCGGGGATAGAGGCGGATTTTTTCCTCGGGCAGACCGTGGGCGATCAGTTCCTTCATGGTGGCAGCCGAGGGCGCAAAGACCACATCCATCTGGTTATAATACCAGTACACATATCGCCAGGTGGCTTCTTCCAGCGAGGGGTCGCCCGTCAGCTCCAGAATATACTGCGGAAATGCCGTGTGGTAGGTGGCGTGGATGGGCAGCTTGAGCATTTTTGCCGTCAGCAGGGCTGCAAGCCCCATGGGGCCGGGCGTTGCGGAGTGCAGCAGGGTATAGCCGCTCTCATAGCAGTGCTGCACGATTTTAAGCGCGGGCGGATAGTGCAGCGTCAGCTCGGGATATTCAGGAATGGAAAAACTGCCCGTGGGGCTGAAATTTATGGGACCAAGTCCGTCGGAGTGGCTGCCTTGGGCATTTTCTGGCCGCACGCAGGTGAGGATGTCCATTCTCTTGCCCTGCTCCCGCGCCAGAGGCAACATGGATTGCAGGGTTTTGGCAACGCCGTTCACCTCAAGATAGGTATCCGTAAAATGGGCAATGGCGGCCCTGTCCGCCGCCGTGTCCGATCTGGCGTCCCTTGGAAGAAAACGGCGCAGGCATTCGCGCGCAAACATTTTATCCTGCGCAAAAAGCGAATAGCCGATGCCGTAAGGGGCAAGCATGGCGTAGAGCGACCCCATGGCGCCCACCAGCTTGAACACATTGAAAAAATTTCCTTTGAGCACGTCAGACAAAACAGAATTGGCGCAGGCAAGCTGCACGTTTTCCGCCACATCGCCCACAAAGCGGGCCAGCAGCGCCTCGCGCCGGGGCATGCGCTCCTGCGGCACAATGACGTTGACGCTGTCCGCCGCCACGGCAAGCTCCGGCGATTGGGCAATGGCCCTGCCAGCCGCCTCAAGTATACTTTCCTGCATGCTTTTTTCTGAGCGGGACACCCATCTGCCGCAGTTGAGCAAAAATCCGCCAATGGACATGACGCGCGTCTTGATGGTGCGGCTGCGCGTATCAGGCTTGCCCGTGAGCATGTTTTCGGCAAAGCGTAGAACGGTGCTGTTGTTGATATCCTGCGCGAGCCCCGTGGAGTTTTTGTAGAACTGGTAGCCAATTGCGTACAGATTATGGGCAAAACCCAGCGGCGTTGCAGGTATGACCCGTGGCGTGGTGCCACCTGCCATGACAGCCCGCAACAAGGCCGAAGCCGGGGCGTGGCCCGAG
Source organism: Desulfovibrio sp. (assembly GCF_035644575.1). GTDB lineage: Bacteria > Desulfobacterota > Desulfovibrionia > Desulfovibrionales > Desulfovibrionaceae > Desulfovibrio. Next base: position 889 of record NZ_DASQOG010000214.1, on the reverse strand, counting down.
CAGCCAAGTTCTGCGCGGGGAACTTCTATCACCGTGGAACTTCTGGCGATATTGCAGGAGGAATGGTCGTCGGACCCGGCCACAAAACTCTTGCGCCAGGGCTGGGCAACAAGTGCGCTGACGTTGTGTTTTTCTTCCATTCTGGCTGTGGATTCCGGGGTCAGGGCCTCCACAATCTGACGCAGCGCGTCATTCTGCACATTATTGCGCGCACCGTTGAGCTCAAAAACTGAAAACAGCAGTATGAGCTGCTCCACATGGCCCAGAGTCAGCCGGTTATTGGCCGCGCACAGGGGGTGCGCGCAGGCGTGGGCAATGCCCTGCCCCATCAGGTAGGGAACAAGCTCAAAGATGTTGCCCCGAAGCCGCGTTATCTCCCTGTGCTGCGCCTCGGTGATATCCCAGGCAAGCACATGAATTTCGCACTTGTCCTCAGGAAAGTAGGCCGAAATTTCTTCGCTGATGAATGTCTGCGGCAAATGGGCGATTTCCAGCGCGCCAGCAATGGTGTCGTGATCCGTAATCGTAACGTAGTCCATGCCCCTGGCTCTTGCGATGTCGTAAATCTTGCGGGGAGGTGTGTAACTTTCGCCGCAGCCGATCTTTTGCAAAATCCACTGCGAGGGGCAGGTTGAATGGCGGGAATGGACGTGCAGATCTACGCAGAACGAGGCATTGAAGGGGCTGAAATTTTTCTGCTTTCCGTCTGGGCTTGGGAACATGCGGCTTCCTCCTGAATGTGCTGTGACCATTCGCGATTCCGCCATCATCACGCCGTCAGCAACTACGTTGCCGTAACGGCGCGACACATCCGCCGTTTACAGCGTTGCCTGAAATGATGCGGATGCGTACTGGGTATTGCATGGTCTGCACTATAGAAAAAATCCAG